>NZ_OY764211.1:658333-987500 GCF_963668165.1 Marispirochaeta sp. | reverse complement strand
ATCACCTCCTTTCTACGAGAGAGGAAAAGGAACGCGTTACTGAGGAAAAGATCAGTAACAGCTTTTGCTTGACGACACAACTTGATGGAACCCGCTTTTTTGAAAAGAAACAGTCTCTTCGCCCTCTCATTTTAAATAGAGTTGAAAAAGTTTGGGAATAAGCCTAAGGGGTGTCCCTCGAGGCTTTACAATGCCGGGGGTATAGCTCAGTTGGCTAGAGCACTAGATTTGCATTCTAGGGGTCAAGGGTTCGAGTCCCTTTACCTCCACATATAATAGAAGAGGGCTGATTGCCTTTAAGGTAATCTTTCCTGACCTGGAAGATCTGATCTTCCGGTCGAAACTGATCTTTTGACATAGAGAGCCTGAAACATACCGGTTCGACGAAACGGGAAGTAGTCGAACCACATAGGGGAGTTTCAGGGTGTGGTTATAAAAACCCGAAGCGCTAAGGTGCAGTGAAGAGACGGCTTTGCCGGCTCTGAATCTGCCGAAGGTGCCAAGGGAGACCCGAAGTGCTTACGCGCAGTGAAGATGTGGCTTTGCTACATCTGAGACTGCCGAAAGGACCAAGGGAGACGCTGTCGTAGGCGACAGCGGTGACCGCAAAAACAGAGGAAGGAGCACAAACTAATATGGTCAAGCGAATAAGGGTCCACGGAGGATGCCTTGGAGCTGTTCGGCGATGAAGGTCGTGGTAAGCTGCGAAAAGCCTGGGGGAGGAGCAAACATCCGATGATCCCGGGATTACCGAATGGGGTAACCCGGCAGAGTAGACTCTCTGTCACATGTATGTGAATAAAATAGCATATGTGAGCGAAACCTGGGGAACTGAACCATCTAAGTACCCAGAGGAAAAGAAATCAAACGAGATTGCCACAGTAGCGGCGAGCGAACTGGTAAGAGCCTAAACCTCATTGCGTGCAATGGGGGGTTGTAGGGCGTACAGGAAAGTGTGCATGGAAATTAGGAGAACGGTATTGGAAAAGCCGGCCGGAGAGGGTGAAAGCCCCGTATCTGAAAATGGAAGTGAATGCGAGTGCGTACCTGAGTAGGACGGGACACGAGGAATCCTGTCTGAATCTGGGGGGACCACCCTCCAAGGCTAAATACGAAACAGCTACCGATAGCGAATAGTACCGTGAGGGAACGGTGAAAAGCACCCCGGGAGGGGAGTGAAATAGAACCTGAAACCGTGGACCTACAAGCGGTCAGAGCCTGTATTTATATGGGTGATGGCGTGCCTTTTGTAGAATGAGCCTGCGAGTTACCGTATGTTGCGAGGTTAAGGTTTTGAAGAACCGAAGCCGGAGGGAAACCGAGTCTGAAATGGGCGAATGAGTAGCGTGCGGTAGACCCGAAGCCGAGTGATCTATCCATGTCCAGGTTGAAGCTCTGGTAACACAGAGTGGAGGACCGAACCCTAGTCTGTTGAAAAAGGCAGGGATGAGGTGTGGATAGGAGTGAAAGGCTAATCAAACTCGGAGATAGCTGGCACTCCTCGAAATAGCTTTAGGGCTAGCCTTGCGTTAGTTTACCGGAGGTAGAGCACTGATTGGGCTAGGGCCTTTCACCGGGTACCAAACTCAGTCAAACTCCGAATGCCGGTTAAATGATGCGCGGGAGTCAGACTACGGGTGACAAGATTCGTGGTCGAAAGGGAAACAGCCCAGACCGTCAGCTAAGGTCTCAGAACTATGCTTGAGTGGAAAAGGAAGTGCAACGGCGAAGACAGCCAGGAGGTTGGCTTAGAAGCAGCCATACCTTTAAAGAGTGCGTAACAGCTCACTGGTCGAGTCGTTGTGCGCCGACAATGTAACGGGGCTAAGCATAGTACCGAAGCTACGGCTTGATAGTTTACTATCAGGGGTAGAGGAGCATTCCATGTACGGATGAAGGTGTGTTGGAAGACATGCTGGACGGGATGGAAGAGAGAATGCAGGCATGAGTAACGAAAAGACAGGTGAGATCCCTGTCCGCCGAAAGCCTAAGGATTCCAGGGTTAAGGTAATCTGCCCAAGGGTTAGTCGGCCCCTAAGGCGAGGCCGAAAGGCGTAGTCGATGGGAAACGGGTTAATATTCCCGTACCTCTTACAGGACTGAATGGAGTGACGCATGAGGCGAAGCCGGGCCGGGCGATGGTCGTCCCGGTCTAAGCACTAAGCTGATGATCTGTGTAGGCAAATCCGCACAGAGAGGTAAAGTGTTAAGGCGAGAGACCCTACGGGGAATCGAAGCTGGTGGAGTCAAGGTGCCGAGAAAGAGCTTCTAAAGATATGCTGTAAGGGACCGTACCGCAAACCGACACAGGTAGGCGGGAAGAGTATTCTCAGGCGCTCGGGAGAATTCACGTTAAGGAACTCGGCAAAATACACACGTAACTTCGGGAGAAGTGTGGCCCTGAATGGATGTCAAAATTTGTTTGGGGTTGCAGAGAAAAGGTTCAAGCGACTGTTTACCAAAAACACAGGTCTCTGCGAAATCGCAAGATGAAGTATAGGGACTGACACCTGCCCGGTGCCGGAAGGTTAAGAGGAGATGTGAGAGCGTCGAATTGAAGCCCCGGTAAACGGCGGCCGTAACTATAACGGTCCTAAGGTAGCGAAATTCCTTGTCGGGTAAGTTCCGACCCGCACGAATGGTGTAACGACTTGAACGCTGTCTCAACGTGAAACCCGGTGAAATTGAAGTATCGGTGAAGATGCCGATTACCTGTGGTTAGACGGAAAGACCCCGTGAACCTTTACTGCAGCTTGGCATTGAAATGTGGCCTGTGATGTGTAGGATAGGAGGGAGACGAAGAGACATGGTCGCCAGGCTGTGTGGAGTCGTTGGTGAAATACCTCCCTTTGCCGGTTATATTTCTAACCTTGGCCCTGAAACGGGTTAAGGGACAATGTCAGGTGGGCGGTTTGACTGGGGCGGTCGCCTCCTAAAGAGTAACGGAGGCGCGCGAAGGTAACCTCGCGTTGGTTGGAAATCAACGTACGAGTGCAAAGGCACAAGGTTGCTTGACTGCGAGACATACAAGTCGAGCAGGTACGAAAGTAGGTCTTAGTGATCTGGCGGTTCTGAGTGGAAGGGCCGTCACTTAACGGACAAAAGGTACTCCGGGGATAACAGGCTGATTTTGCCCAAGAGTTCATATCGACGGCAAAGTTTGGCACCTCGATGTCGGCTCATCGCATCCTGGGGCTGGAGCAGGTCCCAAGGGTATGGCTGTTCGCCATTTAAAGCGGTACGCGAGCTGGGTTCAGAACGTCGCGAGACAGTTCGGTCCCTATCTGCCACAGGCGTTGGATGTTTGAGAGGATCTGTTCTTAGTACGAGAGGACCGGAATGGACGAACCTCTGGTGTACCAGTTATCCTGCCAAGGGTACGTGCTGGGTAGCCAAGTTCGGCCGGGATAACCGCTGAAGGCATCTAAGTGGGAAGCCCCCCTCGAGATGAGACATCCCATCACCTTTAAGGTGACTTAAAGACCCCAGAGAGAAGATCTGGTTGATAGGCCGGCGGTCTACGCATGGTAACATGTTGAGCTGACCGGTACTAATAGGTCGAGAGGCTTGACCATATTATTGTGTGCTCCTCTTTTTACGGTCGCCCGTAGAGAGTACTCTACGGACTTCCCTTAGCCGTACGTAATTTCAAAACCAGGGAGACCCTGCTTTTGAAATAGGCGGTAAAAACGACCGGTGTGCTCCATCGTCGAAAGACATATAACATAGTTTACCGAAAGGTAAACGCACAAATAAACAGTGAGTGTCAAAGCTTACAGTTTGTAAACGGTAATAATTATTGCCAGGTGACCTTAGCGAAGGGGATCCACCCGTTCCCATGTCGAACACGGAAGTTAAGCCCTTCAGCGCCGATGGTACTGCGAATAGCGGGAGAGTAGGACGTCGCCTGGCTTTTTTTTGTACCGCGCGTACCGCAGCGAAGCGAGGAACGCGCGGGGAACGAGGGCGGCTTGCCGAAGGCAAACGCCCGGTTCCATACTGTGAAGACCGAGGGCGTACCGCAGGAGCGGCAGCGACGAGGAACGCCCGGGGGGGCAGGGAAACTGAAAGTTTCCGCCGGCCGGAGCCTGGCGTCACGATTGTACAGCAACAGACGTCGAAGACCGCATTCTTACTGTAACTCGCGTCAGGGAGACGCCCCTGTATAAAAAGTGAGTATCAGGAATCTCCTTTGCTTCATGATGACTATGGTATCCTGCAAAAATAAGTATTTAAAATTCTACTTGTGCTGCGGCGCGGGTACGGTTTACAATGGGTTAACGTACACGCATGATTTTCAAGGTGCACCATTCTATGGCTGGGAAGAAGAAAGAAATATTAAGTTGGGCTCTCCTCTTTTTTGCAGTATTTACCCTGTTTGCAAGCTGTAATAAGACTGAGGATAACAATAAGGAAGATGAACAGAAGAACGGTATTATTCTCGGATTCTCCCAGATAGGAGCCGAAAGTGCCTGGAGAAAATGCAATACCAGGTCAATTAAAGCTGCAGCTGCAGAGAGTGGAGTGCAGCTTTTGTTTTCTAACGCTGAGCAAAAGCAGAATAATCAGATTAAGGCAATACGTTCCTTTATAGCATATCAGGTGGATGTTATTGCGTTTGTTCCTATTGTTGCCGATGGCTGGGACAATGTTTTACGGGAGGCCAGGGATGCCGGCATTCCGGTCTTGATTACTGACAGAAAAATAACTACAAACGACGAAACTCTTTACGCAGGTTTTATCGGTACAGATAGTGAACAAGAGGGAAGGGAAGCTGGAAAATTCCTTGTACAGAAGTTCAAGAACTCTGATGCTTCGCGTACGGATCCTGTACGAATAATAGAAATATCCGGAACAGAGGGGTCGTCACCTGCAAAAGGCCGGGCTGCAGGTTTTCGTGAGATTATCGATGAATGTCCGGAATATAAAATTATATACAGCGAATCCGGCGATTTTCTCCGTTCCAAAGGTAACGAGATTATGCGCTGGATTCTCGCTAGCGAATATAAAGATTTTGACGTGGTTTTTTCTCATAACGATGGCATGACTCTTGGAATACTCGATGTCATGAACGAACGGGGGCTTAATCCCGGGAAGGACATCGTGATCATTACTATAGATGCCGAGCAGGCGGCCATTGATGCTTTGGGACGGGGTGCGGTTAATTGTGTGATTGAGTGCAATCCAAAGTTTGGTCCAACAATTATGACTCTTGCAAAGAAGCTTGCGAAGGGAGAGGAAATTCCTCGCTTAATGCATGTCCACGAGGAAGTGTTTACCGAAGATAACAATGTGGAATCAATTCCTCCGCGGGGATACTAATGGCTGCGGCGAAAATGAAACCGGTTTCCAAGTTGGTAATGAGCCGGATAAAGACAACAAGTCTTCAGAACCGGATACAGACATCATATATTATCATTATAAGCCTTATGCTGGTAGCTCCGGTTATCAGCCTTGCATCATCCTGGTTCCACACGGTCCAGTACGATCAGATGATTGCAAACGTCAGTAAAACAAATCGACTTAACCAGATTGTAAAGACGGATATTTCAAACGAGTTGTGGGATATCGTTGCCGGTAATAAGGACTTTATAGAGGGCAAACAGTACGGGATTATCCGTGACATAAACATGAGACTGGACAACATTAAATTCAGCACGGAACAGCAGGATAACCGTCAGTTGCTTGAGGTTGCGGGCCGGGCAATGGATACTCTGTCCCGCTATGTTGATCAATTGGGACTCCAGATGGAGCAGCAGTATCCCGTAACGACAAATGAAAAAACCCTTGATGAAATCCGTGGAGTAGCGGAACTTGTGTCCGATATTCTCCAGAATTTCATAGTGCTGGAAATTGAGTCGGTTGCACGAACAAATGAACAGATAAAGAATACCGCTGCGGCCCTGTCGCTTGTCCAGATTATGGTGGTTTCTGCAGTCATGATGTTCGCGGTTTTGGCACAAAGATCCCTGGCCATAAGCATAAATAAACCCATCAGTGAACTGGAAAAGCTGTCCAGCCAGATAGCAGCTGGTAATCTTGCTGCCAGGGCTGAACTTCCTAATGTAAAGGAACTTGATAATCTTACAGAAAACCTGAATTCCATGGCTGTAAAGATTAAGGAACTTATTGATACCAATATTCGCGAACAGAAGAATCTGCAGAAATCCGAGATGAAAGCTCTGCAGGCCCAGATTACACCCCATTTTCTTTATAATACTCTCGATTCAATAATCTGGCTGGCTGAGGGGCGGCAGTTTGAACAGGTGATATCAGTTACACGTAATTTCTCAAGTTTTTTCCGCCGTTCTCTAAACCGCGGAAAAGAGTGGGTATCCGTTCGGGATGAGTTTGAACACGTTCTCAATTATTTGACAATTCAGAAGATCCGATATCGCGATATTCTGGATTACAGTATAGATTACGATGACGATATGGCCGACAAAACCATGCTGAAGCTTCTTCTTCAGCCCCTGGTAGAGAATGCGCTGTATCACGGGATAAAAAATAAACGGGGTCGAGGGAAACTTTTAGTAAAGGGGTGGGTGGAAAAACCATACCTCTGCTTTCAGGTTGAAGACGACGGGATAGGGTTGAAACCGGAAAGACTTGAGGATATCAACAATCAGATTGACGGCAGTCTGGACAGTTCAAAGCTGAGCGATGTCTACGGTCTGTATAATGTAAACAAACGCCTTGCGCTGTATTACAATGGCGGAACCAAGCTGCAAATAGAGAGCCGATACCGCGAAGGTACAACCGTTACTTTTAAACTTCCGGAGATACGAGAATATGTATAGTGTATTTCTAGTTGAGGATGAAATTGTAACCCGTGAGGGTATTCGTAACAGTATCCCCTGGGAGCGCACTCCCTACACTCTGGCAGGCGAGGCCCCTGACGGAGAGATGGCCCTGACCGTTCTTCAGGAGGTAAAACCGGATATACTCATTACCGATATCAAAATGCCGTTCATGGATGGGCTGACTTTGTCACGAATTATAAAGAAGGATCAACCCTGGATAAAGATTATAATTCTATCGGGTCATGATGAATTTCAGTATGCCAAGGATGCAATTTCCATAGGGATTGACGAGTATCTGCTTAAGCCGGTTTCTTCGGCGGATATGCTTACAACCCTTGAAAAGGTAACCCGTCAAATCGAAGAAGAAAAAGAACGGTTAACCAATATAGAGACCCTCAAGATGAAGATCAGCTCTTCCCAGGAAGTTATTCGTGAGAAATGGATCTGCGATTTAGCCACCGGTCAGCTGAGCTCCGGTGATGCAATTGAGGCGGGTCGTTCCCTGGGAATTGATCTGATAGCCAACGGTTATGTTGTTCTGATTGTGGATATCTCTTCAAACTCGGAGAAATTTGCTGATTACGCGGTGGTAAAATCCATAATATCTTCTCTTGTAATGAGCAGGGAGGATGTACTCCTCTTTTCTCCAAGCGTCGAGAAACAGGGCCTGATCTTCAAGAATGCCGGCAGAGATTCTGCTGATGACAGAGTATATTCTCTTGCACAGGCTATTCGTTTTGAGACGGAGCGCAACAGCAGCTGCCGGGTTTCCATTGGTATAGGTGCGATGGTCAGTCATGTGGGGGAAATCGTCAGTTCTTATGCGGATGCCGACAGAGCTGTCCGCTATATGTCTCTAACGGGAAAAAACAAAATTATAGGGGTCAGTGATATACAGTGGAAACGACAGGAGAATTCAAGATACCTGGAAGAAGGTCCAATTGCTGAACGGCTTCGTTTTGCTGCTCGGGAAGAAATTGACGATATTATTGATCTTTATCTGGATATCTCCGGCAGGAAATCCCTGGACGCTGCGGATCCCAGTTTTGTTCTGCTTGTGTATAACGATTTAATCGAAATTATTACAGCTCTGGTGGAGGAAATCGGAGGGGATATACAGCAGACGCTTCCCATTTCCTTGCGGCAAAATATCGAGCATTCCCTGGCTGCTTCCTCTGTACCATTCCGCGGTCAGCTCAGGACCCTGATTGAAATGTGGATTTTATACCGCGATGACCATATGAACAGTCGCCATCATTCTATTATCAAGAAGGCGAAAAGCTACATTGCAGAAAACTATATGAGCCAGGATATGTCTCTAAACACCGTGGCATCATTTGTAAATGTAAGCCCGAATCACTTCAGTACGATTTTCTCACAGGAGGCGGGTGAGACATTCATCGAGTATTTAACCAATACCCGGATAGAAAACGCCAAGAAACTATTATGTACCAGCGCTATGAAGTGTGCGGATATTGCCTATGAAGTCGGTTATGGAGATCCTCACTATTTTAGTTTTATTTTCAAAAAGAATACAGGTATTTCTCCCCGGGACTACAGAGTAACGTCTGTTTCCAAAGAACCCTGTAGCTGTCCATAAATTTTCATACTTTTTTCATAAGAAAACAAACCTGACTGGGAAAAACGGTAAAAAAACGCAAGAAACTCAGGAAGATAACTCATGTACCCGGAAGTATGTCGAGGATACCATTACGACAATCACAATTCCAAGGAGGAATGTATGAAGAAGGTATTGGCTATTTTCTTGATTATCGCTGTGTTCTCCCTCGGCCAGGTTTTTGCAGGTGGTCAGGATGAGGCCGCGGCTGGAGCAGAGGATGATCTGATTGTTGTAGGCTATGCTCAGGTTGGTGCCGAATCCGACTGGCGCACAGCAAACACAGAATCCTTTAAGAGCACTTTTGTCGAAGAAAATGGTTACAGACTCATTTTCGACGATGCCCAGCAGAAACAGCAGAACCAGATTAAGGCAATCCGCAATTTTATTCAGCAGGATGTTGATTACATCGTGGTAGCTCCGGTTGTAGAGACTGGCTGGGAGACTGTGCTCAGTGAAGCCAAGGCAGCAGGAATCCCGGTTATTCTTTCTGACCGTATGATGGATCTTTCCGACGACAGTCTCTATACCGCATGGGTGGGGGGCAACTTCCTTAAAGAAGGTCAGGACGGCGTCAAGTGGCTGAATGACTACGTAAAGAAAAACGGAATGGCCAATGAGGAGCTGAATATAGTGCTGCTCCAGGGAACCATCGGTTCTTCCGCTCAGGTTGGACGGACCCAGGGAATCCTGGAAGGAATTGATGCCGATCCTGATTTTAAGCTTCTTGCAAAGCAGACTGGTGAGTTTACCCAGGCCAAGGGTCAGGAAGTAATGGAATCCTTCCTGAAGGCATATCCCGGCATCGATGTTGTATTTGCCGAAAATGACAATATGGCTTTTGGCGCCATTGATGCAATAAAAGCGGTAGGAAAACAGCCTGGAAAGGATATTATCATTATCTCTTTTGATGCTGTACACGAGGCTTTTAATCGGATGATCGCCGGAGAAATCAACTGCTCAGTTGAGTGTAACCCTCTTCATGGCCCGCGGGTAGCCGAGATTATTCAGAAGCTGGAACGCGGCGAAAAGGTAGAAAAGATCCAGTATGTCGTGGAGGAGGTCTTTGACACATCCAATGCGAAAAGGCTTCTTCCTACCAGAAAGTACTGATCAGAAAAGAATCCAAAAAAGGTATGGGGTGCTTTGCATCCCTGCCTTTTTTATTGGCCGTGACCAGGCTGGAAGAAGGGAAAGCGATGGAAGAGAATAGTATTTTGACCATGCGTCATATTGATAAAACATTTCCCGGAGTAAGGGCATTAACCGATGTGGAGTTTTCCCTGAAAAGCGGTGAGATCCATGCCCTTATGGGTGAAAACGGTGCGGGGAAAAGCACATTAATCAAAGTATTGACCGGGGTCTACGAAATGGATGCCGGAGACATCCGGGTACAGGGAATTGACGGTCCGGTGGTGAATCACTCTCCCGAAGAAGCTCAAAGAAACGGAATCAGTACGGTATATCAGGAGGTCAACCTCTGCCCGAATATCTCCGTCGCAGAAAACATGTTTTTGGAACGGCAGCCTCTTAATTTTTTTAGATGCGTTAAATGGAAAATAATGGAGTCGATGGCCCGTCAGGCTTTAAAGGAGGTCGGTCTGGATATTGATGTTACCAAACCCCTGGGAGAGTATTCAGTCGCCATTCAGCAGATGGTAGCTATTGCCCGGGCGGTGGATATCAACTGCCGGGTTTTGATTCTCGACGAGCCGACCAGCTCTCTTGATGAGAGCGAGGTGAAGACCCTGTTCGAGGTAATGCGAAATCTGAAGCAGCAGGGTGTGGGTATTATTTTTGTAACCCATTTTCTTGAGCAGGTGTATGAAGTATGTGACTCGATTACTGTACTGAGAAACGGGGCTCTCGTCGGAACATACCAAGTCGCGGAACTCCCCAAGGTTCAGTTGGTAGCCAGGATGCTCGGCCGCGAATTTGATGATTTAGCAGAGATAAAGAATATCAAGTCCGATTCGGATTCCGGCAGTACCGAATCGATTATGGTCAGGGCACAGGAGCTGACCCGGGCAGGAGTGATAAATCCCTTCAACCTGGTAATAAAGAAGGGAGAAGTTATCGGTCTTGCCGGTTTGCTTGGGTCGGGAAGATCGGAACTGGCACGTCTTCTCTATTGTGCGGAAAAACCGGACAGGGGAGAACTCTATGTAAAAGAAACCCCGGTACGGACCCGGGCACCTATTGATTCCATGAAGCTCGGAATGGCTTTTCTTCCGGAAGACCGCAAGGAGGAGGGAATCATAGAAGATCTTTCGGTCCGGGAAAATCTGCTGATCGCACTGCAGGCAAAAACCGGTATTTTTAAGTTGATACCTGAGGCAAAACAGAATGAACTGGCCAGGAAATACATCGATCTTCTTGATATAAAAACACCGTCTCCGGAAACCGTGGTTAAGCAGTTGTCGGGGGGTAACCAGCAAAAGGTAATCCTTGGCAGGTGGCTCATTACGAATCCTGAGTTTTTAATTCTCGACGAACCGACCCGAGGAATTGATGTCGGTACCAAGACGGAAATACAAAAACTCATCATTGATCTATCAAAACAGGGGGTAACGGTACTCTTTATCAGCTCGGAGATTGAAGAGATGCTGCGGACCGTTAACCGGCTCTGCATTCTGTGCGACAGGCGAAAAGTCGGAGAACTCAACAATGATGATATAACCCAGCATGACGTCATGACGGCCATTGCCGGAGGAGCGCATACTCATGAAACATAACCTACGCAAGCTGAGGGGTGCAGCACTTACGATTTCTAAGAAGCAGCTGTTTCTACCTGTCTTTGCACTGTGTCTCGTTCTGATTGTCAACATTATCGAGACACCAACATTTTTTAATATATCCATTCAAAACGGTGTGCTCTACGGATATATTATCGATATCATCAATCGTGCCAGCGAGCTTATTATACTGGCTGTCGGCATGACCCTGGTAATTGCTACAGGGGGGATTGATATCTCTGTTGGCGCGGTAAGTGCGCTGGCGGCTGCGGTGTGTATCCGTCTATTGGGCTCGAGTTACGACGCCTATGCTACACCGATGTTTCTGAGCATCCTTGTTGCCCTTATCGCCGGGATGGCCTGTGGAGCTTTTAACGGGTTCCTGGTATCACGATTGAGGATCCAGGCTATGGTTGCCACCCTCATTCTGTTTACCGCGGGCAGGGGGATTGCCCAGCTGATTAGCGCCAGGGAAATAGGCGGCAAAATGGTTCCCGGACAGATCCTTTATGTTCGTATGGAGTCCTTCAAAGCCATAGGAGGCTTTCTTCCAAAGGTTGTCGTGCCTACCCCGGTTTTTATTGCTCTTGGGGTAGTGATTATCGCCTATTTTATTCTAACCAGAAGCGCCCTGGGACTCTATGTTAAGACGGTGGGGATCAACAGCAAAGCCGGACGCCTGGTTGGAATAAATTCTCAGCGTATAATTTTTATGTGTTACCTGATCTGCGGGTTCACCGCAGCCATTGCCGGGGTTGTCACCTCCAGCCGAATTTATTCAAGCGACGCGAATAATATCGGACTCTACATGGAGCTCGATGCTATTCTTGCGGTAGCCCTTGGCGGCAACAGTCTGTCGGGAGGAAAATTCAGCCTGATTGGATCAGTTATTGGAGCAATAACCATCCAGGCCCTGACCACGAGTCTGTACGCTATGGGGATAACAGCGGACCAGCTGCCTGTATATAAGGCAATTGTTGTTGTGCTGATTGTATCCATGCAGTCGGATGAACTAAAAAGATGGATTCGTAATTTTCGGCAGAAGAGCGGCACTATAAAGGCGGTGCTGCAATGAAAATAGGCAACTACCTGAAAGAAAAAATGGCAGGCACCGGTTTTCTGTTATTCATTACGATTATCATGTTCTTCATAATGTATGCCGGCGGTGTGATTGTTTACAGCAACCAGGGCTTTGGAAACATGCAGACCTTTATGAACATGCTGATCGACAACGCAGGTTTGATAATCGCCGCGGCGGGCATGACTGCAGTCGTTATTACCGGCGGAATCGATATCTCTGTTGGTTCTGTTGTTGGTCTGGTCTGTATGATGCTGGCTTACATGATGCAGGTCATGGGCATGAATGCTTATGTTTCGATTGCTGTTGTGCTGCTGTTCGGCATTGTTTTTGGCACTGTTCAGGGCTGGCTGATTGCCTATTTGCGGCTGCAGCCCTTTATCGTTACCCTGGCGGGACTCTTTTTCTGCAGAGGCCTCACCGCGGTTATCAGTGTTGACCAGATTGCCATTACAAATAACGAGACCTTTCTTAATATGGCAACAAAGAATATTTATCTCTTCTTCGGGGCTACGGTGAACAAGAGGGGAATTAAGCTCTTTCCTTTTATCCATCCCAGCGTAATTATCGCACTGTGCGCACTGGTGGTTGTCTGGTATGTACTGAAATATACAAAGTTCGGCCGGTCCCTGTTCGCCATCGGCGGCAATGAACAGTCAGCCCTGTTGATGGGAGTAAACGTACGTCGAACAAAGATGCTGGCCTATATTATGAACGGTTTTCTGGCAGCCATGGCAGGGTTTGTATTTTGTCTGAACACTACCAGCGGGTTTGTGGAACAGGCCAGGGGCTTTGAGATTGAAGTTATCGCCTCTACGGTTATCGGCGGCACCCTGCTCTCCGGTGGTGTTGGAACGGTTGTGGGCAGCTTTTTCGGGGTTCTGATCAAGGCAATCATCGAAACCTACATCCGATGCAACGGAACTCTGTCGTCCTGGTGGAACAAGATCGTGCTGTCCGCGTTATTGTGCTTCTTTATTGTCCTGCAGAGTGTTTTTGCATCTCTCAGGCGAAAACGGAATATGTAAATCTTCAGGTATCTGATAAAAGGTGGCCAGGGGTCATGCAATAAAGCGCATTCCTGGCTTCACCCATTGTGCTAAGTTGAAAACTGTATTGCAAAACCTTGCTTCATAAATTATTCTACTACCAAGAGGTTTTAGAATGGCAGACGAAAAACAGTTACAACTGGTTACCTTTCAGCTAGGCGATGAGGTTTACGGCATCGATATTATGCAGGTTAACGAGATCCAGAAGGTCCAGGAGGTACGGTCAATTCCGAATGCCCCCAATTACGTTGAAGGTATTTTCAACCTGCGGGGACAGATCATACCAATTATAAATCTGCATAAGCGTTTTCATCTCCGCCGGGCTGTCTTAAGTGAAGAAGATAAGCTTCTCTCCGGTTTTCTCATTCTGAATCTCGATGGTATGCAGTTGGGGGTATACATCGATAAGGTTTCCAGGGTCGTGACCATTGACAGCGGAAAGGTACAGCCTCCGCCGCAGATGATATCCGGTATTGGCGCCGAGTATATTCAGGGAGTTACTTCGGAAGAGACGGGGTATCTCATTATTCTTGATATAAGAAGGATTTTCGATCCAAAAGAGCTGCAGCAGCTCGGAAAAATCGGAAAACGTTAAGAAAACAGTATGTCAATCCCAGTTTATAAACCTACCTTGAAGCGTCGGGACATGGACGCGGTTTTAACATGTATGGTCAGTGATGAAATCGGGCCCGGCAGTCTTGCTGAAAGATTCAGTAAAGAGCTCTCCCGCTACCTCGATAAGAAACTAGGCATCGCTCTGCGTTCACCTACAGAGGCTCTCAGCCTTGCTCTGAGGAGTCTTGATCTGCCAAAGGGAGCGGGAGTAGCTATAAGTGCATTGTCTCCGCTCTATTATCTTGATGCCCTGTATAATGTCGGTTTACAGCCCCTTTTTATCGACGTTGACGAGTCGTCTGCCTGTGTTTCACCAGAGGCAGTGCAGTGTATTGCGGAAAGTACACCGGCTGCATGGATTATACACGCACCTTTTGGTATCCGGCCGGATCTGGAGTTTATTAGTGAGCAGGATGCACCGCTTATTGAAGATATCACCTCTGTTGTAGCTGCCCTGGAGAGTGAGGAGCAGGCCGATGCTGCGTTTTCTCTGATTCGGACCGAATATATGGATCCTGTAACAACCGGTGGGGGAGCGGTCCTTCTGCCGGGAAACATGAAGTTCAGACGCCTTTTAAAACCCATCGAAGACGAACTTCCCACTGAAACTCGGATGCCCGATATTAACGCGGCTTTAGGGCTCGCTCAGCTGCAGAATGCCGAAAGCATGCATGAACAGCGCAGTGAAATATATGAACTCCTGTCTCAGTCTCTTATGAAATCGAAACATCATGGCTTTTTACCGGACAGTGAGAAAAACGTTGTGCCAACGGCTTTTCCGGTTGTTATCGATACAGGGATGAATGAGGTACGGCAATATGCCCTCAAAAACGGGATCCAGACGGAAAATGCCTTCGCATCCACTCCCTACGCCCGCCTGCAGTCGGAGGAAATCGATTGCCCGGTAGCCGCCAGTCTCGCTTTACGTACCATACTTTTTCCATTATATCCATCCATGGGCCGTAAGAACACGGAACTGCTGGTTAGAATATTATCCACTTTGCCGTAAAAAAGGTGTAGACTTGGAGTCAATGCAAAGAGAAGTTAAGTATGCCCTGTTGGTCGCAAACTGTCTGAAAGAGAAGGCTGAATCTCTTATTTCTGATATCGGCAGCTACCTTCAGGAGCAAAAGATCTTCTATACAGTCAACAGAATTACTGGAAAACCTGACATATCAAGTTTCTCCAATAAAAATCCCGTCGATCTTGTGTTTTCTCTGGGCGGTGATGGTACGGTTCTCTACACAGCAAGGGCCCTTGCCGGTTTGAATGTTCCGATTCTGGCTGTAAATATCGGCAGCCTCGGGTTTATCACTGAGGTTACCCGGGAGGAGTGGAAAGAGGCTTTTGAGAAGTATCGTTCCGGACTGTTGGGGCTGAGCGAGAGAGTACTGGTACAGGTTTCGGTTGAGCGGAATGGAAGAATTATTCGAAGCTTTGAAGGATTCAACGATGCAGTAGTGGCCTCGGACGGAATTTCAAAGGTTATTCGCCTTTCTGTCGAGATTTCCGATACCCCGGTGGGTAAATACAGGGCAGACGGCATTATCGTATCTTCTCCTACCGGTTCCACAGCTTATAGTGCTGCTGCGGGAGGGCCCATCCTTGATCCGGAAATGGAAGCCCTGGTATTGAACCCGATTTGCCCTTTTACCTTGTCCAACAGGACAATTGTAGTTAACGGTGACAGGTGTATAACTATTCTTGTAGAACGTGATCAGCGGGCCAAGGTCATTTTAACCATCGATGGTCAGATTGTTTTTCCTTTGGAGCCGGAGGACAAGCTGCACATACGCCGCTCTCCCCGGAAGGTCTCACTGATTCGTTCTGACAGGCGGAATTTTTATGAAGTTCTGCGCACCAAGCTTAACTGGTCGGGGGGGCCCGATGCTTGAGGAACTGAGGATTGAAAACTTCGCCCTTATCCGCTCCATGAATATCCGCTTTTCCAGGGGATTAAACATCCTTACCGGTGAGACCGGTGCGGGAAAGTCTATTATTGTTGGGGCCCTGGGCGCGATTCTCGGGGACAAGGCGGATTCAGGCGTGATTCGAAGTAAGGCAGATGAGGCAAAGATCTCCGCTGTACTTTTAGTTGATCACAATTCTGAGGCCCTTTCCTGGCTGGCTGACCACGATATTGTTCCCGAGGACGGTACAGTAATTGTTCGCAGGGTCATTCGCCGCAATGGACGGGGGAGTGTTTTTCTGCAGGACAGCCAGATTCCCCGGGCGGTACTGCAGGAATTTACGTCCATGCTTTTTGATATGCATGGACAGCATGAACATCAATCGCTGCTTCAGGCAGATCAGCATAGAAGGCTCCTGGATTCCTTCGCCGGAATCGAAGATCAGGTTTCCCGGCTTGCTTGGCATTTTGCAGAGTTGACAAAGATACGCAAGGAGTACGACTCCATGAATCAGGCCGAGCGGGAACAGCTGCGGGAGCTTGATTTCCTCAACCACGCAATAAACGAAATTGACGCTGCAGACCTGAAACCGGGAGAAGAAAAAGCCCTCGAAGAGGAACTTGAGATTATTTCTCAGGCAGAAAAAATCTATTCACATCTGGAGGAGTTTTCCAGGCTATCCAGTGAAAGCAGGGGAGGTGCCCTGGCATATCTTCGGAAAGCCAGGGATGAGCTGGCCTTTCTTTCCGGAATAATACAGAAGATGGAACCTTTATCCGCCCGTTTTGAATCCGCCTTTCTTGAAATGGAGGATATTGTTGAATCGGTACGGGCGTATAATGATGAGGTCCAGTTCTCGCCTGGCCGTCTTGATGAGATTGAACATCGGCTTATGCAGATTCGGCGGCTTGAGAAGAAATACGGCGACAGTATTGATGAAGTTCTGCAGTATCGTGAAGATTCCTCCGCCAAGATTAATTCCATCGATTCCTGGCAGGAGCAAAAAGAGGAGATGGAGCAGCAAATCGCCGATTTAAACCGAAAAATCGCTCAGATAGCCAGGATTGTAAGCGACGCCCGCAGACAAGTCGCCGACAGTCTGAAGTCCGCTGTGGAAGAACGCATCAGACCTCTTGGAATGCAGAAGGCCGTATTTTCCGTTCATATAGAGACAAAGACCGGAGAAAACGGCAAGACCGTCTGCGGTCCTACTGGTGCAGATCAGATAGAATTTCTGATTGCACCAAATCATGGGGAACCACTGAAACCACTGCGCAGTATTGCTTCCGGAGGAGAACTCTCCCGTCTTATGCTTGCTATAAAGACAGTTTTATCCGAAGCTGACCAGATTGACTCTTTGATTTTTGATGAGATAGACACTGGTATCGGAGGAGAAGTGGGGCTTGCTCTGGGGGAGCAGCTTGCTTTGCTGGCGGAGCGTAAACAAATACTTTGCATTACTCATCTTGCTTCTGTCGCGGTTCGTGCCGATAATCATATTGTGGTGACAAAAGAGATCGAGGCGGGACGCACAATTACACACACGCGAAGTTTGGGAGACGATGAACGGGTAACCGAGATAGCCCGCATGTTATCCGGTGATCCCGTGGGGGCCGCCTCTATTAGTCATGCCCGCGAACTTATTGAAAAATATCCGCACAAGGCGGAGCTCAAGAGGTCGGAGAGTGGGTAAGATAAGCGAAGAGGCTAAAAGACGCTATGTAAATAAGATCGCCGAATACAAGGCCGCGATCGAAGGGATTCAGAAGCGTGAAAAGGAGCTTTCCGCCGGGGAAGGCGACAACGCGAATCTGAACAAACTGATTCTGGCTAATGAAGTCCTCAACCTGGTCTCCTATCATGTGCTGATGAATGCTCTTTCCCTTTCCCTGCTGGGAGTCAAGAATGAAGCCTATCTGAATGATGCCAGAAAAGGCTGCTATAAGGCGATTATTTACCTTGAAGATGCAGTTTCCAGCCAGATTGACGCTCCTTTTTCTGAATATGAAGAGAATCTTCACAGAATTGAAGGTTTTGATGAGGGGCAGCGCTGGGAACTGATTCGTAAACTTGGTTTTTCCATTAATTCCGTTGAAGACGGGTTTGGTACCAATTCAAAATGGAAGTGGTCCTTTGTCGAGATCGAAGGTCGGTATGCCACAATAGTAAAAAACCTGCTGGACCTTAAACAGCTGACCGCCGGACTGGACCCCCGGGCTGACTTCTACAGCGAACGAAGCGCTCATCTCCGTTTAACCAAGCAGCTCCTTGAACAGTCTGCCAATCGCTATCGTGAAAAATACGAACTGTCTACTTCCCGGATAGACGATTTCAAACTGGCCATAACCTATCTCGCTGCCCTTCGTCGCCTGCATGTGCTGTTAGGCGAGGTTGAAGAGGGTGAAGTTATCAGAAAAAAGATGGATGTCTGGCGTGCTAAGATGGAATCGGACTCAAAACGGGTTGATCAGGCAAAGAAGAAATCCTGACATCAGCCTTCGTTGACAGTATCTATGCAAGTAAGTAGGATGTCCCAAGATTATGAAGCAAAGATACCATGTCCTGCTTTGCCTGTTGGGTGTTATAGGATGCCTGCTTTTTTTCCCGAGGGATCTCTCTTCCGCATTAACGTTCACACCACAGGCATTATACGACCTGACCGCCTCTCGGACCGGACAGGCCGCTGCAAAACCTGTCCCCTTTGTCTCTTCCGGGTTTGCCGGATTCCTTGATGAAAACGGACGGCCTCAATATGTGGAGAAGATTCGTTACGGTGCGGCTGTTTCATCCATGGGTATTATCAACTACGATTCAGTTTCAACAAAGCTGGTGATGCGGAACCGGGATGGGGAAATTCAGGTAGCTATCGAAACACGGGGATATCCCTTTTTTTTGAAAGAACGCTTGCTGATAATTTCTACAGACCGTTTACGTTTGAAGGAATATACTACGGATGGAGATCTATTGTGGAGCGCAACCTTCCCATCCCCGGTGACTGCGTGTGCAGCGGCGGGAAACCGGTTTTTAATTGGTCTTTTAAATGGAAACTTTCTTTATCTGAATGAAGCAGGCGAACCCCTGTATAGTTTTACACCTCCTGAAGGCAGAATCAAGGTTGCCTACGGAGCAGCCATGGATGCGGCCTCCGAAGCTTCCCTGGTTGTTGCCGGCATAGATCCTCAAACTGCCTATCTGCTTGAAGAGCGTAATGGTGAACTGAACAGTATCGAGTCTTTTCCCCTTGGTTCGGACTTGCGGAGAAACCTTCTTGTTTCATCTCTCCATGGAGGGCGTTTTGCCATTGAACAGGAGCAGGGTCTCCTGGTGGTTGACCGCACTAACCTGCGAAGACGCTACTTCAGTATTCCCGGAAGGCTCTTGTCCGTGCAGGGGCATCCTGAATCCAATCTCCTGTCTGCACTGAGCCAAGATGACTCTGATCGTTTTGTGTCCATGATAGGGAGTGAAAGTAATTATCGGGGCCGGCTTCGTTTGGCGGGGTACGGACCGGGAACTTCTATTTTATGGTCCGGGAACAGGTTTATCATTCTTGTTGACGGCCATGTTCTGGTGTACAGATTGGAGCTGATATAAATATGGGTGTACATCGCATAATTTCTGCAATTATTTTAATTGCGGTTTTTCCTGGACTGCTGTTTGCTTTGGAGTATCAGTGGCCGGTTAAAAAGGTTCTGCTTACTGGTACTTTCGCGGAAGACCGGGGAGATCATTTTCATTCAGGAATCGATCTTGGAGGAGGTGAGCAGGATATTTACCCTGTTTCCAGTGGTGAGGTTGTCTATTTTTTCGAGGAATCCACCCCCGCATCGGTCATTCCTTCGGGCATGGGCAATTTTATTGTAGCCGAGCACGCAGGGGGCGTACGATCCTTGTATGCCCATTTACAGGAGGATTCCCTGGACATCCGGGATTCCCGGCTTGATCCTTCAGTTCCTCTGGGAATTATGGGAGAAAGCGGAAGTTCTCTTGGTGTTCACCTGCATCTTTCCATTATTGACTCCGACACGGACAATATAGTTAATCCCCTGCTGATTCTTCCGCCGCAGATCGATACCACCCGTCCCAGTATCGGGGGGGTATTTCTTGCCCGGGGTAAGGGTACTGTTGATCTCGATACGTGGAACAGGCCAATCCTCGCCGGGCGCTGGGATTTGCGTCTCGAATTGTACGATCAGAGTGAACATTCATACTACTGGCCCATGGCCCCTTTCCGGGTAACTGTGTACATGAATGGCTCGGAGACGGTATACATGACCTATGAGTTTATTTCATACAAGGAGGGGACCCACTATCTGGTAGATACTCCAGGATTATCACATGAATCCATGTATATAAGCGAAACCCGAATAAGCCTTGGAGAGATTAATCTGAATCCCGGTGAAACACGGGTTGAGATTGTAGTGGCAGACTACTTTGGCAATGAGACGATATTTCAGAAGGCTGTAACGGTAAAGTGATGAAAACTTTTTCCATGGTACCAGGGCAAGAAAACAGAATCCAGATTTTCTGCCCCCTGTGCGGCTGTTCAGTAAGCAGCTCTCTATGGTCTGGAAGTATGGGGTTTGTAATCTGCCCCGACTGCACTCTGGTTTATCAGAACCCCCAGCCGGTAATTGAGGATCTCGCCCGGCGTTATGATGATGAGTACTTTGAGTACGAACTGGAGAACGAAGAGGCTTTTTTTTCCCTGATGCGTATGGGTCTTGATGATATAGGCTTTCCGGATATCGTTGGAGATCTTCCCCGCCGGTTTCTGGACGTTGGATGTGCTACTGGAAAACTGATCTCTCATGTCAAGGATCTTGGGTTTTCAGAACAGGGTGTGGAGATCTGTGCCCCTTCTGCCCGTTATGGAATAGAGAAACGGGGGGTCAATATCTTTATCGGTACCCTCGAGGAGGCAGCTTTTTCAGCGGAAAGCTTTGGGATTGTTCACTGCAGCCACCTGATCGAACACTTAACCGATCCTGCCTTGTTTGCCGCAGAGGTGTATCGCGTCCTTGTTCCGGGTGGCTTTTTTATCCTTACTACTCCGGATATTCACGGAATGCAGGCCCGTCTCTTTGGGGAAGACTGGAGATCTGCAATTCACGATCACATGGTTCTTTTTTCCCGGCGAACCCTGCGGCGGTTGCTTGAAGACAGGGGTTTCAGGGTTGAGAAACGGCGTTCATGGGGAGGTCTTGCCGCGGGAACTGCTCCGATTCTGATTAAGAAGACTGCTGATACCCTCTGTAAATTAATCAATCAGGGTGATGTGATGATTATGCTTGCTCGTAAGCCTGCTTGACGGGACAAGCGCATGGGTATTGGCGTAATTGTTCTGGTACTTGACAGGTATTTCTCTTTTTTCTAGACTTTCAAAATGCTTCGTGGGAGGAATGTATGACCAAAGAGCGTCTCTTAGGACTCTCCGACGAGATCATCAGGGAGCTTGCACGCAGAGAAGGAGTTCATTTTTCTCCGGAAATGGAGAGAGAGGAGCTGGTTGAACAGATACTTGAAGCACTTGCCGAGGACCGGCTCGATCGCGAGGTTTTAAACAACCTGGCAATGCGGATAAAGGAAAAGAAATATGAGGTGGTCCAGGATGAAGATATCTTTATCTACGACGACAATGAATATCCGATTCCGCAAAGCTATAACGAAACTAAAATCTCTCTGATGCTCCGAGATCCATATTGGGCTTTTTGTTACTGGGAGATTTTTCCTTCCGAGGCCGCAGAGATTAAACGGTCCGAGGGCTTAACTGAATTGTTTCTTCGGGTGTATACACTGCCTGATGGAGAGCTGACAATTAAAAGTTTTAATGATTATTCTGATATTCCCGTTTCCCACTCTGATGACTGCTGGTACATAAATCTGCCTCAGAGCGGAATTCGTTATTGCATAGACCTGGTTTCAGTTACAAAGGGATCAACAAAGCGGCTGTGCCGATCGAATATCATCTCGAGTCCCCGCGGGGATGTTCAGGAAGAGATGAAATCCTCGGACAATCCGCTTCTCGAAACCCTGTTTCTGTCGGGACTTTTTGATGTCAATATTGCGGATGAGAACGATGAGATTCCTCAAAGAATAATCTCACTGATAGACAGCCAGTATGTACATCTGACTAATTAAGAGGATTTGTATGCCAAGAGGATATCTCAGTTTTGTTTTACATGCTCATTTACCCTTTGTTCGTCATCCGGAATATGAGCATTTTCTAGAGGAAAACTGGCTTTTCGAGGCAATTTCGGAGACCTATCTTCCTCTGTTGCGGCGGTTTTTTGCGTTAAAAACGGAGGGGATCCCGTTTCGAATTACCGTCTCCGTTTCGCCAACTCTGGCGGGGATGTTAAACGATGATCTTTTACAGAAGCGCTACATCGCTCATCTGGAAAAACAGCTGGAGCTGGCCAGCAAAGAGCTGTTAAGGACCCGCGATGATGCCCGGTTTCACTCGGTTGTACGGATGTACAAGGAGCTGCTGGACCAGAATTATCAGGATTTTACCAATCTGTACAAGAACAATATCCTGAAGGGTTTCCGCGAGCTTCAAAAGTCGGGGCATGTTGAACTCATTACCACGGCAGCGACCCATGCTTTTCTGCCCCTGTTTGAAGAGTACCCGGAAGCTGTGGATGCACAGATCCATACCGCGGTGATTAACCATGGCCGCCTTTTTGGCTCGGCCCCGAAAGGGTTTTGGCTGCCCGAGTGTGGCTATTATCCTGGGGTTGAACGGATAATCAAGCAGTATAATCTGGCTTACAGTATCGCTTCTCCCCATGGAATTCTTTTCTCTGACACCAAGTCTCCCTATGGAATATACGCCCCTATGGAATGTCCGAACGGATTGCCTCTTTTTGGCCGGGATATTCCTTCATCCCGTGCTGTCTGGTCTGAAGAGGAAGGATACCCCGGAGATTTCGCGTATCGTGAGTTTTACCGGGATATCGGCTTCGATCTCCCCATTGAATATATACGTCCGTATATTCATGATGATGATATTCGCGTCTATACAGGTTTTAAATATTATGCCATTACCGGTAAGACCGACAAAAAACGGCCGTATGATCCGGAAGTCGCCGTTGCGAAAGTCAAAGAACATGCGGAGAACTTTCTCTATAACAGGGTCAAGCAATCCAAAAAACTGTCTCGTTTCATGGACCGGCCCCCGGTAATCGTGTGTCCCTATGATGCGGAGCTGTTTGGCCACTGGTGGTTCGAAGGCCCCTTGTGGCTTGAGTCCCTTATCCGGCTGATAGCCGAATCTTCCGAGGGCCTGGAGATGCTTACCCCCATCGATTATCTGGAACTTTATCCTGAAAATCCTAAAGGAGAACCATCGTTTTCAAGCTGGGGGAACAAGGGCTATGCGGAAGTATGGATCGATGGCAGCAATGACTGGATATACCGGCATATTCACAAGGCAATTGAACGTATGAAGGACCTGGTTAAACGATATCCTGCCGAATCCGGACTTAAGCTCAGGGTCTTGAATCAGGCTGCCCGGGAAGTCCTGTTGAGTCAGGCTTCAGACTGGCCCTTTATAATAAAGACCGGGACTACCGTTCCCTACGCGGAGAAGCGGATTAAGGAACATCTGTACAACTTTAACAGGATTTATGATAACTTGTGCCGTAACACCGTCGACACAGAATGGATTACCGGGATAGAAAAAAAGAACAATGTTTTCCCGGACATTGATTACCGGATTTTTAAGGGAAAAGGATAGGGTCTGTTGCTCAGTGTCCGTTGCGGACGAACGACGCAAGCTGCTTCATGGTCATAAGTTCTGCATAATGAAATCGCCGTAAAAACCCGATCTCTTCGGCTGTTCTAACCTTGTAGATTCGATAGGCGATTATCCTTGGAGGCGGCCAGGACGGCCGAAGAGGGCTGCCGTTCAAATCTACAACCTGATTCACTCTCAATGACCATTCAATTTCCTGCTGATCCCCGTCTGGGTACACTATATAGTTCTCCTGCAGAGTCATCTTTCGGTTCCCTCTTCCTTTTTTTTAACAAAGTTCAGGGTTTTTGATCCTCCGACGGTGTCTTCAGGTATCTCTTCAATCAGGGATACACTTTGAAAGGGCAGCATGATATGGTTTGCCTCGGAAAACTCCTCACGAAACTCATCTTCCGCCGGATTTATAATAAGGCTGCTGTTCTCAGGCAGTATAAGATCCTTAATTGAGACAAAGTAAGGGTGGGTCAGATCCAGACTGCGGGCCTTGAGGCTGACTTCTTTGCTTTTCCAGGTAAAATGGACCCGGTAAATCGACACTATGATTCCTCCAGATCTATGATTCCCCAGCTGTAAATCTTTTGCTACTACACAAACGTAAAGCTGATAGTATCGGCATGGTCCCGCAATTACTTTAATTAAAATGAATTGGCGTTGACAATTTTTTCTGGTGCGGTAGTATTGTCATATGAGTGGGGAAAAGTGGGAGATTGTAGAGAAAAGTGGTAGGAAGGGATGATAACCGGGGAATATAAGAACTCCCTGGATGACAAGGGCCGACTGCTGATTCCGTCTAAACTCCGGACGGAACTTGAAGGGGAACGTCTTGTTCTGACCCGGGGAGTTGAAACCTGTCTTTGGCTTTTTCCGCTTGCCCAGTGGACGTCTCTGGCGGAGCAGCTGACCCAGTCGACTTCTCTTTTTCAAAAACGTGCACGCATTCTAAAGCGTCGCATCATTGCTCCTGCCCAGGAGGTCGAGATTGATAAAGCGGGCAGGATCACTATTCCTCCGACTCTGCGGGAATACGCCGACCTCATAAAGGACACGGTGATTCTCGGGTTGGAAAACTATATGGAAATATGGAACGAATCCTCCTATCAGGAGGATCTTGATTCCAATGAAGATGAGTTTATGGCAGCCGCCGAGGAGCTGGGAAAGATTCTTTCCCTCTAGATTTTGGAGCAAGGATTGGGGATGACCGATATTGTGCATGTTCCGGTAATGAGCAGAGAGGTTCTCGAGTATCTGTCTCCCGAACAGGATGACGCCCTGCTTGTGGACTGCACAATGGGCGAGGGGGGGCATTCGGAACTCTTTCTGCAAAAATATCCCGAGCTTAAAGTAATCGGTCTGGACGCGGATTCTGCGATTCAGAGTATCGCCCGGGAACGGCTGGCTCCGTATGCTCCCCGGGTAAGGTTCTTTAATACCTGGTTTAATCTGTTTTTCAAGGACTATCCACTGGGAGGGGAACGTCCGAACCTTATACTGTTTGACCTGGGTATATCCGTCTTCCACTTCGAAAAGGCAGGAAGAGGATTTACCTTCCGCGCTGATGAGCCTCTTGATATGAGGCTCGACAGCAGTCTCGAGACCACCGCCGCCGATATAGTTAATGGCTATCCGGAAGAGCAGCTGGCGAATATTCTTTACCACTACGGTGAGGAACGTTATTCCCGGCGCATTGCGGCGGCGGTGGTCCGGGCCCGCGCGGTAAAACCTGTTGCAACCAGCAAAGCCCTGGAAGAGGTGATATGGAAGTCTGTTCCCGACAAATATCGTCGTGGCAGAATTCATCCTGCAACTCGAAGCTTTCAGGCTTTGCGAATAGCTGTTAACGGTGAACTGGCACGACTTGAACAGGCCCTTGAATATGCTCTCCGGGTTCTTGCTCCCGGCGGGAAGATGGGAGTTATTTCATTTCACAGCCTTGAGGATCGAATTGTAAAACATTTCTTTTTAGGCAAAAATAAGACCTGTACATGTCCGGAAGATTGGCCGATGTGTAAATGTGAAGGGGAGCCGATTGTTTCGATTATCACCAGGAAGCCTTTAGTCCCCGGTGAAGATGAAATAAGCAGCAACCCGCCGTCTCGGAGCGCCAAATTTCGTGTAGCCCGGAAGATGAAAGAGTGGGAATAAGTATGAAGCGTCTTCTTGTAGTTATTATGTTGATCTCTGTTCCGGCCCTGCTGTTTTTAAATATCTGGCAGGGATACCGCTTCTGGGAAACCGAGCGCTATATAGCCAGAATGCAGGATGAACAACAGCAGTGGTTTGAAGAAAACAAACTGATGATTGTTAATATAGCTGTTGCCTCTTCTCCCGCCCGAATAAGCGAACTGGCCCGTGATTTGGGTCTCAAAAAGATTGATCAGCAGGATATCGTGCGTGTGCGGATCCCCGGAAGGGGGAATAATGACTGATTCCCTGTTTACCCTGGAAAACGCGGTTGATGCAGTTTCCGGACGTTTTGTTGGGCCTTTCTGCAGTACCCCGGTGTCCGGGGTGTCCATCGACACCCGAAGTCTTAATCCTGGTGATCTCTTTGTTGCTTTACCGGGAGAAAAGTCTGATGGTCATGCGTATCTAAGCGCCGCGTTTGCCGCCGGTGCTGCGGGTGCTTTGGTGGACCTGGCAAAGTGGGAACTGCTGCCCCTGAAGATCCGGGAGGCCGGACATTGTATCCTGGTCGAGAATCCTCTGAACAGTCTGCAGGATCTGGCCCGCTGGTATCTGGATAAGTTTCCTTCGGTTCTGAAGATTGCGATTACCGGCAGTAACGGCAAGACTACTACCAAGGAGCTTCTGGCTTCTGTTCTCGAGAACCACCGCCCAACCTATGCCTCTGCTGGCAATTTTAACTCCGAAATAGGTTTGCCTCTTTCCGTTTTCGGCCTTACCAAAGAGCACCTTTTTGGCGTGTTCGAATTCGGAACGAACAGACGGGGAGAGATTTCTCTTTTGTCGAGCATTCTTAAACCCAATATCGCTCTGGTTACCAATGTAGGATCTGCACATATCGGCATGTTTGGTTCCAGGGAAGCTATAGCCGACGAGAAAGGTGACATCTTTTCGAGTTTTGACTCCCTTTCCCGGGGGTTGATGCAGGAAAACGAAGCGTTTGCCCGGCGAATGATGGCCGGTAAGCGGGGTAATTTCAGCTACTTTGGCCCCGGGAGTACCCCCGGTGTAGAGGCGGTTGAAGACAGAGGTCTTGAGGGCTCGATTATTCGCTTTAACGGGCATAATATACATCTGCATTTGCCGGGTGAGCATAATATCCTGAATGCCTGCGCAGCGATATCCGCGGCAAGGTTGTGCGGCGCCGATGATGCGGCAATCCACCGCGGTATCGAGGCGGTAAAGCCCTCCTTTGGGCGCAGTGAGCTTATTCCCGGTGAAGTTTCTGTTTTTCAGGACTGTTACAATTCAAATCCCGAAAGCCTCAAGGCCGGACTGGCGGTGATCCGCAACTGCGGCTGGACGCAGGGTCGGCGTATTGGTGTGTTTGGTTCCATGAAAGAACTTGGAGAGCTTGAAAAGAAGCTGCATGAAGAGTCCGGCCGGATATGTGCTCAAAGCGGATTTGACGCCTGGTTTTTTCTCGGAGCTGAAGCCCGCTATGCGTATTCCGCGTATACGGCAGCTGGCGGGCCGTCTGGTTTCTGGAGCGCCGAGGAAACTAAACTCAAGGCTGATCTTTTGGAATATGTACATCCCGGTGATCTTGTCTATTTGAAAGGGGCCCGGTCCATGGGCCTGGAACGGATTGCTGCTTCGCTGCAGGAAGGATCCGGCAGGAGGCAGGTATGTTAAAAGAACTGCTGCTGCCCCTGGTTCAATTTGAGACCGCCTTCAATATTTTCCAGTATATAACCTTTCGTGGCGCCTACGCCGCGGTAACGGCCCTCTTTGTTTCCTTTATTCTCGGGCCATCCATGATTTCCTTTTTGCGGAGGCTGAAATTCCGCCAGGCAATACGGGACGACGGTCCGGAGAGCCACCTGGTCAAATCGGGTACTCCTACGATGGGCGGATTGCTTATTCTGGTGTCAATCAGCGTATCAGTTCTGCTGTGGCAGGATATTCATAACATGTATACCTGGATCGCTCTGGCGGCCCTGCTGGGATTTGCATTTATCGGTTTTCTTGATGACTACCTGAAAATCTTGCGGGGTTCTTCGGCTGGATTAAGTGTACGGTCCAAGCTGCTGGGACAGGTTCTGATAGCCGGAGGGGTTGTCCTGTATCTTTATATGAACAGAACAGAGTATACGACTCTTTTGTATATTCCATTTTTCAAATATCCTGTTGTTGACTTGGGGCTCCTGTATATCCCTTTTTCCATTCTTCTGCTGGTTTTCACCTCCAATGCGGTCAATTTGACCGATGGTCTCGACGGTTTGGCTATCGGATTGGTGATCCTGGTCGGACTTGCCTTTACTCTGCTCACTTATCTGACGGGACGTGCGGATTACGCTGAGTATCTGCTTGTGCCCTACATTCGCGAAGGCGGTGAGCTTGCCATACCCTGTCTGGCCCTTGTAGGGGCCAGCGTCGGGTTCCTCTGGTACAATGCCCACCCGGCCGAGGTCTTTATGGGTGATACCGGCAGTCTGTCTCTTGGCGGCGTACTTGGTGTTATAGCCTTAATGATTAAGAAAGAGATACTCCTGATTATCGTTGGGGGTGTTTTTGTTCTTGAAGCTATGTCAGTGATCATTCAGGTAGTTTCATACAAATTCAGGAAGAAACGGGTGTTTAAAATGGCGCCCCTGCATCATCATTTCGAACTGAAAGGGTGGGATGAGAGTAAGGTCGTAATACGTTTCTGGATTCTCGGTGGTCTGTTTGCGATCCTCAGCCTTTCGACTCTGAAGCTGCAGTAATGAGAAATATATTTGTTGCAGAAAAAGTAGATACTCGTCCCGCGGATCTTGTTTTTCTCGGGGTTATGGTTCTTCTTGCGGGTCTCGGTGCGGCTTTTTTATTCTCCTCCTCGTACTATTACGGTGAGCAGAAATTCGGCGACTCCTATCATTTTTTAATTAAACGAGGCGTTTTTCTCCTGGCAGGATCGGTTGGATTTCTTATTGCCTCCCGCCTTTCCCTTGCTGTGTTGAGAAAAATGGTTGCTCCTTTTCTGTTATTTAGCGGAATTTCTCTTTTGCTTCCTTTTGTTCCGGGAATCGGCGGTGAGCTGATGGGGGCAAAGCGCTGGGTCTTTCTGTTCGGGAATTCTTTTCAGCCTTCAGAACTGGCAAAACTTGCCCTGGTTGTTTATCTGGCCCATTTTTTCAGTAAAAAGAAGGACCGGCTGGACGATCTGGTTAACACGGTTCTTCCTCCTCTGATTATTACAGCTCTGTTCGCGTTCATAATATACAGCCAGAATGACTTTTCCACTGCGTTTTTTCTGATAAGTGTAAGTGCGGCGATGTTTTTTGTCTCCGGTGTGAAGCTCTCCTATTTCTTTTTTCTTATAACCGCGATCGTGCCCCTGGGGGCCATGCTGATTTTTACCAAAGAGCACCGGGTCCAGCGAATAATCGCTTTTCTCCAGCCCGAACTGGATCCTGTAGGCACCGGGTATCAGGTTATTGCAGCCAGGGATGCCCTTGAAAAGGGCGGTTTTATGGGGGTTGGTCTTGGGCAGGGAACCGAGAAAATCGGTGGACTCCCGGAGGCCCACTCGGATTTTGTTTTTGCTGTCCTGGCGGAAGAGGCAGGATTATTGGGGGTTCTGGCGATTATCACTGTATTTATAATATTCGCTGTCCGCGGATATGGTATTGCCCTGAAAAGCGGAGATTCCTTTTCTTTTCTGCTGGGATTTGGCTGTGTTACAGCAATCTTTTTGCAGGCACTGTTTAACCTGGCGGTAGTTGCAGGACTTGTTCCTGCCACAGGCATACCATTGCCGTTTTTTTCTTCCGGCGGCTCTTCGCTTATGATTACTCTGGTAATGTGCGGTTTGCTGTACAATATTTCCCGGACAGACAGTAAACAGGGAGGCTTCTGGTGAGCAGTTTTGCCGTATATGAGCGTTATTACGCAGAAAACCAGCCGCCGCTGCGCAAGAGAAGAAGTCGTGAAACCCGCAGTAAGCAGAGGGGCGCTGTAGACCTTAACAGAATTTTTACTGTGCTGATTATCTTTTTATTACTGGTACTGATTGGAGAGCTGGTTTTTCATCTTGTTATAACTCCGCGGCTGGTGCTCAAAAAGGTCGCTGTCGATATCGAAGGTTATTATCCCTATGGAAAGGAAGAGATTCTCAGAATAGCCGGCCTGGAAGGAACTGTCTCATTCCTGAGCATCAGGGAGCGCGTTTTGGAAGAGAAGCTGATCGCGAACCCTATGATTAAATCTGCGACGGCAAAGAAACAGTTCCCCCATTCTGTATCCCTGCGGATTGTACCCCGCGCAGCCCTGGCTTCGGTCCTGGTCAATTCCGGAGGGTCCAGTGTCCCTCTGTGTGTAGACAGCGAAGGTTATATTATTACGGCAGCCGCCGGGGGAAATACGTCATTGCCGGTAATCTCCGGCGTGAGATTCATGGAAGCCAGGCCGGGTATGCGCTTTCCTGAGGAGCTTGTGCGCTATCTTGGGCAACTTTCCGCCCTTAAAGCCGCTTCTCCCGAGCTTTTTAACTTGATAAGCGAGATAAAATTCGTTAAAAAGAGTACAACCGACTATGAAGTTGTGCTTTTCCCGGGGCATGCCCGTGTACGGGTTCGGACTGGCCCCGAGATAAATCCGGAAATGCTGAAGGGGATTCTGCTGGTAATTGACGTTGTTCAACGGCAGGGACTCACAGAGAGTCTGGCGGAGCTTGATTTTAGAGCCGGAGAAGTCGTATACCGGACAAGGGGGGGGTGAGGTGCCGCAGGACGGTTTAATTGTCGGACTCGATATAGGAACCACGAAGGTCTGTGCCTGTATCGCTGAAATTAATGACAATGGCATCCTCGAAGTTATCGGCGTCGGCACTGCTCCGTCACAAGGCCTGCGGCGCGGTGTCGTAATAAACATTGAATCCACCTTGAAATCAGTGGCCGCCGCCATCGAAGCTGCCGAACTTATGTCCGGCCGCGAGGTAGAGTCATTAGTCACTGGCATTGCAGGGGCACACATAGAAGGCATCAATTCACGGGGGGTTGTTGCGGTATCCGGCCGGGACAGGGAGATCTCTTCTGAAGATATCGCCCGGGTCATTGAAGCTGCCAAGGCCATTGTGATTCCCATGGATCGCGAGGTCCTTCATGTTATTCCCCAGGAGTTTATTGTTGATGATCAGCGGGGTATCAAGGATCCCCTGGATATGATCGGCATACGGCTCGAGGCAGAAGTCCACATCGTGACCGGTTCGGTGACCTCGGCCCAGAATCTTCTGAAATGCGTAAACAGGGCAGGATTCAGGGTCAGTGAGATCGTCCTTGAATCCCTGGCCGCCTCCAGAGCGGTTTTGACGGAGGACGAGAAAGAACTGGGCGTACTGCTGATTGATCTGGGGGGCGGAACCACCGATGTTCTTGTTCATCTTGACGGAGCCCCGTACCATACCGATGTGGTTGCCCTGGGGGGAAGTCAGGTAACTAATGATATCTCCATCATCCTCAAGACTCCCCTGGATGTGGCGGAGAGGATCAAGAAGGAGTCTGGCTGCTGTTATCTGCCCCTTGTGGACAAGGATGAGCGGGTAATGATCCCCGGAGTCGGGGGCTGGCCGGCGGCAACCATTCCCAGGCAGGAGCTGATCAAGATTATTCAGCCGCGGATGGCGGAAATCTTTTCCATGGTCAGGGAACAGCTTGAGAAGAAAGACTATATGCGTCACCTGGGCGGCGGTGTCGTTCTCACCGGCGGAGGTGCGCTGATTCCAGGAGCTGCTGAGCTGGCCCTTGAGGTCTTCGGTATCCCCGCACGTATTGGCGTGCCTGATAAGTTGCGCGGGCTTGTTGAGGAGTATCAGAATCCAGCCTTTGCTACAGCCATGGGCCTTGTTCTTTATGGAAGCGAAGCCGATTCGGTCTCCGAGGGAGGAATCGGACGCAGGAAAGGCGAAGGCCTGATGAGCAGACTGAAAGGGTGGATGAAAGAGTTTTTTTAAGTACGCAAAAGATTTTCCGGATAGAGATTGTCAGGTTTTGGTAGGGTCTGACAGGATTTGCTGGAAAGAAAATTTATAAAAATGCTTCAGGGAGGGGGCAATGCATATCGAAGTAATTGAAGAACAGGGCGCTGATCCTACGTTGATTAAAGTAATCGGCGTCGGCGGCGGCGGCAGTAATGCTGTAAACCGTATGATCGCGTCAAATCTCAAGAAGGTACAGTTTATCGCCGCGAATACCGACCTGCAGGCTCTGCAGCGGTCTCAGGCAGAGGTCAAACTTCCTCTTGGGACCAAATTGACTTCCGGTCTGGGTGCCGGAGGAGTCCCCGAGGTTGGGGAGAAGGCAGCAGTTGAGGATTCAGAAAAGATCAAGGAGGCCCTTCGCGGAGCGGATATGGTCTTTATAACCGCAGGAATGGGCGGAGGAACCGGAACCGGAGCAGCTCCTGTTGTGGCGAAGATCGCCAGGGAGCTTGGAATCCTGTCTGTCGCCGTGGTAACAAAGCCCTTTGATTTTGAGGGACGGAAAAAGAGGAGTCTCGCTGACGAGGGTATCAGCAAGCTTCGTGAGGCTGTGGATACCCTTATTACCATACCCAACCAGTATCTGCTTAAAATCGTTGAAAAACGGACCCCCATTAAAGAAGCCTTTCTGATGGCAGATGATGTTCTGCGTCAGGGGGTACAGGGAATATCCGAGCTGATAACAGTACCAGGTGAGATAAACATTGATTTTGCTGATGTTCGTACCGTTATGAAGGGCAGAGGCGATGCCCTTATGGGTATTGGTGTCGGACATGGAGACAACCGGGCAGTGGACGCAGCCACAAACGCGATTAATAATCCTCTGCTGGAAGACGCACGCATCGAAGGTGCCAAAGGAATTCTGGTTAATATCAGCGGCGGGGAAGATTTGTCCCTCTCTGAATACGAAGAGGTTGTCCAGATTATTACCGCCAATGCAGACGACGATGCGCTGATTATTCCCGGAAGTGTTTTTGATCCCAATCTGGAGGATGAAATCCGGGTAACCGTGGTTGCCACTGGTTTCAAGTCTGAATCAGTTGAAGCAGATAATACAGTCGCAGAAGAGGAATCTGAAGACGAGATCATAAAGTACAAGGACTGGCTGGAAATCCGGGGCAAGGGTCTTTCCAAGGGAGGTACTCCGAGCCTCTTCCTGTCCGGGCGAAACAACGCAGACGCCGATCTCGGAATTCCGACCATTCTGCGGGACCGAAAGATAGCCGGCCAGGGGGAGTAGTGCACAAACTGCTCCGGATCTACCGTGATTATCTCACTGTAGAGCGGCATTACAGCGAAGCCACCGTGGAAACATATACCGGTGTGGTGATCCGGTTTCTCGATTATCTTTCCCAGTGGAAGCTAAATCCCCTGGAAGTGGATGAAGGGCAGATCTCGTTCTGGCTCATGAGTCAGCGGACACCCGAGGGTCTCCTCCCTGACCCTCGGACTGCGGCCCGGGGAATCAGTGCCCTTCGTTCTTTCTTCCGGTTTCTTGTGCTGGAAGACCTGCGCACGGATAATCCCGCTCTGTTGCTGGAACGGCCCCGGCCGGGTAGACGTCTTCCGGATATCATGAGCCTGGAAGAGGTTGAACGGTTCCTGGAGCAGATAGACATTACATCATCTTTGGGGCTGCGAGACAGAGCTCTTTTTGAACTGATTTATTCCTGCGGATTACGGGTATCAGAAGCCTGTGGTTTGACCCTGGACCGCTATTATCCTCAGGACCTGGTTGTCAGGATTATCGGAAAAGGAGATGCGGAACGTTTTGTTCCTATGGGTGAAGCCGCCAAGGAACAACTTGACGGTTACCTGAGTTTCGTCCGGCCGCGGCTTGTCTCCATGCGTCATCCGACAAATACCGTATTTCTGAATCACCGCGGAAGGCCTCTTTCCAGAAAGGGTATGTGGAAGCGTTTTAAGGAGATTGCCAATCTGGCTGGAGTGGAGGGCAAGATACACACACTGCGGCACTCCTTTGCAACCCATCTTTTGGAAGGGGGGGCGGATTTGCGTTCCGTTCAGGAGCTCCTTGGGCACCGGGATATTACTACGACCCAAATCTATACCCATGTTGCAGAAGGCGGATTACAGCGGGCACATCGGGAATTTCACCCCCGGGGATAGGGGAGCTGAAGCAGGAAGGCAGTTGACAAGGTTATGATAGAGAGGAGGAAAAGGATGCAGATACACAGTTTGGTTTCAAAACTGGTCATCTTTTGTCTTGTGCTTGCCATGTTCCTGATGTCGTGCTCTCCCCAGCGCAGGGATTACCTGGACAGGGTCCAGGCCCTGGAAGCCGGAGACGCCTCCTCGGTAAGTGAAGAAGAGGTACGGGCCCTGGAAGAGAATATCCGGGAGCTTGTGGAGGATGTCGAAAGGATTACTACTACCACCAAGCAGTTGGGTACCTTGTACAAAATGCTGGCGGTGGATTTTTTTGATGATGGAATGTTCGGTCCTGCCCTGGATTATCTGGAAAAGGCCCTTCGTATTTACCCGGAGAATCATACGCTCTATTACTATTCAGCCCTCGCGTCCGCGCGGATTGCGAAGACCAAGGGCGACCCGGCAGAAAAGCGGCTGGGTATGCTGCAGGCGGAATACTATTATCTTGAAGCCCTGCACTACAAAGCGAATTACCGTGATGCCCTCTACGGCCTCGCTGTGCTCTATGTTTTCGAGCTTGGCAGCCCCGAACAAGCTGTTCCTCATCTGGAACGTCTTGTTGAAATCAGCGAGTCTCATACGGATGCCCGTTTTGTGCTCGCCAGGGCGTATGCTGCTATTGGAGAATACGATGCAGCGGAACAACAGTACCAGCGCATTATTGATCTGGACTCCGGTAGCCGTGCCGCGGAGGAAGCCCGAAAACTGCTCGGGATGCTGCAGGAGGAGCAGGGGTGATCGGGACCGCCTTTATCCAGCATGTGCCTAAGCTCTCCCTGCAGGAACGCTGTATGCTGCACGAGCTTGCCGGGCATGACTGCCGCGATCTGACTGTTTCCCGGGTTGCCGATCTGCTGGGCCGCAGATGCAGTGAAAACTGGAACAGTGATGAACTCTACGATAAGGCTGCTGCAGAGGCTGAATGGCTGGGACGTAACGGGGGAGGGATAATTCCCTTTACCTCTGCGGAATATCCGGCGCTCCTCCGGGAGATTTATGATCCACCCTTTGCCCTTTGTTACCGCGGCAGGAAACCCCCTGCCGCGGCACCCTATGTGGCCCTGGTGGGGACCCGCAAACCCAATGGGCGCGGCGCCCGCAGTGCTTACGAGCTTGCAAAAGAGCTCGCTCAAGGCTCGGTCCCGGTTGTATCCGGTCTTGCCCGCGGTATTGACCGGCAGGCCCATGAAGGTGCCATTGCCGGAGGTGGGATAACGGTAGCTGTCCTTGGTTCAGGAGTCGCTGAAGTAGGTCCCGCATCGAGCAGACCTACAGCAGAAAAACTGCTTTCCTCGGGCGGTGCCATTTTCAGCGAATATACCGTGTTTACCGCTCCTCGGCGCTATCATTTTCCAATGCGCAACAGGATTATCAGCGGCATGTCACGCTGCTGCGTTATTCTTCAGGCCCCCAGACGTTCCGGTGCCCTGATTACTGCGGAATATGCCCTGGAGCAGGGGCGGGACGTATTCGTTCACTCTGCGTGTTTTCAGAAGGGCGTAGGAGACGGCGGGTATGCCTTGTATGAGGACGGGGCACGGGGAATTACCCGCGCGGACGAACTCCTGGAAGGCTGGAATGCCCAGTGGGGATACTCCCCGCAGGCAGTACGAAAGGAGCAGCTGGTATGAGCGAGCTAACTCCTGCCCGCCTGGCAGAAGAATACCTGGACTATATTGCGGGAGTCAGGCGTCTTTCTCCATGCACAGTCAGAGCTTACTCCCGGGATGTCCGGCTGTATCTGGAGTACTCTCAGGTACAGGCTGTCTCTTTTCCGCCGGACCGTCGCGGATTGCGGGGGTTTCTCGGCTTTCTGCATCGGAACGGTTTGAGCCCCCGCAGCATTAATCGGGTCCTTTCTGCCCTTCGAGGCTGGTTTCGGTATCTGCAGAAGCGGGAAATCATCAGTGTTGATCCCCTCGCCGAGATTGAGGGATTAAAAACGAATCGCAGACTGCCGGAGTTTCTCTTTGCCCAGGAGATAGATAAAATGCTCTCCTTTGAGGAGGACGGCTTTACGGGCAGCCGCGACCATTTGATTATCGAGCTTCTCTATTCCACCGGTTGCAGGGTAAGTGAAGCTGCCGGCATCCAGATAAAGGACATTCGGGTTGCTGAAGGCCGGATCCGTGTTCTTGGTAAGGGAGATAATGAGCGCTTTGTCTACCTGGGCGGTCCGGCCCGGAAGGTTCTGGGAGAATACCTCTCCTTTCGGGAAGCTCTTCTCAGACGGCGTGGAAAAGATTCTTTACAGGGGGGAGTTTTCGAAGGAAATCTCCTGGTCAACCAGAACGGGGGAGCCTTAAGTGTACGGAGCATCCGGAACATTGTTGCCGAAGCAGCGCGGCGGGCGGAGCTTGGCAAGCATGTTTCTCCTCATACAATGCGCCACAGCTTTGCCACGCACCTTATGGACAAAGGGGCAGGAATCCGTACGGTGCAGGAACTGCTGGGTCATTCATCCCTGAAGGCAACCCAGGTTTATACACATGTAGAACTTGACAGACTACGGTGGGTGCACGCTAAGGCCCACCCTCATGGAAGTAAAAATACCCCTGACAGGGGGAGCAATACGAAGGATGAGATATCATGAACCAGATGAAAGCGACAACGATTCTTGCGGTACGCAAGGACGGTAAAACAGCCATGTCCGGTGACGGCCAGGTAACCCTTGGAAATACGGTAATGAAGGGAAACGCCAGAAAGGTAAGAACGATTTACGGCGGAAAAATCCTGGTAGGTTTTGCCGGTGCCACGGCGGATGCCTTTACTCTTTTTGAACACTTTGAAGGCCGCATCAAGGAATATAAGGGAGATATTACCCGGGCAGCGGTTGAGCTGGCAAAGGATTGGCGCACTGACCGTATGCTCCGCCGCCTTGAGGCCATGCTGCTGGTGGCGGATAAGGAAAAAATACTTTTAATTTCAGGAACCGGAGACGTTATCGAGCCGGAAGAGGGTGCCATTGCCATTGGTTCAGGCGGCAGTTACGCATATGCCGCCGCTCTGGCCTACCTGGACGCAGATACGGATTTAAGCGCCCTCGAGATAGCCCGCCGTTGTTTAAAGATCGCGGCGAAAATCTGCATTTACACCAACGAATCTATTATCAGTGAGGAGCTGGAATGATAATCGACGATATGACCCCCCGCGAAATTGTGGTTGAACTCGATAAATATATAATCGGACAGAACGATGCGAAAAAAACGGTCGCCATCGCCTTACGGAACAGGACCCGCAGAAAGAAGCTTCCCAAGGAGCTGCGGGACGAGATTGCCCCTAAAAATATAATAATGATCGGTCCAACGGGGGTCGGAAAAACGGAGATTGCCCGCCGGCTTTCCCGGCTCAGCGGAGCACCCTTTGTAAAGGTAGAGGCCACCAAGTATACCGAGGTCGGGTATGTGGGACGGGACGTGGAATCAATGGTCCGGGACCTGATGAGTGTGGCCGTCTCCATGGTCAAGGAAGAGCTGCAGGAAGGTGTCAGGGAAGAAGCTGAACGGCGGACAGAAGAGGCCATTCTTGATCTTCTGCTTCCGGGAATCAAAAAACCGGAGGCACCGAAGGAAGGCAGTATGCCTGTTCCCATAGAGGAGAACAGCGGCAGCGATACCCGGGAAAAGTTCAGAAAGATGCTGCAGGATGGCAAGCTCGAGGAAAAGAGCGTAGAGGTAAGCGTTTCCCGGGGAGGGTTTCCTACAATCGAGGTATTCGCCGGGAACAACATGGAGGAGATGGATCTTAACCTGGGGAACCTGTCCAACATCCTGGGCGGCGGCAAGAAGCGCAAGCGGGTTACTGTAAAGAGGGCCAGGGAGATTATTCTCGCGGAAGAACTCGATAAACTGGTAGACAACGAGCGGGTCTCAGAGATCGCCAGGGAGCGGGTGGAAGAGATGGGAATCATCTTCATCGACGAGATTGACAAGGTCGCAGGCAAAGAAAGCCGCTCCGGCGCGGATGTCAGCCGCGAGGGGGTCCAGCGGGATATCCTTCCTATTGTTGAAGGCAGCACGGTAAACACCAAACACGGAATGATCGATACCAGCCATATTCTCTTCATTGCCGCCGGCGCTTTTCATATCTCGAAACCTTCGGACCTGATACCTGAACTCCAGGGCCGTTTTCCCTTGCGGGTGGAATTGAAAGATCTTGGCGCCGAGGAGTTCGAACGGATCCTGACGCAGCCCCAGAATGCCCTGATTACCCAGTACAAGGCTCTTATCGGCACCGAGGATGTAACCCTTGATTTTACTCCGGAAGCGGTTAAGCGTCTTTCGGAAATTGCGGCTCAGGTAAACAGCATGAGCGAGAATATCGGGGCCCGTCGGCTTCATACTATCATGGAGCTGCTTTTGGAAGAGGTCTCTTTTACGGCACCGGAGATCAGCGGACAGACGATAACCATAACCCCGGACTATGTTGATGAACGTCTGGGTGATGTCTTGGAGGACAAGGACCTGAGTCAGTATATTCTGTGAGTATGGGTGTAAGGCAGGGACGATATCCTGCCGACACTAGAACGAGAGAAAGCTTAATATGCGAGGAGCAAAGCATGTTTTACGGTACCAGTTTCGGAAAAACCCTCGATCTGCTGCACAGAAATATGGATGTGGCTGTACTGCGGCGCAGTGTTATTTCGAACAATATTGCCAACGCCGATACTCCCAACTTTAAGCGGAGTCAGATAAATTTCGAGTCGGAACTGCAGCGGGCACTGGAATCGGAGAAACCGACAGGACGCCTCCAGGCTGCACTTACCGATCAGAAGCATATACCCTTTCATACGAGTACCGATTACCGGACAGTAAAGCCGAAGAAGGTTCTCGATTATCTGACTCAGGCTGATAATAACGGCAATAATGTGGATCTTGAGGAAGAAATGATGGCGGAGCTGCAGAACCAGCTGCGCTATGAAATAATGACTCGTTCAGTGGCGAACCAGTTCAGTCAGATGAACACCGTGCTGCGTTAAGAGACGGACTGGAAATAGGAGAATACAGCAATGGGAATGTTTACCAGTATCAGTACGGCAGCTTCGGGCTTAAGCGCTCAGCGGCTGCGGCTTGATGTCGTATCCAACAATATCGCCAACGCGGATACCACCAGGACTCCGGATGGCGGCCCTTATCGCCGCAGCAGGGTAATCTTCAAGCCCCGGGTGTCGGAACCTTACTTCAAGATACCCTTTTTACCGAAGCGTCTTGATAACGGTATCGGTAAAGGAGTACGGGTAGCGGAGATTACCAAGGACAAGGATGCGAAACTCAGGCTTGTTTATGATCCGACTCACCCTGATGCGATTAAATCCGGGCCGAAAACCGGCTACGTAGAGATGCCGAACGTCAATATTGTGGAAGAAATGGTGGATATGATTTCCGCCAGCCGTTCCTACGAGGCAAACGTCGCCCTGGTGAACGGCTCCAAGACCATGTTTATGCGTTCTCTGGATATAGGAAGGTAGGTAAGATATGGATATTTTTGATTCAATGCAGGTTTCAGGACACAGAATTGGTCTTGAGACAACGAACCCGAAACATTTGAACGGCAAGCTCCCGCAGAACCAGCCGGCCGATGGGACGGCCACAGGTTTTTCGAATGCCATGCTGCGGGCATTGAACGGAGCAAACAATCTGCAGCAGGAGAGCACTTCGCTGACCCAGGCGATGCTTACCGACCCTGAGAGCGTTGATTCTCATGATGTTACAATTGCAATGGCAAAGGCCAATATGGCCGTAACCATGACGAAGTCCGTTGTTGACGGAGCTGTACGGGCCTACAAAGAGATTATCAGTTTACGGTAGCCAAGTATCTTGTTCTGCGGTAAGATGATAAACAGGTAGGTTACATATCTTTATAAAACGGAGCTAATTAACCATTAGTGCCTTGGGAGGGGAGATGAACGAATGGTTGAAAAAGTTCCTGGAACAGGTAAAAAGCGGTTGGAGTAAATGGTCCCTGGTGCAGCGGATCATGTTCATTGTAATCGTCGTAGCGGTAATCGGTGCGCTGGCAGGTCTTGTGACCTTCAGTTCCAGGCCGAGTATGGTGCCGCTGCTGACCTCCGCGATTACCGATCAGGAAAAGTTGTCGAAAATTTCGATACGTCTCGATGAAGAGAAGGTGGAACACACCATTTCTGCAGAGGGACGAATTTTCGTTAAGGACAAAATCACCGCACAGCGAATGGTCTCGATTCTTATGCGGGAGGACCTTATACCCAGAGAAGTCTCTCCCTGGGATGTCTTTAAGCTCGACCGTTGGACTATTACCGATTTCGAACGGAATGTTAATCTTAGGCGGGCCATAACAGACAGTCTGGAACAGCACATCGAAGCATTATCGGACGTGGATGATGCCAAAGTAACCCTGGTGATGCCGGAAAAAGAGCTCTTCAGCGACAGCCAGCAGCCGGTTACCGCATCGGTAATTATTACCCCGTCCCCGGGATCCGGTATTTCTACCCACAGGGCCAAGATAGAGGGTATTGTTAAACTGGTGCGTTTCGCCGTTGAAGGCCTGCAGGAAGAGAACATTGTGATAAGCGATCACAATATGAATGTCCTGAACGATTTCGAGGACCTGGCTGATTTTGACCGCCTTGAACTTACAAAACGACAGCTCAAGCAGAAGGAAACTCTGGAAATGGCCTACCGGAACGAAATCCAGAAGGCCCTGATGCAGATTTTCGGCGAAGACCGGGTCCGGGTACTCAAGGTAGATATTGACCTGGACATGAGCAAGAAGGTAGTGGAAACCGAGGAGTACTTTCCCATAACAATGGTTCCTGACAATCCGGCCACACCGTACTCGGAGCTCCGGGTAGTTCCCTCTGTTACCCGTTCCAAAGAGGTCATAGACGAGCAATGGAAGGGAACAGGATTCAATCCCGAAGGCCCTCCCGGGGTTGAGGGGCAGGTGCCCCCATCATACAAGGATGCCGATGCCCTGTTCGGGGAATACAAGAATAATTCCGTTACCCAGAATGAAGAGGTAAACCAGAAGAATACCTACGAGGAGAAAACTCCCTGGGTTATTAATCGTATAAGCGTCGGAGCCGCTATTGACGGCCTGTGGCGCCGGGAATATACCGATAAAGGCACCGTAAAACTCGACAGTACCGGAAGCATCGTCCGAAACTACACACCGGTAACCGATGAGGACCTGGCAAAGGCCCGCACCCTGGTTGAACATGCCATCGGCTACAGCAGGAACCGGGGCGACAGTGTTTCGGTTGAACATCTGCAGTTCGACCGGACCTCCCAGTTTGCCATGGAGGATGAGGAGTTCAGGGCCAGACAGCGGCTGCAGCAGATGATAATCTATTCCCTTGTTGCTGTGGCAGTTCTGATCATTGCCCTGATTGTGTTCCGTCTGATCAGCCGCGAGCTTGAACGCCGCCGGCGACTGCGGGAAGAGGAGCTCTCCCGGCAGCATCAGGCAATGCGCGAGGCCGCACTCAGAAGTGCGGAAGAAGAGGGTGTGGATGTCGAAATGTCCGTCGAGGAGCGGGCCAGGCTGGACATGCAGGAGCATGCCATCAATATGGCCCGGGAGCATCCCGAGGATGTTGCCCAGCTGATTCGCACCTGGCTGCTTGAAGAGTAGCATAGTGACGAAGGAGACCTGATATGGCGAAACAAGCTAAAGCACAAACTCAAGGAGCCTCCGGGGCGGCTCCCAAGAAGGGATTAAAAAAGGAGCTCACCGGCCGGCAGAAGGCCGCGATCTTTCTTGTTACCCTGGGTTCGGAGATCTCGTCAGAAATCTTCAAGCACCTGAGGGAGGACGAGATAGAAGCTCTTACCTTTGAGATCGCCAGGCTGGACAATATTGATTCCGAGGACAGGGATACTGTGCTGATGGAGTTCAAGGAGCTTATGATGGCTCAGGACTTCATTACTTCCGGCGGTATAGATTACGCCAGAGAGCTGTTGGAAAAGTCTCTGGGTGCCCAGAAGGCCGTGGATATCATCAACCGTTTGACCAGCTCCCTGCAGGTTCGGCCCTTCGATTTTATTCGCCGTACCGATCCGGCGCACCTGCTTAACTTTATACAACAGGAGCATCCTCAGACAATCGCTCTTATTCTCGCGTATCTTGAACCGCAAAAAGCATCGATAATTCTCGCAAGCCTGCCTCACGAGATTCAGTCCGATGTTTCAAAACGCATAGCCACTATGGACCGTACCGACCCCAATATATTACGGGAGGTCGAACGGGTGCTGGAAAAGAAGCTCTCCACCCTCAGTTCCGAGGACTATACCGCCGCCGGCGGAGTAGAGAACATAGTCGAGATACTCAATATGGTTGACCGGTCAACGGAAAAGACCATTATTGAGAGTCTTGAAGAAGAGGATCCGGAATTGGCGGAAGAGATTAAAAAGCGCATGTTTGTTTTCGAGGATATTGTACTTCTCGACGATCGGGCCATCCAGAAGGTGCTGCGGGAAGTGGACACCGGCGAACTGGCCAAGGCCCTGCGTGGTGTCGAAGCGGAGGTTCAGGACAAGATCTTCCGCAACATGTCCAAACGTGCCGCGGGTATGCTCAAGGAAGAGATGGAATACATGGGACCGGTCCGGCTCAAGGACGTAGAGGAGACCCAGCAGAAGATTGTATCGATTATCCGGAAACTCGAAGACCAGGGCGAAATTGTCGTCGCCCGCTCCGGCGAAGACGAGATGGTTGTTTAGGAAGGTAGGGAATGGCAAAAAATGTTTTTCGGCCGACGGAGGTAACAAACCTAAGCTCTGGAAGAATAGTCCTCGATACACCCTTCAAGGAACAGAAGCCCGTGGAGGTCGCTGCTCCTGCGGAAGAATATACCGGACCCACCGCTGATGATCTGCGCCGGGAAGCTGAGGCTTTCAAGGTTCAGTGGGAGGAGGAAAAGGCCGGGATGATTGCCTCTGCAGAAGAGGAGGCCGGGAATATCGTCAAGGAGGCCGAGGAACGGGCTTTTCAGGTTCTGAAAGAAAAGACGGACGAAGGGGAAAAGATAAAGCAGGAGGCGGAAGACCATGCCGCCAGAATCGAGGCGGAGGCGCAAGCCAAACATGATACGATCCTGCAGGAGTCCAATGAGCAGCTGGAACAGATTCGTAAAGATGCCTACACGGAAGGATTTGAATCCGGCAGGGAAGCGGGGTACCAGGAAGGCCGGGCGGAGGTCGAAAGATTGATTAATCATCTCCATGGCATTATCAGCTCTGCCATTGAAAAACGTACGGAAATCATCGAAGAATCCGAGACCCAGGTCATAAATCTTGTTCTTTTGATTGCCAGGAAGGTAATAAAGGTAATTTCGGAAAATCAGAAGAATGTGGTAATCAATAATGTTATCCAGGCCCTGAGAAAGCTCAAGAGCCGTGGTGACGTTATTCTCAGAGTCAACCTTGAGGACGTTGATCTTACCACTGACCATGTTAAAGACTTTATGCGTATGGTGGAGAATGTACGGTCGGTAACGGTAATGGAGGACTCCCGGGTAGATCAGGGAGGCTGTATAATTGAAACCGATTTTGGTGAGATCGACGCCAGAATTAAATCTCAATTTAACGAGATAGAGGAAAAAATCCTGGAGATGGCTCCTATCCGGGAGAAAGGAGAGGCCTGAGCTTCCAGGTCATCCTTTAAGGGAGGGGAGGATGTTCGAAAAGTATAACACCGTACTCAGCGATTTTGATCCCATTAAGTATACCGGGCTGGTCCAAAGGGTAAAGGGTCTTATGATCGAAAGCCACGGACCCCACGGAATGGTCGGGGAGCTGTGTCATATAGATGTTCCCAAGGGCAGGGGAAATGTACCGGCGGAGATCGTAGGTTTTTCCGAGGATTCTGTGCAGCTGATGCCCTTTCTTGGTATGGAAGGCATTGAGTCAGGCTGCCGGGTAACCGCTATGGGAGAATCCCTGTCGGTACCCGTTTCTCCCAGGCTTCTGGGACGGGTCCTGGACAGTCTTGGTCATCCCATGGATGACGGTCCTACCCTCGGTTCCGTGGAGACCTACCCGGTAATCGCGGAACCGCCTGATGTGCTCCGCCGCAGTATCATCCAGGAGCGGATTGTCACCGGGGTCAGAGCCCTGGACGCCTTTACTCCTGTGGGCAAAGGACAGCGACTGGGTATATTTTCCGGCTCCGGCGTGGGAAAGTCTACAATTCTCGGGATGATCGCCCGTAATACCTCCGCCGATGTCAACGTTATTGCCTTGATTGGTGAGAGGGGAAGGGAGGTCAAGGAGTTTATCGAAAACGATCTGGGCGAAGAAGGACTCAAGCGATCTGTGCTGGTGGTCTCTTCCTCTGACACACCGCCTTTGGCCAGGCTCAGGGGCGCCTATGTTGCAACAGCAATCGCAGAGTACTTCAGGGATCAGGGTAAAGATGTAATGCTTCTCTTTGATTCGGTAACCCGTTTTGCCCGGGCTCAGCGGGAGATCGGTCTTGCAGTCGGTGAGCCGCCGGCTACGCGGGGCTATACTCCGTCGGTGTTTTCCATGTTGCCCAAGCTTCTGGAACGCTGCGGTACATCAGACAAAGGGACGATTACCGGGTTTTACTCGATTCTGGTGGATGCCGATGATATGGACGATCCGGTGGCGGATACCGTGCGGGGTATCCTCGACGGACATGTAATCCTGAGCCGGCAGCTTGCCCAGAGATATCACTACCCAGCGGTGGATGTCCTCGATTCTCTGTCCCGGCTGGGCAACAAGGTCGCCCAGGATCAAGATCTGCGGGCGGCGGGAAAGCTGAGACAGCTGCTGTCTGCCTATTATGAATCGGAGGACCTGATTAATGTAGGTGCCTACGTCAAGGGAGCCAACTCCCTTGTTGATGAGGCGATTGCCAAAATGCCTGCTATCCGCGATTTTCTTGTTCAGGGAATCGATGAGCAGGCAAAGATCAACGATACTCTGGAAACATTGCGAACATTGGCGGAGTCTACATAGAAAATGCGACGCTTTCATTTCAAGCTGCAGAAACTGCTGGAACTTAAGGAGTACCGGGAACGGGAGTGGGAAATAAAACTCGGTGAAGTTACCGGTCGCATGGAGTCTCTTCGTCAGAAAATTGATGAATGCGGACAGAACCGACGGCGGGCATTTGTTTCCGGGGCCGCGGCAGGAAACGATATAGTAACCCGTATGGCCGCAGAAAACTATATACGGAGAATGGAGCATAGGAGCAGTGTTCTGCAGCAGGATCTTCGGCACCTTGCACAGGAGCGGGCAAAACTCCAGTCCGGCTATGTAGAGGCATCGCGGGAGCGAAAGGTATTCGAAAAACTTAAAGAAAAAAAAGCGGCGGAATTTTACCGCGAGCAGCGTAAAAATGAGTTCGTGAAACAGGACGATCTGAACAGCAGCGCAGCCGCGCGCCGGATAGAAGCGGGAGGAAAAGAGTAATGGCAAAGGTGAATGCAGGATATAGAATTATCGTCCTTGTCCTGTTGATAGGGATTCTACTCCTCGGCGGATTACTCTGGTTCGATCATCTGGGAATAGTAAATGTCCGTGAACAATTAAGACCGGTTTTTAACCTTCTGGGGATGGAAACTCCCGAAAAGGTTCCTGATGACGGATCCGTTCTCATGCTTGACGAAGCGCGAATTGAAAAGCGCTGGGAAGAGCTTGAGAGACGAGAGGACGCTCTTTTTGAACAGGAAGAGCTGCTGTCTGCCAAGGAGGAAGAACTCCTCCAAATGGTTGAAGCCCTTGAAGAAAGGGAAAAGGCTCTTGAAGATCGGGAAAAATCGTTCAATGAAATTGTAAAACAGTACGAAAATAAGAATGCGAACCTGCGACAAGCTGCAGAATACTTTACCGGGATGCCCCCGGAGGCGGCTGTTGAAAGGCTCGTTGCAATGGATGACCAGGATGTTATTGACATTCTGCGTATGACCGAACAGCTTGCCCGGGAAGCGGGAGACGCTTCGGTTGTGTCGTACTGGTTATCCCTGATGCCTGCGGACAGAGCCGCGGTTTTAAACCGCAAGATGCTCAAAAAACCGGAGGTTCAAGGAGGATGATACAAAAAGATGATAAGCCCGGTAGAGATTCTCTCCTACAACTCACGACCCGCGGATTTCTCTCCGCAAGGGCCGGAGGTTGAAGGACCTTCTTTTGGCGAATATCTGACTCGGGCCGAAGAAGACAGGGGCGGGTCATCCGTACAGCAGGAGGCTGAACAGCGGGACAGTGATCTTCAGCCAAAAGCTGCCGTACAGAGGGATGATCAGGAAAGCAGGGTATCTGATGAGGATACGGTAAAATCGCAAACGAAGGATCAGGGAAGTGATTCAAGCGCAGACAAAGATTCTGCGCGCAGCGGTGATACCCGAGAGAACGCGGAAGAATCTGTTTCCGGAAAAAAAAGTGACAATGATAATTACAGAACCGAATCAGTGGAAAAGGATAATCGAGAAACCAGGTTAATTACAGCGAAACGTGAATCGGGCGAAATTCCCGTACCAGTAGGGAAAGAAAACAGAGAAAAAAAGAATCTGAAAGATTCTGCACTCCTCACTAAAAATGCATCCCATGGACTTTCAGAAGCCGATAATGATTCGGCGAAGTCTGATGTCGAAAAGAGCGAAAAAGACAGGTCGAAAGACGAAAACCTCAATGGTTCCGGTTTTCCTGTCAAAGGGGATACAGAGAATAGCGGGAGCCTCTCAGCCGCTGTCGCAGAAGGAGCGAAGAGGCAGTCCAGTCAAAAGGATGAGGCTTCTGAAGGATTTTCCCGTCCTGATCCTGGCGCTGGAGTAAAAAACGGAGATGAAAACAGTCAGGCAATAAAAGCTGAAATTATCGATTTACGGCGGCAAAAGGCGCAAAAAAACGAGCAGTCTTCAGAAAAGGTCGCCGGGAAGATCGACAGCACGGGCGTACAGGATGCAGCGAAACCTGAGAACCCGGGTCGGCAGGAGTTTCTTGTTCTTGAGCCGGTTCAGAGTAAGGGAGACGGAAACATCGCACGCAGCGATTCCCAGCCTGTACAGGCAGCGGCGGATTTATCCCGTGCTTTGAAGGACGAGGGAAACGCGGAAATTCTGAAGAAGGCTCAGTTTGTACTGAAAGACCGGGATCAGGGAGAGATTCGTTTGATCCTGAAGCCGGAAAAACTGGGCGAAGTTCGAATACGTTTGAATCTGACTGATAATAGGCATATAGCCGGCCGGATAATTGTCGAAAATAATAGTGTGAGAGAGGTTTTTCAGGAGAACATGGAGGCCCTGAACCGGGCATTCCGGGAAAACGGATTTCAGACCACCGGGCTCGATGTCTCTGTAGGACAGAGAGAAGGGTTTTCCGGGCGGCGAAGAGAACGGAATATGGAAGGTGTTCCTGTGGAAAAACTGACCAGGATTTTTGATGAACAGATACCCCGGGTCGAAGATTATCTCTTCGGCGATAGTCGGGTCAATGTATATGTGTAGGAGATAAGTACAATGGATATTTCCACTGCCATGGACAGCGCCGACAAGGCCAGAACACAGATGCAGGTTGATCTGCTGAATAAGACTATCGATTCCGGCAGAAAGGCGAAGCAGGAACTGGACAAGGACGATTTTCTGAAAATCCTGTTGACCCAGTTGACCCATCAGGACCCTACGGAGCCCATGAAGGATAAAGAGTTTATTGCCCAGATGGCCCAGTTCTCCACCCTGGAGCAGATGACCAATATGGCAAGTTCTTTCACTCAGCTCTCCGGAGTAATGGCTTCTGCAAAGGCCATGAATACCCTGGGACATCAGGTGGAGATTATCCGGGGTGACCAGGTTATACGTGGTACAGTAGAAGCAGTATCCGGACGGGATTTCCCCCAGGTACTTGTAAACGGGATCTACTACGGTGTAGATGAGATTGAAAAGGTAATGCGCCAGGAGGATATGAATATATGATGCGGTCCCTTTATGCCGGTGTTTCCGGTCTGCAGAATCATCAGACGCGGATGGATGTTATTGGTAACAACATCTCAAACGTCAATACCATCGGTTTTAAGAAAGGGAGGGTGAATTTTCAGGATATGCTGTCCCAGACAATGTCTGGAGCCGCCCGCCCTACCGATGAACTGGGAGGAGTAAACCCGAAACAGGTCGGTCTGGGTATGACCATTGCTGCTATCGATACCATCCATACCCAGGGCTCTCTTCAGACAACCGGGGTAATGACTGATATCGCGATTCAGGGAAATGGTTTCTTTATTCTCCGGGAGGGGGACCAGGAGGTCTACACCAGGGCTGGCGCCTTTGGTCTTGACGAAGAGGGTACCCTGGTAAATCCGGCGAACGGATTAAAGGTCCAGGGATGGATGGCCCAGGAAGTAGAAGGGCTGACCATGATAAATACCGCTTCGGATGTTGGTGACATAACCATTCCCGTCGGAGGAAAAGACCCTGCATCAGGAACCAGCGAAGTCTATCTTGCCTGTAACCTGGACAAACGGATTGGAGAAATACCTCCCGATGCAGGTCCTGCTGAAGCGCTTCAAGGAACCTGGACCATCGACAAGACAGTCTATGACGACTTTGGTAATACCCATACCATGCGAATAAACTTTACCAAGGCCGTGGGAGCGCCAAACAGCTGGGACGCTGTTGTTACCATGAATCCTGATGAGACTGGAGCGGACACAGCAAATACCCTGGCGGAAGTTGGGGCTGCTAATAATGAAACCGCGACCTTTACGGTTAATTTTAATAATCTGGGTACCCTGGAGTCGGTAACCGATGCTCAGGGTGATATACTGACAGACGGGCTGCTGCAGACACAGATATCCTTTGATGTTCCCGATGCCAACCCCGATGCGGAAGGTGCTGTGCTTCGCCAGACCTTTAATCTGAATCTGGGAGAGGTAGGAAGCGTGGTAAGCTCCATGACCCAGTTCGCGGAAAAAAGCTCTACCAAGGCGTTCAGCCAGAATGGTTACCCCATGGGATATCTGGAGACATTTAAGATTGACCAGTCGGGAATGATAACCGGGGTCTATTCAAACGGTACCAACCGTACCATCGGACAGGTAGCCCTGGCCAGCTTTATAAATCCCGGTGGACTTGAAAAGGCAGGTGAAAGCACCTATATGGTGACCAATAACTCAGGAGATCCCAATATCTCCGAGAGCGGTGTTGCCGGGAAGGGAAAGTTCATTGCCGGTGCTTTGGAGATGAGTAATGTAGACCTGGCAGAGCAGTTTACTGATATGATTGTAACGCAGCGTGGTTTCCAGTCGAACAGCAAGACGATTCAAACATCGGATCAGATGCTGCAGGAACTTTTGACCTTAAAGCGTTAAGAGGTTAGAATAGGCCACAGATGATTGAAGTAACACGGTTGGACGGAACGGTTTACTGGGTTAATCCCCATCAGATTGAATATATGGAAGCCAATCCGGATACAACCCTGATCATGCTGTCTGGTAAACGGCTGGTAGTTCGAGAGGACCGCCAGTCGATTCTGAATTCAATTATTGAGTACCGGCGTCTGATAGGGGCCTTTAAGAACGAGGAGTAACCGAAGAATGGATTTGGGAACGATTATTGGATTGATACTCGGATTCGTCATGATTCTGATGTCAGTCTTTACTTCCGGTGGAAGCTTGTCTTCCTATGTCGATATTCCATCGATTTTTATGGTTATCGGCGGATCCTTCGCGGCCCTGATGGTAGCGAATCCTCTGCAACGGGTTCTGGGAATGATGCGCTACCTGAATCATGCTCTTAATGTTCCCAATTGGGGTGAGGAAGCCATAATCTCCACCCTGGTGAACTTCTCCGAGAAAGCCCGCCGTGAAGGACTTTTAGCCCTGGAAGACGACCTTGAAGAGGTCGACCAGGAATTTATGAAAAAGGGAATTCAGCTGGTTGTGGACGGAACGGACCCGGAGATAATAAAGAACCTGCTTTATAACGAACTTAACCAGGTTCAGGAGCGTCACCAGGACGGAATTCAGCTCTTTGACTTCTGGGGAAAGGTAGCACCGGCCTTTGGCATGATCGGAACCCTGGCCGGACTGATCGCCATGCTGGCTAACCTGAACGACGCCGATTCAATAGGATCTGGGATGGCCCTGGCGCTTATTACAACAATGTACGGTGCAATCTTTGCCAATCTGGTATTGATCCCCATAAAAGCAAAGCTTGAAGACAGGGACAAAGGGGAAACCCTGGTCAAGGAAATTATGATAGAAGGTATCCTCTCCATACAATCCGGAGATAACCCTCGGATACTCGAGGTTAAACTACTGAGTTTTCTGCCTCCCCTTAGACGAGAGGCGATTATGGCGGAATCTGCCGCCGAATAGGAATTGTAGCTGGTATGCCAAGGCCGAAGAAATGCAAAAAATGTCCCGAAGGTGCCGCCGATTGGATGCTTACCTATGGCGATATGGTGACACTTCTCCTAACATTTTTTGTAATGATGTATACCACTGCGGAGGTCGATGGTTCGCAGCTTAAGCTGATTCTGGCAGCATTTTCCGGTCTGGGTGTGCTGGAAGGGGGGAATACCCTTCAGGCGGGAGAACTGGCGGAACTGGGGAACAATATCATGACCCTGCCTTCTGTAGACAAGGGAAGGGCTCTGGATAAGGCCCGAAAACGGGCTATAAGCCAGTTCCAGCCTGAGATCAAGACAAAAAAAGTCAGGGTTACCGAGGATGAACGGGGACTTATAATCAGTCTGGCTGCAGACTCGTTTTTTCGACCAGCCAGCGCGGAGATAGACATAGAAAATACCCGGGAGACACTGCAGAAGGTATCTCAACTGCTTATTTCTCTGGAGGGGCGAAAATTCAGAATAGAGGGTCACACCGATTCGGCACCCACAGATCCTGCTGGACCGTGGCCGACAAACTGGGAGTTATCTTCTGCACGGGCAATAAATACGCTCAAGTATCTTGTACAGTACGGCGTACCGGAGGATCAGTTTCAGGTCGCCGGTTTTTCCGACACCGTCCCACTGACGACAAATGATACTCCCGAAGGCCGGGCTTACAACCGGCGTATCGATATTGTAATTCTCAGTGACGGACACTTGTAGGCTGGTATGCAATGAGGGTTTGCATAAGGAACTTTTATTTGATACTTTTTTATGAAAGGGCGGTAGATGCCGCTTTTCAGGAGTAGGTGGACATGGCAGATGAAGATGTCGTATTCGGCGACGATGATGTAACCGGCGGTGTTGAACCGGACTCCGGAGGAAGGGGAGGTTTTCTCCCCGAAATCGTAGTAAAGATCCTCAAGCTGGTGGCTATGGGGCTCGCCGCCATAATATTTATTGTAACTGTCGTCGTGATTACCATGCAGATCCTAAACCGGGGATCAGCCCAGCAGTCGCTTCCCGCGGTTTCCCAGGAATACCAGGGTATAGCACCGATCCTGCAATGGTGGGATGGAATAGAAGAGATTCGTACCAGAACCTCCGATACCGAACCGATGACGGTAATTGTGAAGGTCAAGATTGGTTATGAAAAGGATAATAAAACCATCCAGACGGAATTGAACGATCGACAGTCACCCCTGCAGGCGGAAATACGCCACTATTTCAGCACAAAAAATGCTGCAGAGCTTACTCCCAGACATGAGGCCCAGATAACGAATGAGCTGAAGACCTTGATTAACGACAGACTTACTGGTCCGAATATTGAAAGAGTAATAATTATGGACCTGCAGATACTTGATTTTTAGCATCAAAGACGGTGTTTAGAGGGTAGCGGATGAACGAGGTATTATCCCAGGATGAAATTGACCAGCTGTTAACGGCAATTTCTACAGGGGATATCGAAAGCGAAGAGGTTTCTCAGGCAGCGGATCAGCGGAAGATCAAAATATATGACTTCAAGCGTCCTGACAAGTTTTCTAAAGAGCAGATCCGTACCGTTTCCATAATGCATGAGACCTTTGCGCGTCTTACCACGACTGCCCTCTCTGCACAGTTGCGCAGCATGGTACACGTACATGTGGCCTCAGTGGATCAGCTTACCTACGAGGAGTTTATACGGTCCATTCCAAATCCCACGACCCTGGGAATTATTAATATGGATCCATTAAAGGGTTCAGCTGTTCTGGAGATCGATCCGGCCATCACTTTCTCCATTATCGATCGTCTGTTCGGCGGTCAGGGAGAAGGAACAAAGGTCCAGCGGGACCTTTCGGATATCGAGCAATCGGTAATGGAGGGCATTATTGTCCGTATTCTGGGCAACCTGCGTGAGGCATGGAGCCAGGTAATTGATCTGCGGCCGCGGCTGGGTCAGATAGAGACTAACCCGCAATTTGCCCAGATTGTTCCGCCTACAGAAATGGTTGTGCTGGTGACACTGGAAACAAAGGTAGGAGAAGTAGAGGGAATGATGAACTTCTGTATTCCCTACCTGACTATAGAGCCGATCATATCCAAGCTTTCGGCCCAGTATATGTATTCTACGGTGCGGTCCGGGGCAACAACGGAAAACCTTAATATTATTAAGGAACGCTTGTCCACCGTACATATTAACGTGGTAGCCGAAATTGGGAGCATAAATCTTACTGTACGGGATGTACTGTCTCTGCGCATGGGAGATGTTATCCGGCTGCAGGATACCCGTACCAGCGACCCGATGGTACTGAAGATCGGAAACCGGAAGAAGTTTCTCTGCAGGCCGGGGCTTGTAGGGAACAAAGTGGCGGTTCAGATAACCCAGAAACTTGAGGATATAGAAAAAGAAGAGTTCGAAGAGCTCGCCGTCGAAGGAGAAGAGTAGTCATGAGTGATGGTTCATTATCGCAAGACGAAATTGATGCTTTGCTGCAGGGCGGCGGCGGATTTGATTTCGGGGGAGAGGAGAGTTCAAACGACGCTCCCGCCGGGCTTACCCAGGAACAGCAGATGGCCTTTGCTTCGAAGCTGTCGGGAGCCGTATCGAGTCAGGCCTCGAATCTGAGCGGCATAATCGGAAAAAGCGTAACCATCGGAAAACCCGAGGTTGAACTTATGAACCGTGAAGGGTTTGTCGGTTCGGCACCGGATCAGATGGTGGTAACCAGAATAGGATTCTCGGAAGGAGTTGTAGGGGAACACATTTATCTGCTTCCAGTTAATCTGGCAACAACAATCGCCGGGTTAATGATGGGACAGGATGAGATTGATCTGGATGAGGCAGCATTGTCTGCTCTGTCTGAGGCCGGCAACACCCTGGCAGGAGCAATTGCAACTACCCTGGGAGACTCAGTCGGAAAGACTGTGATGACCACGCCAGGTGAAACGGAGATGCTGACCAAAGAGAATATCTCCTTGCCGGGCGACGGGTTTCTGAGGGTAAGCTACCCCGTGACAATAGAAGGGGAAAAGCCGGCCCAGCTGATGGAGATTTTTTCCTTGTCTGCAGTATCAGATGTTGTAAAACCGCCGCAGACTTCACCGTCTCAGGCACAGCAGTCTGCTCAGATGGGGGGAGGCATGGGCCAGGGCCTGATGGGGGGCGGAATGCAGCAGCCCATGGGCGGGGGATATCCTCAGATGCAGCAGGGAATGAGCATGAATTATCAACAGCCGCCGAACGTTCAGTCTGTGCAATTTCCTAACCTCTATCCACAGGCATCAGCAGGAGATCAGGGCAATATAGGCCTGCTCATGGATGTCTATATGGAAATGACGGTCGAGCTGGGACGTACAAAACGGCTTATCCGTGAAATCCTGGGCATGGGAGAGGGCACCATTATCGAACTGGATAAACTTGCCGGTGAACCCGTGGACATTCTTGTGAACCATAAACTGATCGCCAAGGGCGAAGTAGTGGTTATTGACGAGAATTTTGGAGTTCGGGTAACCGAAATTGTATCTCCAATGGAAAGAATGTCTGATTTGACATGATATAAGGAGTTAAATCTGGACAAACGCCGACTTTATTGGTAGGCTTATTATATAACGTCTCTGGGGGGGGACATTGAAAAAAAATGTGCTCGCATTCCTGCTGTTAGCGGCTTTGGTTGGTAGCCTCACAGCGCAGGAAGCGGAAACCGAAACGGAAAGATCCGAAGTCCCAATTACTGAAGAGAGCATTATCTTTGGTGATACGGAAACTTCGGAAAACAACACTACAGAAGCGCTAGAACCCGGCGGGAACCTGACGATATGGAGCTTTGTATCCATGGTCCTTGTACTTGCCGGAGTAGTCGCGGCTATTTATGGTTTATTCTTTCTGTTGAAACGCATGGCAGGAAGAGGATATCCGGATAACGATCTTATCCGAATCCTCTCCACAAAATCCCTCTCCAGTACACGCAGTGTACACCTTATTTCTCTGGGAGGGCGGTTCCTTTTAGTGGGATCCGCTGAAAACAGTGTCAGTCTGATAACGGAAATAGATGACAAAGAAAGCCGTGATGAGATTGATGTTTTTCTTGCCCGGGAAGATTCGTCTACGAAAAAGAGCTTTAAGCAGCTCATCGGTGGACTTCTTTCCGGCGGAGAAGAGAGCGGGGACGATTCGGTTTCGTCATCAGCTCACTTTCTCAAGAACCAGGGACAAAGGATGAAGAATCTCTAAGTACGCTGATAGACCTGATGGTAGTTTAGAGATGTACCGGGGGGGGAATGAAAAAAAAAGTACTCGTCATCCTGCTGATCGCGGTGACGTGTAGCGGTGTATTGACAGCCCAGGAAGCGGATAACGTCAATGTCCCTGCTGACGGCTTGAATATTCCGTTTGTCGATCTCACAATTCGGGGAGCGGAAGACAACCAGGAAGTCGCTTTATCGCTGCAGTTACTTTTACTGCTGGCGGTTATTACACTGTCTCCTTCGATAATAATACTAACCACCGCATTCCTGCGCATAGCGATTGTGTTTGATTTTATTAAGCGTGCATTATCGCTGCAGCAGGTCCCGCCGAATCAGGTTCTCATGGGAATTGCACTTTTTCTGACAATATTCATAATGTGGCCAACCCTTACGGATATTTATGAAAACAGTTTTGTACCTTTTGCCGGCGGGGAAATTGGCTTTGAAGAGATGTATGACAATGCTGAAGGTCCTTTACGGCTTTTTATGTTCAGACAGATGCAGAGAAATTACAGCAATATTGAGCTGTTCATGCGCTTGTCGGACCTGCCGCGACCTGCAAACGCGACGGAAGTTCCAACACATGTGCTGATACCTGCCTTTGTTCTGCATGAATTGACCGTGGCTTTTAAGATTGGGATTCTGCTGTTTATACCATTTATCATAATTGACATGGTTGTTGCTTCAACATTGATGTCCATGGGAATGATAATGCTGCCGCCGGTTATGATCTCAATGCCTTTTAAGCTTATTCTTTTTGTTCTTGTAGATGGCTGGGGTCTTATAACAGAACAGGTTATGGCAAGTTTCTTATAGATACTTTATGCGCTGTCGAATCAGCGCTGGTTATTTTCGGGAGGGGAAAATGTCAATCGGTTACGCCGTTGCACTGATGCGCAACGCGGTATTTCAGGTACTCTTGATTGCTTCTCCCATGCTGCTTATTGGTATGGGTGTGGGGCTGATAATCTCCATTTTTCAGGCTACTACATCCATCCAGGAACAGACCCTGACCTTTGTTCCCAAGATTATCGCGATTTTTCTGGCTCTGGTTTTATTCGGGCCGATCATATTCGGATCCATGCGGGCGTATACAATCGATATTATTCGGCAGATACCGCAGATGGTGTTCTAAGAAGGGTGATAAAAAGATAGATGGAGTTTGAACAGGCTATTGTTAATGCCCAGATTTATCTTCTCATTTTCGCGCGGGTTTTTGCCCTGTTTCAGACGGCGCCGCTGATGTCGTCATCGTCAATACCGGGAGTAGCCCGGGTAGCCCTTACCCTGTTCACAAGTCTGGCAGTTTTTCCTATGGTGCAGGGATTTGGATACCCCCTGCCGAATGACGGTCTGAGCTATGCCCTTCTTATGTTCGGAGAGGCCATGATAGGTGTTCTCATTGGTTTTTTTCTTACCATGATTTATTCGGTGCTTTTGATTTCCGGACAGTTTTACGCATTTCAGATGGGTTTTGGTGCTTCCGTAGTTTTTGATCCCCTGGCACAGATAGAACTGCCACTTATGGGACAATTTTTGAATCTTCTTGCAATGTACGCATTTATTGCTGCAAGCGGATTTATGAACCTGTTCCTTAAAGGAATATACCGTTCGTTCCAGGCCTTCCGGGCGGTGGACCTTGTACTGCAGCAGGAGTATATAGTATCAATGCTGGCAAGAGGGCTGACCAATCTGTTTGCCCAATCTTTGATCATAGCATTCCCCGTTATGGGTACCCTGATGCTGGTAACGGTTTCAGAAGGTCTTCTGGCCAAAGCAGCACCTCAGATGAATCTGCTTATGCTTGGTTTTCCAATACGTATCGGGGTTGCGTTTATCGTCCTTCTTCTTACTCTGCCGGCTATAACTTTTACCTATGTGAATATACTAAATTCCGGTTTTCTTGAAATAATGCAGCTGTTCAGGACCGGAACAGGAGCTGCGGTATGATGCCGGATACATTTACCAGCTTCCTGGAGAGTCTCAGCCGGGTTTATCAAGTACTTCTAGTTCGCAACCGGCTGGACATGTACAAACCCTCGCTGAAGCCCTGGGAGATACCCCTTAACTGGTTTGCCGCCGAGGACGAAGGTCGAACTGAAGACCCCACGGAGCACAAAATACGGAAGGCCCGGGAGGATGGCAAGGTCGCAAAATCTTCCGAATTTTCCGCGGCCATTGTTCTGCTTTTTCCGATTCTGGCAATTGCTCTCCTGAGCTCCTATACCCTGAGAACAATGCTGGACATGATCTACTATTTTTTTACCATTTCTGTTGAAACTAACATTACGGGCGACAACGGAATATTTCCGGTTTTTGTCAGTTATGCGGCCCGGTTGACTCTGCCGGTATTCGGCATAGCCTTTCTTTCCGCGGTCATGGCGAACCTGCTTCAGGTCGGGTTCCTGTTTACAACAAAAACCATAACCCCGGATTTAAACAAGATTGTTCCGAACTTCACGAAGTTTCTTCAGAGGTCTTTCTTTTCGGCAGAGGCATTGTTCAATCTGGGAAAAACTTTTTTTAAGGTTATTGCAATAGGTCTGGTTGCCTATATAAACATCAGAATAGAAATGGATAGAATCGTCCGCTTTGTTGATGTTCCCTTTTTCATGTCTCTTCAGGCCATTGCTGTTGCCGCCCTGAAAATACTTATTGAGTCTGCCCTGCTGATGCTGGTCCTCTCTTTTCCTGATTACATGTTCCAGCGACATCAGCACCGGGAATCCCTTAAAATGACCAAGCAGGAATTAAAAGAAGAGCGTAAAATGACCGAGGGAGACCCGTTGATTAAAAGCCGTCTGAGGGAGCGTATGCAGCAGATTTTGTCTCAGAATATGATGCGTGCTGTTCCCGAGGCGGATGTGGTTATTACAAACCCGACCCATTACGCAATCGCACTGCAGTGGAAACGGGATACCATGGCGGCACCTGCGGTGAGCGCCAAGGGACAGGATAATATGGCTCTACGTATTCGGGAGATTGCAAGGGATAACAATATTCCGGTAATAGAAAACAAGCCCCTGGCTCGAGCTCTCTATGCCGAGGTTGAAATTGGCGACGAAATTCCGGAAACCTATTACGAAGTTACCGCCATTATACTTGCCCAGGTTTATGGCATGGCCGGGCGTGAACGGGAGGTAGGTTAATGTCGGATGTACAAAAAATACTGTCCACCTCTTTTCTGCATAACCGGGGTGATGTTTTTGTCGCTGTAGGGGTGCTGTTTTTTGTAATGATGCTCATCATTCCTCTGCCCACAGTTATTCTTGATCTTCTGATGGCATTGAACCTGATGCTGGGACTGGTAGTCATACTCATTGTACTATACACCCAGCGGGCCCTGGATTTCTCTGTGTTTCCGACACTGCTGCTTATTACAACAGTTTTCGGGCTTGGTCTCAATATTTCATCTACCCGTTTAATCCTTTCTCAGGGGATCAATTTCGAAGGAAAAATCGTCCGGGCCTTTGCGACTTTTGTTGTCGGTACATCCGGCTCCGAGGGCCTGGTAATTGGGTTTATAATCTTCGTCATAATTATAGCGGTGCAGTTTATTGTAATTACCAAAGGTGCAACCCGGGTCGCGGAAGTCGCTGCCCGTTTTACCCTTGACTCGCTTCCTGGTAAGCAGATGGCTATTGAGGCGGAGTATAATTCCGGCTCCCTGACTGAAGAGGAGGCCCAGAAAAAAAAGAATGATCTGCAGCGGGAAGTGGATTTTTACGGTGCCATGGACGGTTCCACAAAGTTTGTTTCGGGAAACGTAAAAGTCGGAATTCTTATAACCCTTATAAATATGGTCGGCGGGTTGATTGTGGGTATGTCCATTCACGGAGAACCCTTCGCCGCTGCCCTGAACAACTACGTTTCCCTGACCATTGGAGACGGGTTGGTGACCCAGTTTCCGGCACTGCTTGTCTCTACCGCTACCGGTCTTATTGTGACCCGGGCCATATCCGACGGTACCTTTGGCTCCGATGTGTCAAAGCAGTTTTCCCAGCAGTCCCGGGTCTACTGGATTGCGGCTATTGCATTGATTATCCTTGGTCTGTTGCCCGGCTTTCCCTGGTATATCATGGTCCCCCTTGGAATCCTGTCAGGGCTTGTGGGATTCAGGCTTACCCGTAAGGAGATTAATTTCCGTGAGCAGGCGGAAGAGGCGGCAGAAAGGGAGGGCGCTCCGGAAGGACCTACGGAGTTTGCTCCGGTCGTTCCGGTGGATCCCTTGTCTCTTGAGCTTGGATACGGGCTTATTCCGCTTGTAGACAGGGATCAGGGAGCGGAACTCCTGGATCGTATTACCCGCATCAGGCGGGAGACCGCCCTTGAGCTCGGGCTGGCTGTACCAAGGATCCGGATAATCGATAATATGCGCTTGGAACCCTCCGAGTATTGCATTAAGATTAAAGGCGTTGAAGTCGGCCGGGGAAGCATACGGACCGGGCAGTTCCTTGCCATAAATCCCGGCGGTGTTGAAACAGAACTGGAAGGCGAATCTACCAGAGATCCTGCTTTCGGGCTGCCCGCTCTCTGGATAACAGAAGACCTGCGGGATAAAGCAGAACGCGCCGGATATACCGTTGTGGACAGTCCATCCATAATTGCGACTCATCTGACGGAAATAATTAAATCCCATGCCTGGGAGATGCTTGGACGTCAGGAAATGAGGAAAATACTTGACGAACTGAAGCGTGACTATTCCGCAGTTGTGGATGAGGTTACAAAAGTACTCTCCCTTGGAGAGATCCAAAAAGTCCTGCAGTCATTACTGGCTGAACATGTTTCCATACGGAATATGGTCCCCATTCTCGAATCCATGGCTGACTATGCGCCGGTCTCGAAGGATACGACTTTTCTGACGGAAAAAGCGCGCCAGATGTTAGGTCGGCAGATCTGTCTGCAATTTACCGATGGCGATCGAACTATGCATGTGCTGACGATAAATCCGTCCATGGAAGGGGAGATAATCGATTCGCGAACCGAGACAGCTTCCGGGGTTACCGCAGCCCTCGAACCAGGAGTTTATCGGCGCTGGATAAATGCCGTGGCAAACGCCGTGCATTCCGTGCAGCGGCAGGGATATGTGCCGCTGATCCTCTGTTCCGAAGCCGCGAGACCCCTTGTCAGAGCAAGTCTGCTGCGGGAACTGCCGGAGGTTGCGGTTTTGTCGGTTCCCGAAGTACCGGCGGACATAAACATAGAGCCCTTGGGCGAAATCAGTCTTGAAGAGCGCGAAAGCGCCTGAAAAATAGACCGGAGCCGGAGTACACAAATCCGGCGGCAACCGTGAAGAAAGCGAATGGGACGGCTTTACCGGTCCTGAGCGCAGGCAGAGTGGAGCCGGAGGACGCAAGTCCGATGGCGACCGTGAAGAGAGGAGTAGGCATGGAGTATTTTACCGAGCGGGCGGCTTCGCACCGCGAAGTACTGCAGAAAATACGTGACCAATATGGCGAAAGGGCCCGTGTGCTTACCCAGCGAAGTGTACGCATAGGTGGGTTCCTTGGAATGTTTGCACGGGAGGGAATAGAGGTCACCGGATATATCGCTAAGGATGCGCCGAAGCCTCGGAAAATGCTTGATCCTGAAGAGGAAAGAAAAAAGATACTGGAAAGCGTCAAAGGAAACGGGGACGGAACTCTGCAGCAGGTGTTAAAGGCGGTGAATGCCATTCAGGAGCGTCTGGATACACCGGAGCCCAAGAAGACAGAAGAGATTCATCCTTCTATTGTTGCCATGGAACAGCTTCTGGAGGAGAATGAATTCAGCCCCGGTTTTATCCGGGAAATAAGCAACAGATTACGCCGTGAAATGTCCTTGGAAGACCTGGACCGTCAGGATATTGTAGAGTCTTCGGTTTTTCAATGGATCGGAGAAAAGATTGCTATCTATGAACCCCGGAAAACTCCAAAAATCATGATTTTAATCGGACCTACCGGTGTGGGAAAAACGACGACCATAGCCAAACTCGCTGCAATTTACGGACTTGGGCATAACGGCAGCAACCCGGTGGATGTTCGCATGATAACAATCGATAACTACAGGATTGGCGCAAAGCAGCAGATCGACACATACGGCAGTATTATGAACATCCCTGTAAGCGGGGTTGAAAGCTTTCAGGATTTAAAGAAGACCCTTGCCTTGTTTGAGGGATCCGATCTGATACTTATTGATACTATTGGAAAAAGTCCAAGGGATTACATGAAGCTCGCCGAAATGCGAGAAATGCTGGACGCATGCGGCCATGATGCCGAGGTCTTTTTAACCATGAGCTCCACCACCAAGGTGTCTGATATAAAAGACCTTTTAAAAACATTTGAACCCTTCGGATATCAGGCCATCATCCTGACCAAGCTGGATGAAACCCAGAGGGTCGGTAACGTTATCAGCGTTATTACCGAGTACAACAAGCCGGTTGCTTTTCTTACCGATGGGCAATCTGTTCCTCAGGATATACATGAAGCTTCTATACCGCGGCTGTTAATGAATCTCGATGGTTTTAAAGCTGCGAAAATGAGTTTGCGTCCCCAGGAGGGGCGGGCAACCGGTGATAGGTCGGGGGCCGAATATGTCAAGAACGGAGTATGGGAATGACGGATCAAGCTGAACAGCTGCGGGAGATCATGCGTTCAAAAAATGGCACCGGCAAGCAGAAAACCCGTATTATTGCCGTGGCCAGTGGAAAAGGCGGAGTCGGCAAAACCAATTTGTCGATAAACATTGCTCTTGCGTATGCACGGCTTGGAAAAAAAGTCATTGTAATGGATGCTGATCTTGGATTGGCAAATGTTAATGTTGTGCTTGGGATTATTCCAAAGTACAATCTTTATCATTTAATCCGAAAACAGAAGAATCTGCAGGAGATACTTCTTGATACTAACTACGGCATTCAGATAATTGCAGGGGCTTCCGGTTTTTCCAAGATTGCTAATTTGTCTGACGAAGAGAGAGAGCACTTTATTGGAGAACTCGCGGGTCTCTCGGAGGCGGATGTGATCGTGATTGATACAAGCGCCGGGGTCTCTCATAATGTGCTGGATTTTATAGCCGCGGCAGATGAAGCCTTGATTGTCACAACACCGGAACCGACCGCGATTACCGATGCCTACGGTATCATAAAAATAATCGCTACCGAAATTGATAACATGAACCTGGGGCTCAAGCTGATTGTTAACCGCGTAAAGTCGGTAACAGAGGGGAAAAAGGTGTCGGAACGTGTGATCAGCATAGCTGGTCAGTTTCTTAACCTGAAGGTTGACTATTTGGGCTATGTCTATGATGACCCGGTTGTCAGCTCATCTGTGTTAAAGCAGAAGCCCTTTATGGTGGTGGATCCAAACAGTAAGGCGGCAATTTGTGTAAAACATATTGTCGGGCGTCTTGAGAAGGTAGAATACCGCGAAGGAAGCGGCATTGGGAATTTTATTCGGAAGCTTTTGGGAAAAGAATAAGGCAAAAAAGGAAACCTTGACTGCCGCAGTCATTTCCCATAATCTGTAAGAAGGGTAGGTGTGCATAAAGTGGTGTCCTGGATGTTTGCGGCCGGCCCTGCCGGTTTCGCGTTTATTGTTTCGTTTTTAGTCGGACTAATCAGCGGAGTCGGCTTTGGCAGTATAATTCTGCGAGCTTTACTCTCGGCGATGATATTCGCGGGGATTGGAATGGGGATTTCTCTTATAGGAAAGACCTTGTTTCCGGAATTGGTCCTTGACGAGAACAATACAACTGATCAGGACACCGATGGAGACGGAGAGCCGGAAAAGGCCTCCGGAGGAACCGTTGATATAACCCTTGAGGATGATGAGGAAGACAATAACACCGTAACTCCACAATCCGGAGGCGGATTGTTTTCTGAAGATGATGAATTCGTAGAAGAAATTCAGTCTTCATCTTCCACGGAACCGGAAGCGGTTGTTTCCGGTGAAGAAAATGGTGAAAGTGATGAAGCGTTGGATTCGTTTGAATCAGTGGACGGGCTTCCCAGTCTTGACGCCTTTAGTGATTCCTTTGAATCCAGTTGGGACACCGATTCCAGCGGGGGTTCTGCGGCGTCTGGTCAAGAGGCGGATATTGACATAATGGGCGAGACGCAAAATCCGGGAGAAGTCGCTAAAGCGGTGAAAACAATGATGAAACGGGACCAGGAAGGATAAGATATGGCAGAAACCGTATTGCAGGGAAAAACTGAAGAAGAACTCTGGGCCCTCTACAAAAAAAACCGGGATCCTAAAATACGCGATGCTTTCGTGAAACAGTATGCACCTCTGGTAAAGTATGTAGCCGGAAAGGTCGCTATGGGAATGCCGCATAATGTGGAGTTTGACGACCTGGTGGGCTTCGGTGTTTTCGGACTTATTGACGCAATCAGTAAATTTGACCCGGAGAAGCATGTAAAATTCAAAACCTACGCGGTAACACGCATACGGGGAGCAATCTTTGATGAACTTAGATCCATAGATTGGGTTCCCAGATCTGTGCGCCAGAAGGCCCGTGAGATTGAGGATACCGTACAACGCCTGGAAGCATCTCTGGGACGCAGTGCTTCGGACCAGGAGGTCGCCGCCGAAATGGGAATGGAAATTGAAGAGTATCACCGGGCAATGCTCAAGATCAGTGGTACATCCATTATGTCCCTGAACGATGTCTGGTACTCAGGAGAAGAGAACGATAAAATTTCCATTGTAGACAGTATAGAATCGCCCCAAAGCTTAAATCCTGATATCATTGTTGAAAAGGAAGAGATTAAGAAAGTTATCATTGAGGCTATTAATGAGTTGCCGGAAAAAGAGAAGAAGGTCCTTGTTCTCTACTACTACGAAGACCTGACGTTAAAAGAGATCGGAAAGGTCCTTGAGGTAACAGAATCCAGAATTTCGCAGCTTCATACCAAGGCAATAATGCGTCTGCGGGCCAAGCTTACAAATATAAAGAAGGGGATCATGTAAGCATGGTCGGATTGTCCCGTATCCGGGAGTATATGCGCTCTCAGGCAGAAGAGGATAAAACCCGCAAGTCAGTTAATGTAAGCGGTCCGACTATCGAAGACGCCCTGGCCCAGGCTTCCATTGAACTGGGTATACCGGTAAAAGATATCGAGTATGAACTCCTGGAACCGGGCAGCAGGGGTTCCTTTGGTATCGGGAAAAAAGACTGCATTCTAATAGCCTATAAAAAACTTGAAGAGAAGCTTCCGGAAGAAGAGGAACTTGACATTGATCTTGGCTTTGCCGGCGACACGTCTGTCCAGGATGAGATACGGAACGGTGAGGTTTTTGTTCGATTGTCTCCCGAAGGAATACTGCTAAAGGTCACTTCTCCCGTGGGAGGAGGAAAACGGGCTGCGGAACGGCAGGCCCTGGACGCTTTGGACCGGAGAGGGGTCAGCAGTTTTGACAGGACAATGGTGGCTCAGGCGGTTAAACAGTCCTCGGGAGAATATATTCCCGTGGGTGAATACGCATATAATCCAGCTAATGATCCGATTATGACCGTTGACATCACCGATTTCGAGATGAAGGCCTATATTGTTGTACGGCCTCCCGGTGAGGGCGGATCGGACCTCAGCTATGAAGTAATAGAAAATTTCCTGAAAAATAATGGTGTTATTCATGGGCTCAAGGATGAGACCATCAATGCTTTTATTGACCGTCCAGTATATAACGAGTCAATTCTGGTGGCAGAAGGGACAAAGCCGCAGGACGGAGAGGATGGCAGAATCCTTTATAACTTTGAGCGTGACTCTAACAAGATTCAGCTGAAAGAAAAGAACGGCCGGGTCGATTTTAAAGAACAGAATATTGTACAGAATGTCGTTGAAGGTCAGGTTCTGGCACGCAAAGTCCCCGCCGGAGAAGGTAAAAACGGACGAAGTGTTACAGGAAAACTTCTACCGGCCAAGAACGGAAAAGACATAACTCTGGGTGTCGGCAAGAACGTTAATCTGTCAGAAGATGGCATGACCGCAGTTGCTTCCATAAACGGACAGGTTGTAATTGTAAATGATAAAATCAACGTGGAACCGATCCATGTTGTTAACGGAAGCGTGAACCTGAAAACCGGCGGGAATGTGGTATTCCTGGGGACCGTCTATGTCAAAGGCGGAGTCGATGACGGATTCAAGGTTAAGGCGGCGGGTAATATCGAAGTTGTCGGTAACGTTGGAAAATGTGAACTTGATGCTGAAGGTGATATAATTATACATCAGGGTATTAACGGCCGGGGAGGCGGTAGTGTACGTGCCGGACGAACCGTGTGGGCAAAGTTTCTTGAGAACTCCACTGTTGAAACAGGCGAAAATGTTGTTGTTAGCGATGGCATTATAAACAGTTCGGTTGATGCGAATCAGCGAATTATTTGTCAAGGAAAAAGGGCTACAATCGTAGGTGGTCATCTTCGGGCAAGTGAAGAGGTCCACGCCAAGAACATCGGATCCGTCGCCGGAGCCGAAACGATAGTTGAGGTTGGCTATGATCCCAAGAGCATCGAGAACATACAGCGCCTGGAAAAAGAGATAAAGACCTTTGATGATCAGCTGGAAGAGATTGAATTGAATATTCACACCCTGGAAAACATAAAAAAAATGAAGAAAGAACTTCCGGAAGAAAAGGAACAATATCTGGAAGAACTCAAAGAACAGAAAATAAAGATAGAAGAAAAACGTGACGGGAAAAAAGAAGAAATTAAGAAAATCCACGAGTACCTGACCTCTCTGAAGGTCAATGGAAAAGTGTCTGCTTCCGGAAAAGTCTATCCGGGTGTGAAAGTCGTCATAAAGGATGCAAGCCTTAAGATTCGAAACGAGTTCAAGAATGTTACCTTTATAAATGAGCTGAATGAAGTAAAGGTAACGAAATACGAAGCCCTTGAGGAGGATTTCTCAAAAACCCACTGATGTCCATCAAACCAATCGATCTTCAAACTCTATTTATGCATATGAACCAGGTTGGCAGAGATCAGGCCCAGCAAAAGCAGGGACTCCACCTGCAGCAGATTATTGCCGGAAATGAACTTGTGCGTGAATCCGAGCAAAAGGATTCAAGTGTCAATCAGGCCAACCCTCTTTCTGACGGTCCCGAAAAGATTCATGAAGACGATGAGGAATCACGGGGATCTAAAAAACGGAAGCAAGGTGAGGAAGAAAAGAAAGAGTTAAAGGAAAGCTCCCGTAACTACTATAATGACCCTGATCTGGGCAACAAAATCGACATAAGCGGATAGATATGACCCTGGGAATAATTCTGCTCATCAATAGCCTTACCTGGATCCTCTTTATCGTAGTATTTCGCCTGGTACATAAAAGGACTGTTCGTCCCAAGAAACTGCTTACTGAAATTGAGTCAGAACTGGATTCTTTGCTGGTAGAAATGAACGGCACTACGGATAGAAATATTCGTCTAATTGAGGATAGTGTTCGTCGTCTGAAGGAAGAGGTAGCAAAGGCGGATAAGCGCATAAGAATCCTGCAGGGACAGAACCAGAAGAGGGATGATATCCCCAGGACCGACTATGTTCATCTTGCACGGAAAAAACCTCTTAGCATAGAGGTTGTAGAGGAGCCGGTGACTAAAGCCGGGGATTCCATCTCTGATTCTACTTTGGCAACAGAAAATAAATCCGGAGATACCAGCAGCAGGCCTCTCGATAATCAGACAGGTAACAGCGTAAAAGAGAAGATTATTGAGCTGAATAAGAAGGGAATCGATGCTAAAATTATCGCAGGAAAAGTCGGGCGTCCATTGGGGGAGGTAGAACTTATAATCTCTCTCTCTGAAAAAACCGATAGATAAAAAGTATGGTAGTAGGCATAGATTTTGGAACAGCGAATACTTCAGTTGCTATTTTAGATGGAAACAGACCAAAAGTAATTCTTGATCAATATGGATCATCCAGGCTTCCTGTCCCAGGAGCGGATGGCTGTACGAGCTCTCTTGACCGGGCCGTGTTACTGTTTCGGCAGAATAAGAAACATGCGGAAAAACTGACCGGCCATAGTGCGAATACCGCTGTCCTGGCGATCCCGGTAAACGTTCCCGATTCCCATAGACGAAAGCTTGTTGAAGCCGGTAAAATGGCAGGGTTTCTCGATGTTAAACTCCTTAACCAGCCGCTGGCAACAGTGCTTTCCATGAGGAACAGTCTGTCTGGAAAGATCCTGGTACTTGATATCGGAGAGAGGACATGTAAAAGTGCACTGCTTTATGTTCACGCTGACAGAGTTGAGCTGCAGAGTTCAATCATGGATGATTCCTTAGGGGGAAGTCGTTTCACCAGGGATATCTGTTCTTTGATTCAGAAAAAGGCAGGGTTGAATTCAGATCTTACAGGAAGTGTTTCCTTTTCAGAGCTCAAAGGAATCGCTGAAAACCTAAAAAAAGGCTTGAGCGTCGAAGAAGAGGTAACCGTGTCTTTACTTGGAGAACCGGTTACCGTGACAAGACGGGAATACGAAAACAATATAAGCCCTAAAATAAAGCGCCTGCAAAATATGGTGGAACGGCTCCTTGGTTCTTCTGAAATAGTGTCATCCCAAATTGATACCATTCTCCTTGCCGGAGGAGGGACTCATACTCCATGTATTAGATCCTCCATAAGGCGTATTTTTCCTGAATCCGTTTCCATCAGGATGTGTCCGGCTGAATCCATAGCTCTGGGGGCAGCCGGTTTATTTTCTCATACTCAGTGCCTGCGGCGTAAAAAGATGGATCTTGCACCTTGCGATTTTGGCCTTGAGATTGACAGGGGAAAATCATTCTGGATGCTGCGCAAGGACACCCCTTTACCTGGATCTGCGAAGCGGACCTTTACTACTGTGACAGACAATCAAAACCGTGTGGAGATTCATATAGTACAGGGAAATGTGCAAAAGACGAAATCCCTTGTATCTCTGCGCCGGTTTTCTGTGGAAAACATACCTTCTGCGCCACAGGGGCGTCCCAGGATTAATATACAGTTTTTCCTGAGTCGTAATGGTCTTCTGACCATTAATATTCACGGGCCGTCGGGAGAGGTTTCGGAGACTGTAAGGATTACAGCCGAAAGGACCGGATATAAGCCAGAGCAAAACCTGGGGAATGATATCAATACTCTTATTTCCAGGGTTGAACGTGAATATAAGGGGCGCAGATTCTTTATTGATCCTGAGTTCTCTGAGGACATCAATGACATCCTGGAAATTGCCAGATCGGGAAAATCCCTGATAAATCCCGGGGTAAAAAGGGAGTGTACAATTGCATTGTGGAGTATACTGAAAGAAATGGAGTCCACAGGGGAGAACAGGGAGGCCGGTTGTGCTGGCTAAGGAGTGCTTCAGGATACTTGGCGTTGCAGAATCTGCACCGGAATCGGAGATAAAACGGGCTTACCGGCGCATGGTTATGCAGCTTCATCCCGATACCGGACAAAGGCCTGACAGCCTTGCTTTCAGCAGAGTGGTAGAGGCTTATCGGTCAATCTCAAATTTCCGAACAGCTTCAAGGATAATTGATTTTCCTCCCCGGCGGGAACGTTATTCAAGCCGTACAACCGCGGGCAGAAGAAAAACCGAAAGGGAAGAAAACAGAAGAGGCAAAGAGAGTCTACATGATATCGGCACTACGCTGTTGTATGGAAAAACTCCTTACTTACGGTCTTTCGCCGCCATGCGTTTGGGAAACAGCGGCCGGCGAAGCAGCTATGTGTACCTTCGTCAGGGTCTCCATGATAGAGATTCCCAGGTTGTTATATCCTCTGTAAAGGCAATAGGAAAGCTGAAAATCGACTACGCAGCGCCGGAACTGACATCTTTGTTTTTCCGGGGTGACAACTTGGTAAGAATCGCGATTCTGGAAACAATCGGGGTATTAGAAAAGTCTGCCGGTTTCCGGGGAATTATTCTCAGCGGTATGCAGGATGACAGTTCTGTTATCCGGAGAAGATCACTTAGACTCTTTAAAAATTTGCAACAGCAGGAGAGCCGCAGGTGACAGCGTATTATCAGAAGATGTTTATTCAGGACGCCAGGGGTTATCTGGAACGTTTGAACCCGTTATTAGCAAAGATGGAATCCGGATCAGCCGGCATCCGCGAAATTGATGAGGCCTTTCGGCTTATGCATAGTATAAAATCGGAAGCAGCTCATCTTGCGAAAAAAGGTATCGCGGATTATGCCCACATAGCTGAATCGGTTCTGCAGGAATTGCGGGAGAAACCAGGTGATACAATACATCTTGATCAGCTGTTTAAAGCTGTTGCAGAAATCGAGAAAACAGTAACAGCAGATGGATCATCTGCAGATAATCCATTATTGTCCGGTGAAAACCAGAAAAACCATGTACAAAAAGACACTGATCATTCAAGGAACCGGTCTGTCAAGTTGAAAAAATTTGAGACTTTACTGCTGAGGGAGGCCCGGGACCGGGGGGAATCCTTTTATCGTATGATATGCGAATTTGACGACCAGACTGAGATGACCTACCCGAAATCAGTGTTGATTTTGAATAACCTTGAACAGCTTGTCAACGTTATTCGCAGCCATCCTGACGTATCAGTTCCCTTTGAAGGACATGAGATAAGTCCGGAGTATTATTTTACTACCAACAGACCGGAAAAGGAACTTTTTGACGCGGTAAAGGTGGATCAGGTAAAAAGGGTTTTTTTGACCAGGCTTGATTGGGAGCAGTTTCTGGTGGATGCAGCTCCCCGGGGAAGCAGGGAAAAAGCGGGAAAAGGCGATTCTCTTATAGTTGTAAAGTGGAAGGAATTAATTGCTCTCTGGTACAATTATTTAAGGGGAAAACTGCAATGTTACATGGTATGTACATCCGGCGATGAAAGCTGTCAGACATTTGCCAGTGTTTTTGATGAAATGGGCGATACCCTCCAAAATACACGGTACGTTCCTTTTGAAACCGCTTTTCAGGATTTTTCTTCGATTGTTCAGCGCAGTGCTGCGGAACAGGGAAAGGACGCGCGTTGCGTGATTCAGGGCGGTCATCAGCTGATTGAACGCTGGTTTGTGTCCAGGTTACGTGACTCCCTTGTTCAGCTTCTGAGAAATGCTGTAAGTCACGGCATAGAGGAACCCTCTACCCGTTTAAAGGCGGGCAAATCACCACGGGGTGATGTCAATGTCCTGTACCAGCGGGACGAGAAGGAAATTCATATTTTTATTCAGGATGACGGCAGGGGGATTGACGAGAAGTCAATTCGAAATAAGGCCATGGAGCTTGAACTTGATGCTGCCGCTCCATTATTGAATATTATTACGTCACCGGGTTTTACTACTAGCGAGATGATTTCCCTGGAAGCTGGAAGGGGAATAGGCCTTGATATAGTAGCTGCCGAGATTAACCGTACACCGGGTGCCAGTATCCGTCTTGAAAGCAAGGAAAATCAGGGTGCCAGGTTTTGTATCTCCATGCCGGTAGAAATCAGCAGCAGGGATATCTATTTTGCCCGGTATAAACAGTATACCCTCGCTATAGACGGCACAGTGCTTCTTGAACACGTGAAACCGCAGCAGGATGAATTCCACCGCAACGAAGCCGGACGGGTTCAATACCGGGGTTGTCCAGTTTACACCTGCGAAGGGTATCTGTTCTGGAGTGAAGGTTTTTCCTCTGAAGATACCCTTATAAAGATCAGGGATAAACAGACAGCTTTTTATCTTCTTGTTGAGGATCTTCTTTTTAAGGAGACTTTTCCTGCAGACCTTATATCTTTATCCGAAGAAAGAGGCGAGGTGCCTCTGTCTCAATTAAGCATAGGAGACCAGGAAACAGAAATCCGATTTGTTCACAGCGATAAACTTGATAATCTTTACAGATTCGATAGTCAGTAAAGATGAAAAAATCGTGCCGCTACAGGTCTTTGTTTTTCCTTTTTGTTGTTGCAGTTCTTTTTTTTTCCGGCTGTACGGAACGATATACCTTTTATGAGTCTCCTTCCAGGGTAAAATCTCTTTCCATTCAGGAAGCGAATACCGGGACCCTCGTGGTAAAAGGTGACTGGCAGTACCCGCCCTTTGAGTATCTCGACGGAGAAGGGCAGCCCGCCGGTTTTAATGTTGACGTTTTTAAAGCTGTGCAGAAGGTCCTGGGGCTTGAGATGATTATAGATCTCGGTCCCTGGCATGAAGTCCGGGAGGAGCTCGAGGAAGGGAAGATCCATGCCCTTATGGGAATGTTTAAAACCCCGGGAAGAGCTCAACAGGTTGATTTTACAATACCCCACTTTATTGCTTCCTATAATCTCTTTGTACCCAGAGGTTCATCTATCCAGGTTATGGAAGATGCAGGGGGTTCCAGGATTCTTGTGCAGCGCGGAGACCTTGCCCACGATTATCTGATAGAGAACGGGTATCAGGATTCACTGATAATTAAGAATTCCGTCCTTGAAGTTATACAAAGCCTTGAGAACGGAGAGGGGGATTGCGCACTTGCGTCCCTTACTCAGGGGGTTATTATCCTTGATCGTCTTAAGACAGATTCTATAAAGGTTGTTCCTGAATCCGTCCTAACCGGGTCCTATTGTATTGCTGTCCGCAAAGGCGACACCAGACTGCTTGCAGTATTGAATGAAGGACTAAGCCTTATTAAAAACAACGGTGAATATGACCGTATATACAAAAAATGGTTTGGCCTGGTGGAAGACAGGATACTGCTGGGATCCAAAATTGCACGCATTGTTCTTGCCAGCGTCGGGGTTGTTCTTGTTATAGGTCTGTTCTGGACAATTACTTTGCGGCGGCAGGTTGGGCAGAAAACCGAGGCCCTGAACAGGGAATTGGCTCGCAGCCGGGAAATACAGGAGAATCTGGAAAAAGCAGTCAAGACTAAGACAATTTTTCTTGCGAATATCAGCCATGAACTGCGTACTCCGGTAAACGGTTTTCTGGGCATGACCTCTCTTTTACGAAAATCTGAACTATCGGCTCAGCAGATAGAATATATCGATATGGCCGACCATGCCGCAGGCTACCTGCTTACTCTAATTGATGATCTTCTTGATACGGCTCAACTCGAGAATGCCAGTCTTCGTTTACATATTGAAGAGTTTAATCTGAAAGACCTTATCATAAGCAGCATACAGCTGATGAAGAAACCGGCTGGAGAAAAGAATCTAAAAATTGTCTCTGATTTACCCGACTCTCCGGTTATTTTTTGCGGTGATAAAACCCGGATAGGGCAGATCCTGATTAATCTTGTTTCAAATGCCGTTAAGTACTCGGAATCCGGCACAATAACTGTAAAAGCCCGGGTTGGTAACCGCCTTGTCATTACGGTTGCCGATGAAGGAGTCGGCATTCCCAAGGAACAGATACCTGCTATCTTTGACTCTTTTCAGCAGCTTGAAAGTCCCTACACAAAGACCCATCACGGCGCAGGACTGGGGCTGGCTATCGTTAAATCCCTGGTCGGTCTTATGGAGGGTGAGCTGGATGTGCAATCTCTTGAAGGAAAGGGTTCAACTTTTACTGTTTCAATTCCCTCCTCCAGGCTGCCGACCCCGCAGCCTGGAAAAAGAGGAGAGCAATCTGAGTCCGGTTCTTACAGTTCGCACTCCAAGGAAAGCATGAAGATTTTAATTGTAGAGGACGAACGAATCAATATGCTTTTTCTGCGGAGGATTCTGGAGACGAAAGGACATCAGGTTCTGGAAGCCGGTAATGGTAAGGATGCGGTGGATACAGCAATTCGTGAACAGCCTGATTTTATTTTTATGGATATTGGTTTACCGGTACTGGACGGAAAAGAGGCAACCAAGATGCTCAAAGCACGAAAAGAATTTGCTGCCGTTCCTATTATAGCTTTGACCGCCCATTCCGGAAATGATGAAGCGCAGGCATTTCTCCAGGCAGGAGGCAACGGGGTTATTATCAAGCCTTTTCGTGAGACACAAATCTTCGAGGCAATAAAAAAACGGTATGCCTGGACGTCAAATAAGCATACCGTTTAATTAACAAGAAGTAATTGTATCCTTCTTACTTTACTGTTCGGCTGCGGGGAGTAGAAACTTTAGGATTTGTCAGCAATCCGTGTACGCGCCCGGTTAAGGTGTTCACGGTGGTAGCGTACTGAATCAAGAATTGAGGTGTATATTTTCCTGGATGACTCCAGGGGATCTTCGCAGACTACCGGTTCAGTATCGAACAAAAATCCGGCGATATCCTTTGCTCTGTTGTTCATAATTGCCTTGTCTATTTCTGCAAGGATGGTGATCAGACTGTGGGTGTTTCCTCCGGATGTTTTGAGAGAGTCCAGGCCTTTTTTACATAAGGTCTCGAGTTCCTCGAGCGATTTTTCCAGCTCCTGCAGACCTCTGAAGATTTCAGCGAAGTCAGTATTTTTCCCTGTTTCCCGGCTGTCTGTGCATGGCAGCAGTTTATCCAGTTCTTTCCTGAGCATCGGCAGTGCCAGAAGTTCCCGAGGATTGGAATATTCCATGCCCTCGATTAAAACTCCTTCCCGGGAGAGGGTAAAAGTGGGAGGAGAATTGGATTCCGACATTCGGTTTTCGAACCACCAGCGATAGAGTGAGAGACGTTTATCGCTCAAGACCTCCCGACCGGAAGTGGACTCAACTTTAACAGGACTGCCGTCACGTATGTAGCGAAAGTGCTGGGACATTGACGGATTTGTGCGGTTTGACCAAAGGTGGGAGAGTTCTTCAAACAGGCTTCCGGCATAGTGTGTTTGACGATCAGGATATCCCAAATCAAGACCGGCACAGAAAATCTTTCCCGCGCCAAGAAACCTGGCAAAGTCCCAGGCTGTGGTTGCAACGGAACCCCCGGCTCCAAGATTTCCGTGGATATTAAGGCCTTTTTCAAGAAAATTTCCTAAAGGAAAAAGGGACGAACAGAAAAAACGCGGACCGGATATCCGGCGAAAGACCGATGGGTGGGTCGAGGATTCAGAAATCAGAACCTGTTTGGTACGTACCGGATCCAGGTGCCGGGTGTTCCAATACTGGGGATCCACAACCACAAGAAAATCGGGTTGAATACCCTGGTTCAGACACCAGGCAGCCGTAGTGTCCACTGCAATAAGGGCCATTCGCTGCCCTATTTCATGGATGATAGGGGCAAGAATGTCCAGGGATGGGCCGGCAGCAAGAACTAGGCAGGGCCTTCCTTCAAGGATCCCTTCAAGATCTCCCACCGGGGAAGCTTCAGCCAGAATCGGTAAATTGGAGAGGAGATTACGGACCCAAACACGGCCAAAACGTCTGAGGGTATTGCGGTTTATCTCGCGGCGCGAATTAAACCTGTGGAACCATTCGCTCAGGGCATAAGAGTACTCAGGGTGTAATCTGGCAATACTTTTCAAGGTGAAAAGTTCAACCTCATCATTGCGGCGGTCATTCAGCAGATTACCGAGGGATGAGGGCGGAGCATCCAGGAAGAGCACGAGCTGACCGCTGCAAAAGAGGGGTCGAAAATCCCGGGCAGTTAAAGCCGTCAGAAAGAGTGGAATGTCAGGTTCCAGAAGAATAACCGGAGTATCCGGATACCGGCGGACAAAGGACTCAAGCTCGTAACCGAGGCCAAAATGGAGAAAAACGGCCAGGTCCGGAGGAACAGGAAAACGGGCATCGATGATTCTCTCGGCTTCCCGGACCGGGTTGCGTCTTGACGTGAGAGCGCGGCCGTCCAGATGCAGTGAGAGTTGGCCTGTTTCCGTCGGTATGACCTGAGCTTTGCTGTGAGGTTTATAATTATTGCCTATTTGATTCCGGAAATCGGGCCACAGACTGCTGAGGGCGTCGATATTGGACTCATACATCTATTCCAGCTCCACAACTATGCGCATCCCCTCGCGTATAGGTGTGCCAGGGGCAGGAGATTGGCTGCTTACCCAGCCTTCGCCGTTGATTACTATTTCCACATCTGGGATCTGATACAGGGGCAGCAAATCCCGTTTCGGTCTGCCTGTCAGGTCCGGCAGGCTGTCTGTTATGTTCAGCGGTGAAGGCTTGTTTATCCGGACTTTGCCCGGGTGAAGAATCTGAGTGTCTCCCTCCCGGGGAATCCCGAGGTGCCGTATTATCTCCTCTGCCGCCTTTCCCACCAGAGGAGCGGCTATTCGTCCGCCGAAAGTGGAAGAACCTGTGGGTTTATGTATTGCTGCGTAAACAATTACCTGAGGATTGTCGGTAGGGAAAAGGGCAAGACAGCTTGCAACATAATCTTCTTCTGAGTATTTCCCTGTGCTGGGATCAATCAGCTGTGCAGTCCCTGTTTTTGCAGAGATTCTTATTCCATCCACGGCAGCGCGGTGCGCAGTCCCATCGGGTTCGGTAACCGATTCCATCATAAGCAGGATTTCCTTTGCCACATGGGAAGAAATAACCTGCCGTACCGGTTCCCGCTTAAACTCCTGCATGGTCTTACCTTCGGGACTTACAATCCTTTTGACCAGCAGGGGCCGAAGCATTACTCCATCGTTGGCAAAGGCGCTTGCGGCCGCTATTATTTGCATGGCGGAGACCGATATCTCCTGACCCATGGCAATCGTGGGTTTTGTTCTGACAGACCAGTTTTGGGGGCTTCTGAGGATACCGTTTGTTTCCCCCGGGAAGGGGACTCCTGTTTTGGTTCCAAAACCGAATCCAGTAAGCAAGCTGTAAAAATCTTCCTCGCTTACAGTCTCTGAGGCGTATCCGGCTCCGGCATTACAGGATTTTTTCAGTATCTCCTCTGCATTCACCAGGCCATGATAACCGAGGCAATTAATATGGGGTTCGACGTTTTCATAACTGCCACCGCAGAAAAACGTGGTCTCGGGGGCTATCCCGCCAAGTTCCAGGAATGAGGCAATCGAGAAAACCTTGAATACCGAACCCGGTTCATAGGCCACCGCGGCGGGAACATTAACCCGCGCCTGAGGGGAGGATTCCGAAAAGGTGTTTGGATCAAAACCTGGCAGCGACACATAGGCCAGAATCTCGCCGGTACTTGCCTCCGCTGCAATAAGGGTAATGGATTCGGGTTTGTTTTCCTGCATGGATTCCGCAGCAAGTTCTTCCAGTATATGCTGCAGATTGACATCGATGGTGAGAAACAGCTGGTTTCCGTAGCGGGTCCTGCCTGGTTCTGAAGGGGGATACAGAACTTTGTCAAAGGTATACTCAATTCCCAGCAAACCAATATTATCCGTTCCGGCATATCCTATTATATGGGAAGCCAGTTTTTTTTCCGGATAGGCACGGCCGTACTCAGGTATGAGAGATATACCCTTCAGATCATCGATAGCTAAAAGCTCCTGCATTGCCCGGCTTTCACTGCGGGAAATTTTTCTCTTGACATAGAAAAAACCGGTCCGTGTTTCAAACTTGTGCTCTAATTCTGCATTGTCGACATCCAGAACCTCAATAAGTGCTCTGTAGGTCTCTTCGGGATCATCAACGCTCGGCATCCATGCTGTTACGGTATCAAGCTGAGTCTGAATAGCAAGTATTCGACCGTCCCTGTCAAGAATCGGACCTCGTTCGACAATTCCCGGAGTTGGGCGTCGTGAAGACTCATTGGAGGAAGGAAAGAGCATAATCGATGTATAACGCCAGATAACAAGCACAATGATAATTGCTGTCAGGATCGAGAAGATGATGAATCTGGTTAGACGCTGCTTTTCTATCATAGATTTACTGTTCCCGGGCCATACAACCGATCAATATAGTAATATGTTGGTGCTTTATTGTCGATATGAATAGAGAAGGTTATGATTGAACTGATACAACAACAGAACATTAGAAAGCGCAGGCGGCCTTCTCGGGCAGTATTCTTTGGCAAAACCGCCTGTCAGCACTGGTTTTCCCTGGGCTTAGAGAAAATCCGCGAGACTCCCGAAAAGGTTGCGTGGTTCTCGCTTTTTCTCGGCATAAGTCTTGCCGTAACAGCGATGCTCTACTCTCTTGTACCTTCCCTGCTGCAGCAACCTGAAGATTTTCTTCAACTTCCGCAGGATGAACAGCTGTATGCAAGCATGGTTTCATACCTGGAGAGGGGTGAATCAGAGGATGTAGAATCTGCTTCAGATCTCCCCCCCCTGGCAAGCTACCTGGGTGGGATCAATGAAACCATGCATACCGTTACTCGCGGAGATACCCTTTCGGCGATAGCCCTCAAATACAATATTAAAGTTGGAACCCTTATAAGCTATAACGGCATAGAGGATGTGCGCCGGATTGTTCCGGGAACTTCATTGAAAATTCCTTCATATGACGGTGTCAGGTATGAAGTGCGGCCGGGGGACAACCTTTCAAAAATCGCCGCGAATAACGGTATAAGTGTAAACGAAATTCTGGACGCTAATAATCTGGAGAGTGCTCTTATAAAACCCGGGGACGTGCTTTTCCTGCCTGGTGCGGCCATTAGTGATTATGAATATAAAAAGGCAACAGGTACCCTTATAATTTATCCGACCACAGGACGGCTCACGTCGCCTTTCGGGTATCGCGCGGACCCCTTTACTGGATTGCGTCGATTTCATTATGGTATTGATATCGCGAATACAACAGGGACGGCGATTATTGCAGCAATGGATGGTGTGGTGCTGGATGTGGAAAATCGGCCGGCGGGTTACGGAAAATATATAGTAATCAAGCATGACAGGGGATACCAGACCCTGTATGGTCACCTTGATACCGTTACCGTGCGGGAAGGACAGCGGGTGCGCCAGGGACAGAGTCTTGGGTCCATGGGAAGTACCGGGCGCAGTACAGGCTCACATCTGCATTTTGCTCTGTATAAGAATAATCGCCCGGTTGATCCGCTTTCCGTTTTACATTGAAAACCGTTAACTGAGGAGCTTATATGCGTAAGCTGGTTTTGATTCTAATGGCTCTGGTTGCTTTATTTACGTTTATCCGGGCATATACGGACGAGATGGCGGCCCAGAAGGCCGCCTCTTCAGGGACTGTATTCCATAAATCGGAAGTCTGATTTCCCTACTGTCCGTGGCAGTGTTTATACTTCTTCCCGCTGCCGCAGGGGCAGGGATCATTTCGCCCGACCTTAGGTACTGAACGCTCTACCGTAACGGTTCCCGTGCCTATATTCCCTTTGGCCTGCGCTGGACGGGATCCTGCAGCAAACTGGCCCAGCTGACGGTGGCTTTCGGTTACCGAGGCTGTCGTCGGAACCCGCCGGGGCGCATCCGCCCGTTCAATGCGAACAGAAATAACCTTCTTTGCCAAACCTTCACGGATATCCTGGATAAGGGTATCAAATATCTGAAAACCTTCCAGTTTGTACTCCAGGAGCGGGTTTTTCTGACCGTATGCCCGCAGATAGACCGCCTCCCGAAGTGATTCAAGGTTCTCCAGATGGTCCTGCCATTTTGTATCAATCAGACGCAGGTACTCAAAGCGGATAAAAGAGTTAAAGTTCTTCTTTCCGACTTTCTCTTCCTTTTCACGAATATCAGCCGCGAAATTTTCGAGAAACGATTCCTTTAACTCCTGAATGGGAGTTTTCAGAATATGGTCCTTCTCAAAATCGGGTGAATAGAAAAAGCGTTCCTGCAGGCTTTCAAGAAGTACTGTTATACCGGTTTCGCTGCGGTCCGAGGCAAAGCGCTCCAGCAATTCATCGAGTATTTCTTCTGTGGCACCCAGAATACGTTTGTACAGGGCATCATCCTTCAGGATTTCATCCCGCTGGTTGTAAATGAAGGTCCTCTGCTCGTTAAGAACATCATCATATTCCAGCAGGTGTTTACGTATTTCAAAGTTACGGTCTTCTACCCGTGTCTGGGCCCGTTCTATGGTTTTGTTAAGCCATGGATGGTAGAGGGGATCTCCTGCAGCCATACCGAGCTTGCCCATGATGTTCTTCATATTGTCATTTGCAAAAAGGCGCATCAGGTCGTCGTCCAGGGAAAGGAAAAAGCGGCTGACCCCGGGATCACCCTGGCGTCCTGCCCGACCGCGCAGCTGATTGTCAATGCGGCGTGATTCATGACGCTCGGTACCGAGAATATAGAGACCGCCGACGGATTTAACATCGTCATAATCACGGCGGGTTTTCGCGGATATCTTTTCATAGGTTTTGGCGTATTCTTCGGCAGACGCCTCGGTTCCCACCTCTTTATGGGCCCGGAATTCCGGATTACCCCCCAGCTTGATATCCGTGCCGCGGCCGGCCATGTTTGTAGCAATGGTTACTGATCCTTTAGCCCCGGCCTCCGCAACGATCATTGCTTCCCGGTGGTGGTTCTTCGCGTTAAGTACTTCATGCCGAATTCCCCGCTTTGTCAGCTGGGAAGCGAGGCGTTCTGATTTTTCAATGGAAACTGTTCCCACAAGAATCGGCTGCCCCTGCTTATTCACCCGTTCGATCTCGTCACAGATGGCATTAAACTTGAAGTCTTCGTTAAAGTAGATAACATCGTCTTCGTCTTTTCGTACAACGGGGCGGTTTGTGGGAATCACAACTACATCCAGGCTGTAGATCTTGCCAAACTCCTTTGCTTCCGTGTCCGCGGTTCCGGTCATACCTGAGATCTTGTCGTACATACGAAAGAAGTTCTGAAAGGTAATGGTAGCCAGGGTTTTGTTGCGTCGGGCAACGCGAATTCCTTCTTTGGCTTCAATTGCCTGATGAAGACCGTCGGAATACCTGCGCCCGTGAAGTATACGCCCGGTAAACTCGTCTACAATCTGTACCTGGCCTTCCTGTACCACGTAATCCCGGTCCAGTTTAAAGAGCCGATAGGCTTTCAAGCCCTGGGTAAAGTAGTGGATATACTCAAAGTTGTCCTCTGTAAAGAGACTGCCGGAGATCAGCTTGTTCTGGAGCAGAAGCTTTTCGATGTTATTCATGCCCTGATCGGTAAAGGTTACCCGTTTGGATTTTTCGTCGATCTTGTAATCTCCCTCGGGCTCCTCAGGATACTCCCCGGTTTCAGGGTCTTTATCGCATTCCTGGAGGCGGCCTACCAGGCGGTTCACCTCAGTGAACATGCGGGTGTCGTCTTCGGCTTGTCCGGAGATAATCAGAGGTGTTCTGGCCTCATCTATCAGAATGGAATCGATTTCGTCGATTATGCAGTAGTGATGGTCTCTCTGGACCTTGGAGCCAATGTCCCAGGCCATGTTATCCCGCAGATAATCAAAACCGAACTCGTTATTTGTTCCGTAGGTAATATCGTTGGCGTAGGCCTCTTTGCGGGCCTCGGTGTCCATATTGGAAAGGATTGAACCGACGGAGACCCCAAGGAGTTCGTAGACCGGGCGCATCCAGGCAGCGTCGCGCTCAGCGAGATAATCGTTAACCGTAATGATATGGACGCCCCTGCCGGTCAGGGAGTTCAGATATGCGGAGGTTACTGATGAAAGAGTCTTTCCTTCTCCGGTCTTCATTTCCATAATCTTGCCGTGATGCAGAACAATCCCGCCGAGAAGCTGTACGTCATAGTGGCGCTCACCCAGGACACGCCGGGCAGCCTCTCGGGCCATGGCAAAAGCTTCGGGAAGCAGATCATCCAGGGTTTCGCCCTTTTTCAGCCTCTCTTTGAACTCTTCTGTTTGTCGGGAAAACTGGCTGTTCTCAAGTTCCATGGCCCAGGATTCAAGGGCGTTGATTTTATGGAGAACAGGCAGAAGCTGTTTAAGATCCCGCTCATGTTGTGATCCGAAAAAGGCATGTAAGATTTTTTGTATCATTGTAAACGGCGCCTCCCTATTCTTTCTTACTATACAAAAAACTCATGGTTAAGTCAGCCGTTCCCCGGGGTGCTTCACCTGCTTTGTTGACCTTTTATGGTACCGGTTGTAGAATCCGAAAACAATGAGCAGTCGCAGTACTATCGGATTGTCCCTTCTAAGTTTGCTTGCAGGGATACTGTTTATCTCCTGTTCACCCAGTTCTTCAGCCAGCCTTGATCAACAGCTGCTGTTTTCCATTCCCATTGGCAGAATGGAAGACCAGCTGGATATCTATTATGACGGTATTTCTGCATTCAACGACAAGGTCCGGATTATAATGCAGGACGGCATTATTTTTATCGCCAACAGCCGGGGGCGCAAGATTATGGAGTTTTCTTCCTATGGAGATATCCTCAGCCTCTATTACAATAAATCACAGAATCCAATTCCTGTGCTTCTGCAGAACGCCTCTGAACAGGGAATGGTATCAAGCCGTGCGGCCCTTGCATTTCCGTTTCTTGACGTCGGAGAAATAGCAGTCTCCGATTCAGGTATTCTGTATGTTGAGGATGCAATACCGGAGTCACGGGCCGAGTACGATGAAGAGCAGGAGGCCTATCTTGACCGGGTTGTTCGACGCTTTGACCGCTCCGGCCTTTATCTGGATTATCTTGGCCAGGAGGGAGTAGGAGGGACCCCTTTTCCCTACATAAACGCCTTGTACGTGAACGCTTCCAACGACGTAATCGTTGTTTCACGTGCGGAGAAGGCCTGGCTCGTTTACTGGTTCAGTTCTGCAGGCAATTTAAAATACCAGGTTACCATTCCTCTTTCGGATCTGCCATCACCGGATGAGCCGGGGATTCTGACCACCCTGGAACGGATTGTTCCTGATCCCCATGACGATCTGTTATATGTAAAGATCGACACCTATCAGGAGTCCCGGGAATCCCTGAGCGGTACCGGCTCCAGTATAGAGTACTTTGCCTCCTATTTTTACTGGCTTAATCCGGCCAGCGGCAAATACGAGGGAGTTCTGGAAGTCCCTCATGTTGTTCGCAAACAGGAGGTTCCGGGCCTGCATAGCGGGCAGGACGAAGAGGTACTTCATGAATTCCTCGGTGTAGCCGGGGGGGGCTTTTTCTTTTTGCTGGGACCCTTTGGTCCTGATCAGTACCAGGTCCTTGTGGTAGACAGAAAAGGGGTGGTTATTGCCCGTCCCCGCATAAGTCTGCAGGATCGCGAGATTTTCTTTCGGGATTTTCACTTGAACCGTGATGGTCTTTTGACCGCGATACTCTGCAGGGACTTTCAGGCCGATATAGTCTGGTGGCGGACGGACAGACTATTGGAGGAGCGCGACGGGAATGAAAATCGTAGATAATCAGGGAGCGCGGGAGATTGATCGGGTAGCCCAGGAAGAGTACGGGATTCCCGGAGAAATTCTGATGGAAAACGCCGGGATACGGCTCTTTGATACCCTGGTCTCCGAACTTCGACCTGAACGCGATACGGGGATGGTTTTTATTGTCGGCGGGGGAAACAACGCCGGAGACGCACTGGTAATGGCCAGACAGGCCTTTGTTCAGGGATTCCGCAATCTATCTGTTGTCCGTGTAAGAAATGAACCCCGGGGACTGGCGGGAACGTGGCTTACTGTTGTGCGTAAACTGGGAATACCCGTGTTTTCTTTCACGGATGAGTACGAAACCTCCATAGAGCGAATATCGGGAGCCGGCATAGTGGTCGACGGCATAACCGGTACAGGGCTTTCAGGTCCTTTGCGGGGATCTGCAGCCGAATGTGTTGCTGCTGTAGCGAGTCTGGATATAAGAAAACGGATAGTGGCGGTGGATGCACCATCAGGAATCGGTGATGATTTTCAAAAGGAGTATCCGGTTCTGTCCGCAGCATTAACCCTTACTGTTTATCCTTCAAAGTCTTCTCTCTTTAATCCCGCTGCACGGGTCCATTGCGGAAGGATAGTCGCCGTTCCCATTGGGTTTCCTCCCCAGGCTGTGGATGCGGTTGCCGGATGGGTTCTTATGGATTCCGCTGAAACACGGAGCCGGATTACCCCCTTCTCATCCGATGTCTATAAAAACAGCAGGGGGCACACTGCCCTCTATGCCGGCTCAGCGGGGACCCTGGGAGCCGCTCTGCTGGCTGCAGAAGCAGCTGGACGCGGTGGCGCCGGACTGGTGACTCTGTTCTGTGACCCTGATGTCTACACCGCAGCGGCTTCCCAGCTGCGTTCTGTTATGGCGCGTCCATGGCAGGGAGACGTTGTTCCTGATACTGCGAAGCATCAATCCTGCGTTATTGGTCCCGGCTGGGGTATAGAAGGACGGCAGGAGGCTTTTCAAAAGCTGCTGGCAAGCTACGAGCGGGGCGTAATCGATGCCGACGGTTTGAGCCTTCTTTCCAGCACCGAAAAGCCTCTGCATGGAGAATGGGTTTTAACGCCACATCCGGGAGAGTGCGCCAGGCTGTTGGGATGTTCCACAGAGGAGGTCATCAGGAATCCGTTTGGAGCTGTGGAAAAAGCCTCCCGTAAGTATAACTCAGTCGTTCTGCTCAAAGGTCATGTGAGCTGTGTGTGGGCTCCTGATGGCCGGGTTGCCCTGATTGACGGTATGAACCCTCTGATGGGGACCGGAGGCAGCGGAGATATCCTGTGCGGCTTTATCGGCGGTTTAATGGCCGATGCCGGGATCGATCCCTTCGATGCCGCTGCAACGGGTTGCTGTCTGCACCAGCAGGCTGGTAAAACCGCAGCCAATGAGGGAGGGGTCTTTCTGGCTGAAGACTTACTGATTACCCTGTCCAGGCTAACCGGAGAACTTCGTTATGAAAGGGCCTGAAAGCCGTCAGAAGGGAGATTTTTCATATCATTATAATCGTGACGAACGGGAAGCCAGTTTACCGGAAAATATTCGCGAACGTCAGCATCTGAAGTTTTGGGGCAGAAACCGACACCTCCTGATAATCTTTGTGGACATCCTGGTAATCTCCCTGGTTTTCATGTTTTTGCTTCCTTATTTGCTTACAGGCAACCGTGACCTTGAGGCCTACAGTTTTTCTCTGAATGTTGTCAACTTCGATGGTATGATTCTGGCCAGCTTGAAAGGTAAGGCACAATCAGACGAAAAACAGAAACCCGAAACAGCGGACGTGACTGTGACTTTCCGGGTGTTGCCAAGCGGGCGACAGGTCCGCATATTTGATATCCTGTCTCCAGAGCAGGAAAACATAATTCGCGGTCGTATTCCCTTTCGGGAGGAAGATGAGCGGATCATTGCTGAAATCAGCATCAATAATGAAGTACTAATTCTGGAAGAAAAAATTCTCAGGGAATAAGTCCTATTGATTTTTCCCTCTTCCTTGAGTATTCTCTTTTTATAGAAACGTCATAAAGGGGGAAGCGGATGTTTCAGGTGTATCTCCTCACGGTACTCATAAATATTCTAGGCGGCGCTCTATTGGCTTCAGGGTTCCTGAAGGAAAAGTTTCCTTCCCTTGAGGGTCTGGAAAAATACCTGTCAGAGAACAAGGCCTATGTAACGATGTTGTCGCTGGCGCTGGTTGTTATAGGGGTTCTAAAGTTTTTAATCCCTGCTTCTTCTTCAGCTTCAGTGGCCCAGGATCTCATTCCTGCGCTGTTGGCTATTTCAAGCGGGATAACTCTGTTTTACGGGTACTATAAAAAAGTATCTGATGTTGATTCTGGTGCTACCTCATTCATGGATAAATATGTGTATAAGTACCGGGACGTTATCGGAATTCTTACGGCACTTTCCGGAATTGTACATTTTATAATTCCCCGAATGATTCTTTTGTAATTTACCCATGAGAATATCCACAGCCGGTGTCGTCCTGCGGGGAGATAAGGTTCTGGTTGCACTGCGGAAACCGGGGACGAGTATAGGTGAAAGCTGGGAATTCCCAGGTGGTAAGGCAAAAAGAGGAGAAACTCCCTCAGATGCGTTAAAGCGGGAGTTTTGTGAAGAACTTGGCGTAGCTGTCCAGGTGGGGCCCCTGCTCTACGAGGGCAGCTTCTCAAACCGTGGTAACGAGTACCGCTTGCAGGCGTATACCATCGAATTAGATACCGAGGAGTTCCTGCTGAAGGAACACCAGAGGGTACGATGGCTGAGCCTGAAGGAGTTAACAGCGCTTCCAATGGCCGACTCCGACCGTCAGATTCTGAACCATCTGCTTGATTAAATAACAGACCCGGAGGGAATTATTTTACCCTTGGGGATTACAATAATCCCGTCCCGAATGTGATATCGTCCGTAATCACCGTCCTGTCTCTCCATCTCGTCCACCCCGATGCGGCAGCCATCGCCGATACGGCAGTTTTGATCAATGATTGCCCGCCGTATATGGGTCCCGCGGCCTATGCCAATGTCCGGGCGTCCAAGCTCCCGGTTCTTACTCCGTTCTTCCGGCGTTTCGTATTCGCTGGCACCCATGGTAATAATCCCGTCCAGATCTGAACCGGGTTCAATTATTGTGCGTATTCCTATAATAGAGTTATCAATCTTGGCGTCCGTAATAATACTGCCTTCGGCGGCCAGAGAGAGGGAAAAATTGCAGTAGTTGATCTTTGTCGCCGGCAGATGCCGGCGATGAGTGTATATCGGCATATCTTCATCGTAAAAGTTGAACGCCGGGTTTAAACTGGCAAGGTTAATATTTGTTTCGTAAAAATTTTTTATGGTACCGATATCCTCCCAGAAGCCGGTAAAGATGTAGGCCTGCACCTTGCGGGACTCAATAGCCATTGGGATAATTTCCTTGCCGAAGTCTGCTTTGTCATTATTAAGCATCTGTTCAAGGATATGGGCATCGAAGATGTACATTCCCATACTGGCTAAATAATTTTTTCCTGCATTTTTCATCTCTTTATCGGGATGCAGATTTTCCGGGATTCGCAAATACTCTATATCAACATCCAGGGAAGGCTTCTCAAGAAACCGGGTGATCCGTCCTTTTTTATCTGCCTGTAGAATCCCAAGGGCCGTGGCGGCCAGCCGGTCGACCGGAGTTGACGCAATAGTTATCTCGGCTTTGCTTTCAATGTGGGTACGGAACATTTCTTTAAGGTCCATACGATAAAGCTGATCTCCCGAGAGAATTATGTAGTGGGTAGGCTTTTGCACGTTAAAATGAGGAAAATTCTTGCGTACCGCGTCGGCGGTACCTTCGTACCAGCTGGTATTCTCAAAAGTCTGCTCCGCTGCCAGGATCTCTACAAAGCCGTGGCTGAAGACATCAAAGATATATGTTCTGGCCAGATGGTTGTGCAATGAAACTGAATTAAACTGGGTCAGGATATAAATCTGCTTCATGTCGGAGTTAATGCAGTTGGATATGGGAATATCGACGAGCCGGTATTTACCGCCGAAAGGAACGGCCGGTTTCGCGCGCTGCTGTGTTAACGGATACAGGCGGGTACCCTTGCCTCCGCCGAGAACAATGGCCAGAATTTCCGGCATAAAAACTCCTTTCGGGTAAATAGTATTTCACCCCTTCATTGTGGTCAAGGAGGAACTATTAAATTCCACGTTTCTTTATGGTACTATTCCTCAGATGGAAGAACAGATTCTACAAACCCTGAAGGCGGACTCAGCTTTTATGGAGCAGGTTATCCGCTGGGAGACCATCCCTCCGCGGGAAGGTCGTTATGTTGATTTTCCGCAGGGCCTCGATTCCCGATTGCAGGAGGTTCTTGCCCGCAGGGGAATCAGCCGTCTCTACACTCACCAGGGACAGACCTATGATCATGTACGTCAGGGCCGGAATGTTGTGGTAGTGACACCCACTGCTTCTGGAAAAACCCTGAGCTATAATCTCCCTGTGCTGCAGGGATTACTGGAGAATCCTGATTCCCGCGGACTGTACCTGTTCCCCACAAAGGCCCTGAGCCAGGACCAGCAGTCAGCTCTGAACGAGATAGTACTCGCCGGCGAGGTAGGTATTAAGGTTTCCACCTATGACGGCGATACTCCTTCGTCGGTCCGGGTCTCGGCCCGGGACGAGGGCAGAATCATTATCTCCAACCCGGATATGCTTCACTCCGGGGTTCTGCCGAACCATCCCAAATGGATCCGTTTTTTCAGTTCCCTTTCGTATGTGGTTATAGACGAGGTCCACACCTATCGGGGAGTATTCGGTTCCCATATGACAAATGTGCTGCGCCGGCTTAAACGGATAGCCCGCTTCTACGGCTCCTCCCCCGTATTTATCTGCTGCTCCGCCACAATCGGCAATCCCGGAGAACTGGCGGAGCGTATTCTCGAAGAGAAAACGGTTTTGATCGATAATAACGGCGCCCCCTCGGGGGAGAAACAGCTCATCCTGTATAATCCGCCCTATGTGGACAAAGTCCAGGGAATACGGAAGGGTACAGTAAATGAGTCCCAGCGGCTGGCGCTCAGGTTCATTCGGGGGGGGGTTAAGACCATTGTTTTTGCCCGTTCCCGGCTGCGGGTCGAGCTGATTGCGGATTACATCAACAAAGCCCTTGCCAACCACTATCTCCAGGGAGAGATTCCCCGGGTCGAAGCCTATCGGGGAGGGTATCTGCCTTCTGAGCGGCGGGAGATAGAAAAGGGCTTGCGGGAAGGCAGCATTATGGGGGTTGTCTCTACCAACGCCCTTGAGCTGGGGATAGATATCGGCGGCCTGGACGCGGCTATAATGGCAGGCTTTCCCGGTTCTATAGCCTCTTCATGGCAGCAGGCAGGAAGGGCGGGGCGCAGTTCCTCCCTCTCTGTAGCACTGATGATAGCCTCTTCCGGGCCTATAGACCAGTACATTATGGCTCATCCGGAATATTTTCTTACCCGCCCACCGGAGTCAGCCCACATAGACCCAGACAATCTCTACATACTCATGGATCATATGAAGTGCGCAGTCTTTGAGCTCCCCTTCAGTGATGGTGAGGAGTTCGGGGGGCCGACGGAGGAGCTGCTGGCGGAGCTGCAGAGCGAAGGGGTAGTGCGGCATACCGGAGGCAAATGGTACTGGGCGGACCGCTCATACCCTTCGGAGGAGATCAGTTTACGCTCCGCAACCGCGGACAATATCGTTATCGTGGATACCACCAGGGGCGCCCACCGGGTTATTGGAGAAATGGACCGGCCTTCAGCCAAGGAACTGATATTCGCTAATGCCATCTACATGCACAGGGGAAACCAGTATGTGGTGCAGAACCTGGACATTGAAAACCGGCGCTGTTACGTGGAAGCGAGCAGGGTAAACTACTATACCGACGCTGTAGTCAAAACGGACATTAAAATCCTGCAGGAGGACAGCCGGGAAGACCGGGACGGGATCATGCTGATTCTTGGCGATATTTTGGTCCGCAGTCAGGTAGCGAAATTCAAGAAACTGCGTTTTCATACCCATGAGAACGTCGGCTACGGCGATATTCACCTGCCTGAGGAACAGATGCACACCAGAGGGGCGATACTTGGCTTTTCTCCTGCAACCAGGGCGGGAGTGAGCTTTACGGAGATTCCCAGGGAAGCTCAGGAGCAGGTGATCGCCCGTATCGGCACACTGATGAAGAATGTGGCCCCGGTATTTCTGCTCTGCGACAGAAACGACCTGGGAGTGGCCGAACGTCTCAAGGACCCTCACCTGGGTTTTCCTGCTCTCTTTATCTTTGACCGCTACCCCGGCGGTACGGGACTGGCTGAGGCTGTCGCGGTACATTTGCCGAATATTATCAATGCCGCCAGAGAGGTGGTGGAAGGCTGCGGCTGCGAGGAAGGATGCCCTTCGTGCATTGGACCGGTCGAAAGCGACGAGGCGGAGCTTCCCGATAGTATCAATCGCAAGATTATAATCCGGGAATTCCTTGCCGCCTGGAGGAGCACGGACTGATGCCGCGCTCAGGATTGACCTCACGCTTGAAGCAGCTGAGGAACTTCAGGGAGAGTTCGATTCAGAATAAAACTGTTACGGATTCTTCCAGGGCTGTGCGGAACCTGAAGATTCCCGGTTTCCGGCAAATCGGGGAGTACACTTTTTTCCGCAGGGAGTTTCTGCCGGGAATTATCCCTCCGCAAAAGATCTCCGGGCTGCTGCTGCCAGCGGACCAGGACTCGGTGGAACTCCTTTTTTTCGACCTGGAAACAAGCGGATTGTCCTCCGGCGCGGGAACCCTGGCATTTCTTGCCGGTTTTGGCAGCTACATCGACGGGGGATTTCTGCTGGAGCAGTATTTTCTTTCTGATTATCCCGGGGAGGCTGAATTCCTGGGCCATATCCGACAGCGGGTGGAGAGGCGGCCTCATTTTGTCAGTTATAACGGAAAGTCTTTTGATGCCTCTCTGCTGAAGACCCGGGGTCTGATGCACGGTTTTACTTTCAGCTTTACCAGGCATCTGGATCTGTTATACATAAGTCGCAGACTGTGGCGTGATGCGGTGGGGTCCTGTTCTCTGGGGAATATCGAACGTCGTATTCTGGGACTGGAACGGAAGGGAGACCTTCCCGGCAGCGATGTTCCGGAACGCTGGTTCAGTTTCCTGCGCACGGCTGACGCGGGGCTGCTCATGGATATTTTCAGTCATCACCGGCAGGATATTCTCAGCCTGGAGAGGCTCTGGAAAATTCTGGAAGAGCTTTTTCTTGCACCATCCGGCCATGGTCTGGCCGATCAGCGTTCCCTGGGACTTTATCTACTTTCCAGGGGGGACCAGCGGGGAGCAGAGTATCTCAGCGCCGCGTGGCAATGCGGAGATTTTCGCGCGGGCCGCCTGCTGGCACTATACCTGAAGCGAAACAGACAAATAACCAGGGCCCTGGAGCTTTGGCGCGCCATGGCCCATATGGCAGATCCCGCTGTGTGTGAAGAGCTGGCAAAATATTATGAACATCGGGAAAAACGCTACGATGAAGCGGAGAACTGGGCCAGACAGGGCCTGGCTGCTGCGGAGCGTTCAGGGTCGTCACAATCCAGAGTCAGGGACTTTGTACACCGGATTCACCGTCTGGAAAAGAAGATCGCGTCTCAGTATTAAGGGGCCTGTCGCAATCTGGAATATGTCTGCGACGGAGACCGTAACGATAGAGTTCAACATAACGCTGTGCTGAGTGGTCCCAGGAAAAATCCCCAGCCATTCCGTTGGTCCGCATACGCTGTATTCTTTCCGGTTCCTCCCTGTATATCCGGAGTGCTTCAGCAATGGCGGAGCGAATTGCCTCCCCACTCATGTCGTTAAACAGAAGACCGTTTTCCGCCGACGGGTTTTCTGTCTGACCTATAACTGTATCCGCTAATCCTCCCGTTCTGCGGACGATTGGTATGGTTCCATATCGCAGGGAATACATCTGATTCAGGCCGCAGGGTTCATAACGGGAGGGCATAAGAAAAAAGTCGCTTCCTCCTTCGATCAGGTGGGCCAGCTCTTCGTCAAATCCTGTATTGACATAGAGGTTCGCGAACTTTGCATCAAGGGCTCTCAAGGCCTCCTCGCACCACTGTTCTCCTGTGCCGAGGATTATGAACTGACATTTCATCTCGGCAAGGATCTGCTGCAGGCTGGTTTCTTCCGGGCCGCAGAGTTCCAGAAAACCCTTCTGCTCCACGAGTCTTGAAACCATTCCTATCAGGGGAACATCACTGTTCAGGGGCAGCCCCGCCCGTTTCTGAAGGGCATTTTTAACCTGCTGCTTTTTCTCAAGACTGTTTCTGGAAAACTTCAGCGGCAGCAGAGGATCGGTTTCGGGGTTCCATATTTCGGTATCTATTCCGTTCAGGATTCCGAACAGGTCCTCGCGACGTTCTTCCAGCTCCTTTTCAAGTCCGTGTCCGAACCGGGGAGTGCGGATCTCCCTGGCATACTGCGGTGATACCGTATTCACATAATCGGCACAGCGAATACCGCCGCGCAGGAGATTCAGCTGATCAATGTGTTCCTCATCTTTTGGGCACATGTCCTTTACCCGCAGGCGTGTATAGTGAAGATCATGGAGAGAAAAAATCCCCTGGTATCCTATATTGTGGATGGTAAAAAGCGAAATTGTTCCCCTGTCGCCGAGGTCTTTTTCCAGTGTCCTCAGATATATCGGTACAAGGGCGGTGGGCCAGTCATGGCTGTGTATTATATCAGGCTGCCAGTCAAGGGCACGGACAAGAGAAAACACAGTACGGGAGAGCAGTGCAAAGCGTTTGGCATTGTCCGCGAAGAACTCCTCGTCGTGGTTGCCGTAAATACCTTCCCGGTCTGTAAAAAACGGGTGCTCTATAAGATATACCGAAGCCTCGCTGCCGGGAAGCGTAGTTGTGCTGCAGGTTATGTCAGCGCTGTGGAACCCGACATTCACAGTGAGGTGAATAGTCTCTTTCTTTTCATATTCAATACCCTTGTAGCAGGGAAGCAGCAGTTTTACATCGTGTCCTAATCCGGATAAATGTTTTGTAAGGGAGCCCACCATATCTGCCAGGCCGCCGGATTTTGCAAAAGGAACAGCTTCGCTGGACACCATCAGGATCTTCAAAGGGTTCTGTAAGGGCATAGTGTAGGAGTATATCCTGCTTAACGTGGATGGAAAAGGGTGCTGAATTAACGCAGATAGTAGGCAATGGAAAAAGGCGCAACATCGGAAAATCCGACCCGCCTGTACAGGCTGACTGCGGGTATGTTCTCGGACTTCACAAAGAGAGTCGCACCAAATCCCTGTTTTTCCAGGTTAGCCAGCAGATGCATCATGAGCCTCTGCGCCACACCCCGTCCCCGGAATCCCGGCAGGGTAAAGATACCTCCCAGCTGCACCCAGTTTACTCCGATAGCGTTTGTTCCAGCCTTGGCAACCAGACTGCCATTAATCCTGGTCGCGTATATCACCTGTTTTTTGAGGGCTTCCCGCAAATGGTTCATGCAGATAAGGGGATTGAATCTCTCCGGTTCCAGCAGTACCTCTTCAATCTCGTATGCCCGCTGCATGGGATAGACCTCACGGACCTGGCCGGGTTTCAGACGCTCAAAAAATTCCCTGGGTATAACAGACTCAGGGGTGAGTATTACTGCCTTTGGTTGCCGCACCATGTGAAGATAATTGACGCGGTAAGCCGGCGGTTTTCCAAGTGCCGCGATACAACTGTCTACTATATAACGGTTTCCCATAAGTGTCGTGATTTTCCTGAAGGATTTCAGGGCATCCGACAGGGCTGCGTTCTCATGGGGACTAAGGGGCGGAATAAGGGCGGGAAAGGTGAATCCTGCAGGCTCATGATAAATAACACCGTTAAGCTGCTGCCCGTCGGCAAGCAGATACAGCTCCTCAATGCTGCGGGGCGGCCGCAGCCGGCCTTTTAAAAATACCCTGGAGGTCAGGGCTGTCCAGTACTCCTCCCGGCTCAGGAGAAAATCGGAAACAGCGGCGTTATACCCTGGATTATACGGTTGCAGCATAGGATTCATTCTGTAAAGGTGAGCTCACTTACAGGAAGTTTTCCATGGGGAATAAAATCGCCTGCAAGGGCGGCAAAGGCCGCGGCAAAGGATTCATCTCCTGTACCATAGGCAGCCAGAGCAGTGCGGATCCAATCCATCTCGAAGAGATAGACCGGGGTCAGTACCGAGATAATAACCAGCCGCTCTTTTAATCCTGCTGATTTTCTGACAATCTCCTTAAGTACCTCCGTACTGCCCGGTGTTGCCAGGAGAAAGACTATGCGGTCGTATTTCTCCGCCCGGCGCAGTATTCCTGCTGCTGCACCGGGCGGCGCAGAATAGAAAGGATTATAGGAAAAATCAAAGACATCGGCATTTGGAAAACGCTTTTGCCCCTCCCGAAAAAAGCCTCCAAGCTGACCCGCAAGGAGTATCCTGTCTGAAGAATCAAGGGGCAGTCCCACCGCAGAGATGGATGTCAGGGCTCTGCAGGCCTGCTGAAAAAGATAGTCTGAATCCGCCGGGATAGCCTGTCGTAACGAGGAGATATCGGGTTTAAGCGGTACCGACCATGGACGATTCAGGTATTCCTCCTTAACTGATAAAATCCTGGTAGCCGCCTTCAGCAGAATATCCTTGAAAGCCGGATCGTTTTTAAGGACACGGGACAGATGGTTCCAGACTTGCTGGTGAAGACGCGAATCCAGGGATATCATGATCATGTCGTTTCCGGCACGCAGGGCAGCTTCTGCTGCCTGGGGAATGCTTTCTCCGCCGTATTGCGCTCCGTTCATCCTGAGGTCATCGGTAATCACGATTCCCTGGAATCCGAGGCGTTTACGAAGAAGATCACGAATAAGTTTTTCCGAAAGGGAGGCTGGGGTCGTGTCTCCGGTTATAGCAGGAAAGGCAAGGTGACCGGTCATGATCGCGGGAAGCCCTTCGGGAATAAGCATCTGGTATGGGAGAAGATCCCGTTCCATTACGGTATCAAGATCATCATTGATAATGGGAAGGAATCCGTGGGAATCCTGATCGGCGTTGCCGTGGCCTGGAAAATGCTTTGCTGTAGATATTATCCCCTCTGAGCGCATTCCATGATAAAAAGCCTGGGACATAACCCCGACGGTCACAGGATCCGAGGAAAAAGCCCTGGGGCCGATTACATGGGCTTCCGGATTGACATAGACATCCACGGTGGGGGCGAAATTCATATTTATGCCCAGGGCACGCAGTTCGGCCCCAATGAGTTTTCCTGTTGTGTAGGCATCGTAGGGAAGACCGCCGGCGGCAATACCCATATTCCCCGGGGTTATGGAGGTCCGGCCTTTAACGTGCCGTACCCATCCCCCTTCCTGGTCGGTAGCAATAAACAGAGGTATCCCCTGACCGCTTTCCACAGCTGTTTGCTGCATTGTGCCAGCAGCCCCGGCAAGAGCCTCCAGGTCTTCACCGTTCCAGCCAAATACCTTAACCCCGCCAATGTGTTTTTCCCGGATCCAGGAGAGTATTTCCGGATCCGCGCCGGGCCCTCTGAAACCTATCATAAAAACCTGTCCAAGAAGCTCTTCCTCGCTCATGGAAGATGCCATGGAAAATGCCTGGGAGGCAGCTAAATCCCGATTACTCCAGATGAAAGTCTCCGCTCCTGCACCATGATGCAGTGCTGCCAGTAAAAACGGCATCATCAGCAGTTTGCGCAGTTTGTTATGGATGGAAAACTTTAGCGGAATCCTCATGCCGTTACGACTTGGCTTTAATATACTCGGCGGCGCTTTTCGCCGCGACAGCACCCTCTCCGGCAGCGACAACCAGTTGTCGGAACGGAGTGTTCCGTACTTCTCCGGCGGCGAATAATCCGGGAACACTTGTTTCCATCCTGTCATTTGTAAGCAGCCTGTTCTGCTTATCTTTCCGGACTCCTGCAGCGAGTTCGCTGCGGGGAATCGATCCAATAAAAACAAAAACCGCGTCGGTATGATGCTCTGCAGTTTCTCCGGTTCGGTTATTTTTCAGAATCGCTGACTGCACTTTCTGCTGACCTTGAATGCCGGCTATTTCTGTATCAGGGTAGAGTTTGATGCGTGGATTTCTTCGCACCTTTTCTGCCAGCACGGAACGTGCCTTCAGGTGCTCACCCTGATGAACAAGGCTTATCTTTTCTGAAAGCTCCGACAGGTACATCGCTTCATCGCAGGCCGAGTCGCCGCCCCCGACTACCAGGATACGTTTATGTTTAAAGAAAGGGCCGTCACAGGCGGCACAGTAGGAGACCCCCTTGCCGATATAATCCTTTTCTTCAGAAATTCCCAGCTGTTTTGGCTTTGAACCTGTAGCCAGAATAACTGCAGCTGACTGCAGTTGCCCCTTGCCTGTTTCCAGTATAAAAACGGAACTCTTTCGGACCAGGGACACTACGGAGGTGTTCAGTATTTCTGCGCCAAGATTGCGGGCCTGCATCTCGAGGCGCATGGAGAAATCAACCCCGCTTAGAGAATTCGGAAAGCCGGGAAAATTCAGCAGTTCGTTTACTGCCAGGGCTTGTCCTCCTGCGGCCATCTCTTCGATTACAAGGGTGTTAAGGCCTGCTTCCAGGGCGTATAAAGCGGCGCTCAAGCCCGCTGCTCCTGCGCCTACTATAATCAGGTCTCGCTGGGGCTGCATTGTTCAAGCTCCTTCTTTCTGATCTAAACCATATAAAGAAAATCAAGTTTTCCTTGATTCGATGGTAGTATACCCGTAATATTCAGCCTATGGGAAGACTTCAAAGAACATCTATATATGCAGTTATCTATATATTGATTGTCTCAGCATTAGCGGCCTCCGATTTTCCCCGTATTGAACCCTCTCCCTGGGCTGTCACGGTTGGAATACAGCGCACGCCGTTGACGGTTCCTCAACTGATTGATGCGGCTCTTCACGCCTCAGGTCTGGGACCGGAAGAGCTTCCTCGCTACCGTTCACGCATTGCGAGACTGCTTCAGCCTTTGACAGGATATATAAAAGAGCGGCCCGCTGATGTTCCGCCGGGAGAAGCTGTTCTTTATTATCTTCATGAACGACTTTTTACCCGTTACCTGGAGCCCCAGACGCTGATTAATGTGACCCTCGATACCGGGAACTATAACTGCGTCTCCTCGGCAGTTATCTACGCCATAGCTGCGCGGCATGCCGGAATGCCGGTCCGGGGAGTCGTGACACCCGACCATGCCTTTTGCCGGGTTATAGAAGACGGTGTCGGCACAGATGTGGAAACAACCAATCCCTACGGTTACAATCCGGGACAGAAGCGGGAGTTCACCAACGCCTTTGGTCAGACAGGATTTACCTATGTTCCTCCTGGGAAGTACCATCTGCGGACAGATATCGATGAAAAAGAGCTGATCGGTCTCATCCTGCAGAACAGGATCTCAAGACTGCAGCGTCAAAACAGGATCGATCTTGCTGTACCCCTGGCAGTCGACCGTTATGCCATGACAGGGACCGAACGGATAAAGGCCGAGCTGATAAAGGAGTTTATCAACTATATATCAGTCCTGAACGGGGAAAGGCGCTTTAATGAGGCCTTCGCTTTTCTTGATATGGTACGCCTCCGTTGGGGAAATAACGACGAATATGCGGATATTCTCGATACTTTGCTGTATAACGCCGCGGTAATTGCAAGCCGGGAAGGGCGGGGAGAGGAGAGGCTTACCCTTTTACGTTCCCGGTATGAAAAGGGGGATCTCGGGAAGGATGATTACCAGCAATACCGGCAGATTGTGGGAGAAGGATTGATCTTTAAATACAGTAATGAACATGCTCCCGCTGATTCTCTGGTGGAACTGGAAAAACTGCGTTCTCTGGGTCTTTTATCTGACTCAACGTACAATGACTACCGTGGAATCCTTCAAATCCGGCACGCAAAAGCTGTGGCCGAAAACCAGGGAGATCTGGCTGCCCTTGAGTACCTTAAGGAACAGGAACTCCATACATCGGCAGACCCAAGAATACAGCAGGCCCTGGATATCTTTACCCATAACGCGGCGGCTTTTTACCATAACCGCTTTGTTTCTCTTTTTCAGGAAAAACGGTATTCTGAAGCGGAGCGAATTATACAGGAAGGCCTGCAGTATCTCTCAGGAAATGCCCTGTTGCAGCGGGACCGTCAGATACTCAACCAGGCACAAAAACAGTAATCTGCTCTATTTGGCAATATTTTCTCCTTTTCTTTTCAGCTCTATTTTCTTCTTAATCGGCACGGTAAAAACGCCGAATATTGAAGAAGAGGAGTGTCTATGTCCACGAAGGGTATAAAAACAGCCAACGAACTTATTCAAATTATAAAGCAGGAAATCTCTCTTATGGAGGAATTCCGGTGTAACGAAGAAGAACTTCGTGATGCCCTCAAACGCAGCGATTGGGCTTCTCTGTCGGACCACATGGAGCGTATGGGCCAGATTGCAGACTGGATTGACTCCACAGAGCAGCGACGAAGGGCCCTTTATTCCGCCTTATGCGCAGAATTCGGAGCCGATGAGACAATCCCTTTCTATCAGGCAATAATGAGTCTTCCCGAGGAACTGCGATCAGAATGTGCGGAGCTTTACCGCAGCCTGAAATTTACCACGGTTAAAATTAAGGGTGTTACCTGGAGTCTCGACAGTCACATCCGCAGTGTCAGCGATACCATGCAGGCGGTACTGAATGAGCTTTTTCCCTATCGTAAAGGAAAGCTTTACTCCCGGCATGGAAAGGCCAGAACCGCCGATACCGAACCGCTGGTCGTAAATCAGCACCTTTAAGGAGTCTTTGAATGCAGTCCACCTTTTCCGGTATAGAAATCGGTAAACGCAGCCTCATAGCCCACACCCAGGGTATGACCACTGTGGGACACAACCTTAGTAATGCCTCTGTGGAGGGGTACTCCCGACAGAGGGTCCATTTTAAGCCCACCGATCCCCTCTACATGCCCCAGCTGAATCGCGAGAATACCCCGGGACAGATCGGTCAAGGAGTGGACATTACGCGGATTGAGCGGGTCCATGATGAACTTCTGGAAGGAAAGATCGTCTCCCGGGCAAACGGTAGGGGCTACTGGGAGACCAGGGACTCCTACATGCTGCAGCTGGAACAGGTGTATAACGAGCCGACGGAATCATCGGTACGTACCCTCATGGACCGCTTCTGGGACTCCTGGCAGGAGTTATCCATTCATCCCCAGGAAGGCGCCGCCCGGCAGGCGGTAGTCCAGCGGGGAGAGGCCCTGATGGACGGTATCCACCGTCAATACTCACGGATGAAAGAGATCCGCAACATGGTGGAAGATGACCTGACAGCTACCGTGAGCAGGGTAAACGCTATTCTTAACGATGTCCGCTCCCTGAATGAGGAGATAGTGAAGGTCGAAGCCCTGGGGGACAACCCGAATGACCTGCTCGACCGTCGGGACCTTCTGGTCAAAGAACTGTCCGGTCTTCTGAATATCACCGTTGATAACCGAGATCCGGATGAGTTCACCATTCATACCCAGGGACTCCATCTGATGCAGGGCAGGGTGATAAATCCTCTGCAAACAGATCCGAACCCTCTGAATGAAGGCTATTCCACCGTACGCTGGGCAAAGAACGGAGAAGAGGCCCGGTTCACAGGGGGGAAGCTCCGCTCCCTGATGGACCTCCGGGACGGTGACATTCGAGGAGAAATACAAAAACTCGACGTACTGGCAATGAACTATATAGACCTGGTGAATGAAATTCACCGCTCTGCCTATGGACTGGATGGTGAGAACGGACGGGCCTTTTTTGAGGAGGTTCCCTTTGTCACCGATGTTGCAGGAAATTATGACCGGAACGGAGATGGAGAGTTCGATGCTTCCTATATCTTTCGCGTAACCGGTACTAACAGTCTTTCCCTTCAGGACCATGTGGGGCTGCAGGGAAACATTACCCTATCAGGCCCGGCAGGAAACATAGAGATACCCTACAATCCTACGGATACCGTGGGTGACGTCATAAACCGAATAAACCGGTCCGGTGCAGAGGTCGTCGCCCGTCTTGATCAGTCCGGAAGAATGGTCATGAAAGCCTTACCGGCAACGCAGATCGAAAATCCTGACTTTGTTATTCGTCATATTGAGGACTCCGGTCAGTTTCTTGTCGGCTATGCCGGGATATTGCAGGAATCCGGAGCGGAAGGGGCGTATGACTGGGAACAGGCCGACGCAGTACTCGGATTCCGTGGCGGCGGCGATAACTATGCCGTGGCTCCGGTCGCTCATCCTTCAGGCTGGATTGAGATTACAAGCGCTTTAAAGAGTGATATAAATCGCCTTGCCGCTGGTTTCGGCGAAAACGGACGTCCTGCCAATCCCGGCGACGGCAGCGCGGCCTTGTCCATTGCCCAGCTGCGGACCAGGCCGGTAATGCTTGGTAATCTCATGAGCTTTGATGATTTTTTCGCAGAGACAATTGCCGATGTGGGATTAAGGGGAGAGCAGGCTCAGCGGACCTTCGAGACCGAAAGTCTTGTAATGAAGGAGCTGGAAGGAATGAAACAGGCCCTTTCCGGGGTTAACATAGATGAAGAGTTTGCCCAGCTTATTAAGTTCCAGCACGGGTACAACGCTGCGGCCCGCTTTATCAGCACCTTTAACAGCATGCTCGATACTATTATAAACCGCCTTGGAGTTTGAGAATGAACAGAGTCAGTACCAACCAGGCTAATAACGACATGATCTATCATACCTACCGTCGTCAGAAGCTGATGAACGATCTTCAGAATAAAATGGCCGAGCAGACCAGAATAAAGGAGCTGCGGGATGATCCGGTGGCTGCGGCCCACTCGGCTCGTTTTTTATCCCGGATTTCCCGTCTCGACCGTTTCCAGGAAAACGTCGAGAACGTTCAGAGTTTTCGCAGGGTTGCCGAAGGTTACATGAATGAGGCCAACCAGATTCTGCACCGTATACGCGAAATAGCTGTGCAAGGCGCTACCGGGACATATGCAAAAGAAGACAAGAAGATAATGGGCCAGGAGGTTAATGAGCTTCTGAAGGAGCTTGTTGAGGTCTCAAACTCGTCGGGCGCCGACGGCAGCAAACTGTTCGGCGGCGACCGTAACACCAGCGAACCTTTTCGTGCTCTTGAGGGACGGCATCCCGAAATAAGCGGCCGGGTAATAACCAAAGTTGACTATGTGGGAGGTAATAAAGACAACTTTGTCGAAATTTCCGACGAAAACCTGATTCCCACCGGCTTTCGGGGCAACAATATATTCTGGGCTGAACAGCATCAGATATTCTCCGGCGTAAATACTGCAAGTTATACGGTTCCGGAGAATACGGCAATCCTTATAGATGGGGTACGGGTGCCCCTGTCAGCTGGAGAAAATATTCACGGCATAATCGCCAAAATTAAGGATTCCGATGCTGCGGTTGATGCCTATCTTGATCCTGTATCTAATTCACTGAATATCCGCAGCACTGTTCCCCACCAGATACTCCTTGAGGATGAACAGGGAGGTTCGGTTCTGCAGGATCTGGGCCTTGTCTCCGGAAACGGCCGGCCTCCGTTTAATATCGCATCCGATGCCCGGGAATCCGGAGGTTCAGTGTTTGATATGGTAATATCTCTGCGGGACAGTCTCTACTCCGGAGATACCCTGGAGATAGGCGGCAGGGGAATCCAGGGTATAACAACTGCCCAGGATACTCTGGTGCAGGAAATAGCCAAACTCGGTTCTGTTGACGAAAGAATGGAGATTGTCTGGAACCGTTTAAACCGGGAAATCCCCCAGACGCAGGAACAAAACTCTCTGGCTTCGGATATTGATATGGCAGAGGCGATTCTGGAACTGAAGATGTTGGAATACACCCATAAGGCTGCTTTACAAACCGCTGGACGCATACTGCAGCCGACGTTGATGGATTTTCTGCGTTAAGGAATGTCTTTGAAGGAGTATACCGGCATGATGATTGAAACCAAGGCCTATGGGGAGATGGAAATCGACCAACGGCAAAAAATTACCCTGCAAAAAGGTCTTTTCGGCTTTGATTGCTACAGCAATTTTGCCTTGCTCGATTCGGAACAGCCCCCTTTTTACTGGTTTCAATCACTCGATGAACGGGAAATTGCATTTGTACTTATCGATCCCCGAATTTTCCGTCCCGATTATTGTCCGGGGGTCTCCACAGAAGACCTGGAAGCTTTGGGAGTGACCCGGGAGGATGATGAAGATCTTCTTATCTTTTCCATCGTGACAATTCCTGAGGACCAAAGCAGAATGACTGCCAACCTGCAGGGTCCGCTGTTGATCAACCGTAAAACCAGAGTAGGTCGGCAGATAATATCAAATGATGAGCGCTGGCAGGTTCGGCATCTTATAATCGAAGAAATGCAGCATGAGGGGGATACCTCATGCTGATACTTTCAAGAAAACTGAATGAGAAGATCATTATCAATGATACGATAGAGGTCTCAGTCGTAGAAATCAAGGGAGATCATATCAAACTTGGAATTCTTGCACCAAAAAGCGTAAAGATCTATCGACACGAAGTCTACGAAGCCATACAGTCGGAAAACAAGGCAGCGGCAAAAGCACCTTCGGATCTTGGCTCTTTAGCAGACTTTTTTACCCCGCCAACGGAGAAGAAGAGTTAGTCTCTTTATACTCATCATACAATTCATCGTAAATTTCGGAAAACTTTTCCTCCAGGGACCGAAAAATCTCGACAAGCTCAGGATCAAACTGGGTACCGCGTCCCAGTAGTATCAGATCCGCAGCTTCCCGGTGACTCATTTCATTCTTGTATGAACGCTTGCTGCGCAGGGCATCATAAACGTCAGCAATGGTAACAATACGGGCGCTCAAAGGTATCATCTCTTCCATCAAGCCATACGGATAGCCGGAACCGTCCCAGCGTTCATGATGGCTGCGTGCTATTTCGACCGCCATTGGATCCGGATAGGCTCCCAGGATATAGGCACCGTTAAGGGTATGGGTTGTCATGATTTCCCACTCCCAGCTCTCCAGGGGGCCGGCCTTGTTAAGGATATCGTCGGGTACGCCGATCTTGCCTACGTCATGCATGGCAGCCAGAAAGGAGATGTTATCAACAAAATCCCGGTCTACCTGCAAATCGGTTCCATCATCGTACATTGACTCAGCCATTAAAGCAGAATACCGGTTTACCCGTTCAATGTGACGTCCGGTATCGTTGTCTTTCATACGGGAGGCTTCAAGCAGGCTGGAAAAAATGGCGCGGAGACTCTGCTGATGGGACAGGGTAGCATCATGAAAATAGGCACAGTATCCGACTACAGTCTCCTTTTTGTATGGTTCATGCAGTATCGGAACAATATGCACATTGGTAAAAAGCCTGGGGTGGTGATGAAACCTGCTCTCTCCATTGCCTTGAAAAGAGTATCCCGTAGCGGGATCTTTCAACTGATGATAGAGGGATCTGCCGTCAAGGCCGGTGAGAGTGGCAAAACCTGCAATGTGTTCACCAATACAGGTATTTTCTCTGTGAAACAGGTCCCGGAAGGCCCTGTTAGCCCAGTTTATGCGAAAATCATCTCCTAAAACAGCTTGAGGAACGGCGCTGTTCTGGTGGTTATTCTCTTTAAAACGGATGAACGCTTTTTTTTCATCCCTCATAATCCTTCTCCATTCCAAGTTCAGCCTCACTTTTGCGGATGTACATCGGTCCCTGGCCTGGCGCATCAGGGCCCTTCTGTTCGAAAAGCAACGGGCCCATGGCAAGCATATCAAATACTGCAGCCGGGACATAGGGAGCAAAGGTAATACCCTCAGCTTCAGCTATTTTCGATTTGAAAAGTCCTGCGTCAGGACCAGCGATTAGAATAGTTTCTTCCATGCCAAAGCGGCGGATAATCTCGCCAGCTTCCAGATCAAAGAACTCACTTGTACGGACACCGCCGATGTAACAGGCCCCATAAAAACGGTCTTTCTTTGCGTCGAGTACCGGAATAACAGGTGAACCATAAAAAGAGTAGGGACGGACCAGAATGTCCGGAACAGGTATAGAAATCAGCGGTATGCCGCTTCCGGCGGAAATACCCTTGGCAAGGGACATGCCGATACGCAGCCCGGTAAAAGATCCCGGCCCTCTGGGACATACAATAAGATCCAGGTCTTTAACAGAAATGCCGGCTTCTTTAACAAGCTGGTCAATAAGTCCCGCCAGAAGCTCTCCGTGGCGCAGCCCTGTATCCTGCAGAGCGGCAAAGGTCCCCCTCTCAGTACCAAGGGCACCTGAAAGCATGGGGCCCGAAGTATCAAAGGCAAGGATTTTCATGAAACGTTTCGCATGCATACAGTTTCCAGGCTCACAATACGGTCCCCGGAGGTGGGAACAACTTCCAGGGTAATCCTTGTAAAATTCTGCGGTAATTCAGGCAAACGGTCGATCCATTCAATAAGGGATATTCCGTTATTGTAAAGAATCTCATCAAGCCCCAGATAAAAGAGTTCTTCCTCATCCTCAATACGGTATAAATCCATATGGTAGACAGGAAATTTTCCGGTGTATTCCGATACTATGGTAAAGGTGGGGCTTGTCACAGTATCTTCTACCCCCAGAGACTCGATGATTCCCTTGGCGATGGTTGTCTTGCCGGCACCAAGCCCCCCTTCCAGAGATACAATATCGCCGGCATGCAGCGTCTTTCCTATACTGCGGCCCAATGCGATGGTCTCATCGGGAGAAGTACACCTGTGTGATTTCAGAGCAGTCTCCCGTCTTTCTCAAGATCAAAAATATAGGACTTTACCTTTTTTACGGCAGGAACAAGGGGATAATGGATGGACGCAGGAAAAGCGATAGATATATCGATATTTCCAGTGGCTGTCCGCTCCAGGGTGAATTCAAGTTGAGCTTCTTTCTCAATATTACCGGCTGAATAAACAAGAGAACCTGAGTATTCATTTCTGTAGTGCAGGGGGGTTTCTTTTTTAGTGAGATTTCGAATCTCATGAATCTTCATGGGATTAACTGTAGGCAAAAAAGTGTCTGAGGTCAATATCAGGGAGAGGTAATATCAGTCCTGGCTGTAATTGTATATGTAGGCGTTAATACTATTAAGGTTTCGCTTGCTTATTCGGGTGAACATAATATGCATTACTCCGCCAAAGGGGCGTGCTTTCCTGGAGTGCATAACCTTACCGTAAAAAGAGATTTTTGCCCGATGATCGGTTTCAAATTCAACCTTGATAAGTTCACCCTTTCCAAGAGGCCGTGAGGTACGAATACTGCAGCCTCCGCCTGATATATCCAGCATGGTTGCCAGTGTCCTGCGGTTGGTTTCCACATAGGCCCGTTTTTTTGCTTCCTTTCCAAGGCCGTCGGTTAAAATTCTCACCGGAAAAAAGTAAGCGGGGCGCTCAATACTGCGGCGCCGGTATTTTCTTTGCTGGGCCTGGGTTATAGCAGAGGTGTGGTTCAGTAAAACCGCATCAGTGGCACGTACCTTTCCGTACCCATTGATTTTTGTTGCAAACGAGAAACCCTGCCCATTGGAGCGCCAGAAGAAAACCTGCAGTTTTGTCCAACGCTTCCAGCGGATTTGCCGTCCGCCGGCATCCAGGGGGACTGATACCGCTAAAGAGCCCTTCAGGTTGGTCAGAAGTTTGCTCTGGAAGCGTCCGCCCTGCTCGGGGCTCAACACAATCTGCATGCCTGCCCGAAGCTGTTTTGTACTTGAAAACTGAGACTTACGGCTGACGTTTCTTTCTATGGTCTGTTTTATGCGATACAGCTGGAGCTTTTGATTCTCTTTCTGCTGATCCGAAGCACTAAGTCCGTCAATACTCTGTATGCCCCGTCTGAGAAGTGAATCAAGCTGGGATGAATTGTATAAGATATTATTGGGGTTGGCAGGCTGAAAGCGTTTGATCAGATTTTGTACGGTCCTGATCTGGGGATGACTCAAGCCAAGGCTCTTAGCCCGGATGTAGAATGCCCGTTTACTGAGCTTTCTGCTGCCACCGGAAGAAGAACCCGGTGTGGAGCTGCGTGAAGCAGCATTTGCGATAAAAAGAAATACAATGAACCCGGCAAAGATCAAGCCGGCGATAAGCATTGAAACAGGGTCTGTCTCCTTCCATTGAAAGTTCGTTTGAATCAGTATACTCATAGGCTTCTGTCCGCGAAGGCCGGCAGATTTTCTATGGATTTGGTTAGTTCCCGAATTTTTGGTGCAATCTCATATTCCAAAAGATCGCCAATCAGGATAGAGTCCTCGGCTTCCATAGCCTCGGTGAGTTCCAGAAATTTAGTGTTCAGATCAATGTAAAACTCCTCAAAAGTCACCCCGTCGATCTCCCTGGTCATCAGGTCTTCACCATCTCTTTCCTTCAGTTGAGGGTAGAGTCTGGTCAGCTTCTCGCTTATTTCGCTAAAAGCGATTACCATCTCCATAGCCTCTTTTTCTTTGCCCGTCTGCAGAAGAATAGGGATATCCTCCAGCTTAGGAATGTAGGCTTCAAGGAGTGATGCAGTGGAGCGGAGTTCCATTAAGGGATTAGCAATCTCCCTGATTCTGCCCTCTATAAAGATACAGAGGTTTCCAGCAAAATCCTTCAGTCCTTCCGGTATCCTGGGGAAATCATCATCAAGCTTCAGGTTAGAGACAAGTTCAGAGAAAACCTCCGATACCAGCCTGTCACCGACCCGGAGTTTTAGAATTGAATCCATATTTTCTATAATCGGACCTGACTCATCCCTTAAATCCTTTAACAGTTTCATGTCTCCATCATGCAAGGCCCTGTACAGGTAGGAGAAGTACTGCAGAAGAGTGGAGTATCGTTCAAGACTGAGTTCGTTCAGAGGCTGGGCAAGAACTTCGAGTTTTTCAATGGATTCGACAGAGAAATTCTTCAATGCATCACTATCTGTCATTGTTTCGGCATGACCGTTAACAAGAATACCGGTAATGAAAAAGCCTTCTGCCACCAGCCATGTGTCCAGCTGCCGGATTACCTCGTAGGCATTCTTTTCTTCTTCAAGGCGTACATCAATTGGGCTGCTGTTTACTATAACTTCCATGGTTATCCTTACTGATTTCGATCTTACTGTTAGTCCCGATTACGGTTATTAAAGTTCTCCAGTGCTTTAGAGTTGTCCTCAAGCTGCTGTAAGGCCCCTTCCATCATACCATACTCCCGGCGCAGCTGCTGTTCTTTACGCTCAAGACTGCGTTCAAGATTGACAATTTCACGGCTTGTCCTGTCAATCTGACCGTCAATTGCGGATGTTTTATAGGCAATTATACCTCCGGTCTGAACATAGGGTCTGATATAGTTATCAACAGCTACTGCCGCCCCCTGGTCTACAATAAGGTCGCCGTCGGAGTCGTAGCCGAAAAGGTCCTTTACGCTCTCAAGACGAGTCTCCAGGGCTTTGTCCAGAGCAGACTCATCTATTTCCAGGTATCCCCGCAGCCTGGACGTCCTCAAGGCTCCTCCAGTCCTGCTGTTGGTGGAAATACCGATCTGCGCCAATAAGGAGAGTTCGCTGCCGGAACGGGTGGAATAGGGGTCCATCATTATACGCTGCAGGCGGGTTTTCATCTGGGTCAGACTGCTTTCGCCTTGAAACAGTCCCAGCTTTTCCATAGCCGAGTCTCGCTCATCATCACTCAGGTAATCAAGTTCATTAACCACCGAGTCGTCCCGGCTGGTGTAGATATTAATCTGGCTGATAAGCTGATTATAGTAACCAACGAACTCAATAATAGTATCCTTGGCGGTCTCTCTGTCCGGAGTGATTCGGAGGTCTACTTCCTGATTCCCGGGGCGCCGAAGATTGAGGGTAACCCCCTGGATAACATCATCAATATCGTTTGATTCCCGGATAACCTCAATACCATCAATCTCAATGAGCGCATCAGAAGCTGTAGCAACCGGATTCTTGGCTTCAAGATCACCCCGGGAATCGGGATCATAAAAGGTGACCGCCGAGACGCTGACTTTTCGGTGAGTGTTAATATTATCAATGATTAAAGAATTTATGCGCCCATCGCCCTCGTTAAGAGGGACTCTGATAGTCTGTGTGCCTGCCTGGTCCTTCAAAGGGGGGAGACCGACAGACCGGCCCTCCTGATTAAGACTCAGAATATTCATGTCCAGAGTTTTCTCCGGCGGGGGAGGAGCCTTCCAGGCAGGCAGTGCCGGGTCAGTTCCAAAGTTGTGCACTGTTACATTGTCAACCGTTACACCCCCGGGGTCAGGTGAATCCGGTCTTCCAGGCGGTTCCGGCGGTTGATATTCTCCTTCCGGCAGTTTTTCAATTTCCACTGTAAACTCAAGAACAAAACCGTCTGCCGGGGTAATGGCAGGTGAGAATATCATCTCTCTGCGGGTACTGGGACCAAGAGTGACCGCATCCCCGCTTATTTCAGCTGTGCCGGAATCGGCACCGGCAGAAGATTGTATTGTATCTTCGGAGGGCTCAATTCTCCGCATACCTGCGGCTGCTTTTTTCAATGTGCCCGTTTTCAGGGCAAAGTCCCGTGAGTCTTCGAGGAAGTTGATCTTGTTAGAGCTGCCGGTACGGGTTCCCTCAATCATCAGTACCTGAGTGGAGGGGGTATTTTTTACAACCGAGCTGCGCAAAAGACCGTTAGAACGCCGCTGAAGCGTGGAGGCAAAATCCGTCAACGTACCACCGCTATACGAAAAGGAAAACTCCTTGTCACCAATACTGAAACTGTAGGTTCCTTTGGCTACGCGGAAGTCATTCTCCAGACTGTCTGATAAAAACCTGTCAGCTGTGGCGACCTGCTTAACCAGAACTGATCTGTTTTCTTCCACAGCTTCCCGTGAGGCAGTGGCGCCTACAATACTTTCGTCCCCGGATACGGCGATCCGCTCCATGAAAGGGTTTTCGAAGCCGAATAGTTTTTTGGCACTATCCTGTACGCGGGCAAGTCCTCTGTTTATCTCCTGCCAGTTCCGTTTCTGAAGCTCAAAATTTTCTATGCGTTCCTCGGCCCGGGTGAGAGGAATGCGTTCGAGCTTCATCAGGTCGTCTATCATTTTGTCGGTATTGTATTTACTGGAAACACCCGGAATTGAGAAATCGGACATTAGGCGTTGCGTCCTCTATAAAGACTGGTTTTAAATCTCCTCGTCGAAGAGCAACCCAATGGCCTCCTTGAGCCGCATGTGCAGTCGCTGCAGCCCTTCGTGAGGGATTTCCTTAATTACTTTATCGGTTTCCCGATCGATCACCTTTACCACCACCTGATTCAACTCTCTGTTGACAGAAAATTTGAGCCGACGGTTAAAGGCATCGCTGAAATTAACGATCTCCCGGAGCATCCTCTGCACCTCATCGGAGCTGAGAGCGCGTTCCATGGGAATCGTTCGCGGTTGTTCAGCCCTGGAGTCTGCAGCACGCTTTTGCTTCCATGCGTTGGCGTCGTTCAGACGATTCTGAACAGCCCCTCCATTGCTGATTGCATTAATGTCAAGTTCCATTGTTTTCTCCCTGGATTACTCCATTAATACCAGGCTATATAGTCAGTTCAGTTTGATGAAGAACAATGAAGAAGAAACAATTATGATAAATAGAGAGAGGGGAAGAAGCGCGGTTTCTTCCCGACCCTCGTCGCCTGTCAAGAGATGACGTCCAGAAATCTCTTGAAATGCTGTTAACGGAGCATGATAAAACTAAAGAAGCTGAAGAACAGATTGGGTCTTCATGTTAGCCTGAGCAAGCATTGCAGAACCAGCCTGAGTCAGGATCTGATTCTTCGCGTAATCTACCATCTCTGTGGCCATGTCGACGTCACGGATTCGTGACTCCGCAGCCTGAAGGTTCTCAGCAGCGATAGCAACGCCCTTAGAGGCTTCTTCAAACCTGTTCTGATAAGCACCCAGGTCGGCCCGCTGTTTGGAAACGGTCCGGAGAGCACTATCTACCATACCGATAGCCATGTTCGCCGAATCAGGGGTCGAAATGGAGATCATTTCTCCAGCCGCTCCCTGAGCGCCTTGCAGACCGAGTGACTGAGCGGTCATAGTACCTATGAAAATACGCTCATTCTGGTCCATATTAGCTCCTACCTGGAACTGCATGACCCTGTCGGATTCCTGGGCAAAAGCGCCGGTCAGCATATTCATGCCGTTGAACTGCGCGTGGCTCGCAATCCGGTTGATTTCATCAACCAGCTGAGAGACTTCAACCTGGATCTGCATACGGTCCTCATCAGAATAGATACCGTTGGCAGATTGTACAGACAGTTCCCGCAGGCGGTGCAGAATATCCTGGGTCTCCTGAAGATACCCTTCTGTTGTCTGGATAAAGGAAACACCGTTTTCTATGTTGCGTTCTGCCTGGTTGAGTCCACGAATCTGGCTCCGCAGCTTTTCGGAAACCGCAAGCCCCGAAGCATCGTCGCCGGCCCGATTGATACGCATACCGGAGCTGAGCTTTTCTATGTTGCTGTTTAACTCCTTGCCTTTAACAGCGAGGTTCCGGTTGGCGTACATGGCTGACATGTTGTGATTTATTATCATATAACCCTCCTGGATCGATTGAGAGAGGCATCCTTTGCCACTCTATTAGTAAGTATGTCACTATCGGACAGCCGAAAGACTTGTGTTTCCGCGCGTCTTTCGCTCCGTTATGCCATCCGATGTAACAGGGAGGCCTTCCGCACCCCAGGCTTTACCCAAGGGGGGAAGATCTCCCCATACCGAACATACTAAACCCGGAGGGTTTTTTTCAAAGAACTGACGGTTCTATCCTTTTAATATAACCCTCTATCCCAGAAGTTGCAACACAGACTGTGTTTTCATGTTGGCCTGAGCCAGCATGGCGGTTCCGGACTGTACCAGGATCTGGTTCTTGGAGTAGTCAACCATTTCAGAGGCCATGTCTACGTCCCGAATACGGGATTCAGCAGCCTGAAGGTTTTCTGCCCCCACGGTAATACCAACAACTGCGTGCTCAAGACGGTTCTGGTAGGCTCCCAGATCAGCCCGCTGCTTGTTGATCTTCTGCAGTGCTGCATCCAAAGTACCAATAGCCCGGTTGGCCTGGTCAGGAGAAGACATGCTGAGAATCTCATTGGAACCGATGTCCCGTACACCCAGGGCGTTTGAGGTCATGGTGCCGATAAAAACCCGTTCCCTCTGGTCCATGTTGGCGCCGATGTGGAACCACATGGAAGCGGTAACAACGTTTTCTCCCATATCTGAGGCGAAACGTCCGGTCAGCATGTTCATTCCGTTGAACTGGGCATGACTGGCAATGCGGTCGATCTCGTCAACCAGCTGGGAAACCTCTACCTGGATCTGCATACGGTCTTCGTCGGAGTAGATGCCGTTGGCGGACTGTACAGCCAGTTCCCTCATCCTGTGCAGTATGTCCTGAGACTCCTGCAGATATCCTTCCGTGGTCTGGATAAAGGAGATACCGTTCTCTGCATTATCTGCAGCCTGATTCAGGCCGCGGATCTGGGAACGCATCTTTTCAGATACCGCCAGTCCGGAAGCGTCATCGCCGGCACGGTTGATTCGCAGTCCGGAAGACAGCTTCTCCATGTTGTCCTGAACATTTTTGTGAGTCTGGCTGAGGCGATTGTTGGCAAACATCGCGCTCATGTTGTGATTAATGATCATCTCTTCCTCCATGAAAAGATTGTTAGAAAAAGGCATCCTTGCCTTTTTTCATTTTTTTAGGAAAGTTTTGCTAAACCCTGGATACTGGATTCCGATAAACAGAATAGGGGGAAATACCGCCCCGACGCACCAAAGTAAAGCCTACTTTACCTTACTCACACCTTCGGTACCCCGGGTCTTAAACTTTAGAGAGAAAAGCTGATTTTTTGAAAAATTTCGTCAGGCGGATGAATCAAGAAATTTCAGAAAGTTGAGAGCAATAGGATCATTCGGATCAATTTCAAGGACCTTTTGGAAATACTCTTCGCCTTCTGCCGGGTTTCCCTGCTTGAGGGAAATGATGCCCATATTCGATAGAATTTTTACGTTGCCAGGCTCAAGTTCAAGGGCTTTATCCAGATAAACCAGGCTTTCGTCAAAATTACCGTTTTCCATGGTGCAGATGGCAAGTTCGTTGAGGATATCCGCCTGGGGCTCGCTCAACTTGAGGGCGGTTTTAAAGCTTCGTTCGGCTTCGGGGTAGTCTCCCAGTCGACGGAAAGCCCATCCACGAAGGAACCATGCAGTCCAGGTTGCATTAGATTCCGTGAGAAAGGTATCAATCAGCTTGATTGCTTCCTGTTCTTTACCATCCAGTATGGAAGCGTATGCTTCCTGAAACTGTGCATCCAGGCGTTTTCTGGTATGCAGTTCTTCTATGATCTGCCGAACCTTGCTGCTGTCTTCCTGTTCAGCCAGGAAGCTGAAGGTCTCCAGGGCTTTTTCGTGGTTACCTATACGCAGATAAAACTCCGCTGCCGCTTCCAATGCCTGAACAGACCGGGGATCTATGTGTAAGGCTGTTTCATACGCTTCGCGGGTTTTTTCCAAAAAAGTTGCACAAAGAGAGTCGTTTCCCAACTGCTGGTACGAACGGGCACGGCTCTCGTAAACCTGTGCCTGGTTAAAGTAGGATGCAAGAGAATGAGGATTGACTGCGGCGGCAGTAGTAAACAGCTCATCCGCGAGATCGTAATCATGATGCTTCGCCTTTTCGATACCTGCCCTTACAAGTTCTGACTCAATTTCTGGTTTCACCGCCAATACAAAGCGACGGTAGTAATCGGAGTTCTCATTTTCCGGCGAAAAGGTGAGTACCCTCAGCATCCCCGCAACGATCATTTCCCAACTTATGGAAGAGACATCCAGAGGTTCATTTCCCGACTGAACCTCAACGGGCAGGAGTATGCCGGGATCTATGGAAAAATCCCCCAGGGACAGAGAAAACTGTTCAGGTACGGAAATAAAGTAGATTGAATCGAGGGGGTTCCCGGGCATTCTAATTAGAGTTTCCTTTCTTGCTGCGCAGAGTGTTAAGATAATCATTAATCAGTAATTTATACTCGTAGGGAACTTTTGTTTCATCAAACTGGACGGCGGCAGCCACAAGGTCCTTACGGCCGGCTACTGTTTCGACACGTATCATGGTCCCGTTCAGGCTTAGCTGCTTGTTTCGATCTGTAAGTTCAAATCGAAACAGGGCATTCTTGTTCATCAGGAATTTACCAATACCGGGAAGAATAAGCTTGGCTCCGGAGAATGACAGGTCGCGGATGATACATTTCCGTGGTATTCCTTCAATGTAGACAAGAGCGGTTTTCGATTTCAGTCCAAGTTTACGTATGGTATCGGCGGTGATCTCGATACGTTCCTCTTTGCGCTGTGCGGAATTAAGATTGGCTTCTGCCAGGGAACCAAGAATTACGATAAGATCATCCGGCGGCCGCTGGGTGTACTCAAGACTGAGAAAGTTTAAATTGGGTTTGGTTTTGTCGTAGGGCGTAAAGCCGTTGATTTTGCTGGTAACAAAAAAGCTTAAGGGGGAACTTTTATCCTCCTGGGCGAAAGCAACATGCAGAGAGACGAGGTTGTTGGCACTTTTAAGCTTTTCATAGAAGCTTTTACTTAAATTGGCTATGACACGGGCTTCTTTCATTGAACAGGAATAAAGAACGCATGGCCAATGGTCGCCCAGGCATTTGATATGGGTATTACGGTGCAGCAATCCGGTGGCACGGACAACGTCCTTGGTAAAGGTTAGATTTATATCACTGTATTTTTCAAAAAAACGGCCGAGCTGCTGACTGGTAATTAAAGCCATATAGATAAAGATACTAACTTCTGGCTGTCCCTAATGTCAATCACAGAGTCAGTAGAAAAGGGTCATTCCCAAGAAAGAAGAACGGAAAAGAACACCCGGCTGAATCAGGTATCAAGACTCTCTTCGAGTTTTTTTATCATTTTTTCGGTTATCTCGGAGAGGGCTTGATTTTCCCCGTTTTGGGCGATGCCTGAACGTTCTTTATATAGTTCATCGATAAGGAAAAGGGAGGTCAGAATGGAAATTTTCAGCGGATCGTCAATTTTCGTAGAGTTTTTTACTTCCTGGGTCTTTTCATGAAGGTATTCAATAATCTGGGAAAGGTACCGGGGATCTTCATCGGTGTTGACCTTAAGAGTCGTGCCGAGAATCTCGATCATCAGCGGTTCCTTTCCCATTACGCGAGCCTGTCGCGGTATTTAGAAAATATCGAGTTCTGCGTCTTCGGATTCAGACTCAGTTTCGTCCTCCAGGGCCTCAATGTCGTCATCTTCATCTTCTGTATCAGACGCTTCAGCCTTTACCGGATCATCCTCAGAAGGTTCAGAGGCGCTTTGAAGGTTTTCCTCAGATGCAGGCGCAGCCTCATCCTTTTCTTCTGACTTTTCGATTCCAGAAAGGGTATCCAAAGCTTTACGGAACCCCAGCTCAACTTCTGACTGATCTTCTTTGAGTCCGGACAGCAGAACTTCCAGTTCAGAAATCTTCTTCTGGTAACTTTCAAGTTTATCGTTGAGCATCTGGTTTTCGGACTTCAACGCAGATATAAGCTCTACCGCCTGATTAACCTTACGATCAAGCAGGCGGACTTGTTCAAGCGTAATCATACGCCATCAAACTCCCAGAGCCGACTTTGCCGTCTCAACAACAGCGTCAAAGGCCTTCGAATCTTCGATTGCCATGTTGGACAGGGCTTTACGGTTTATTTCTACCTGGGCTTTTGACAAGCCGTTAATAAAACGGGAATAGGTAATTCCCCGGTCCCGGCAGGCTGCGGAAATACGGGCGATCCACAGTCGGCGGAATTCCCGTTTTTTCGCGCGGCGGTCCCTGTAGGCGTATACACCTGCTTTGGCTACCGCGTCCTTGGCTGCCCGAAAATTACTTTTGCGTCGTCCCCAATATCCTTTAGCGGATTTGAGTATCTTTTTCCGTCTGTCATGACGTCTGGTTCCGTCTACTGCGCGTGACATTTCTTAAGTTCTCCTTTAAACAGTACTCTCAATTATAAATAGGGCATGAGTATCCGGGCGCGTTTTACTTCAGCGTCGCTCAAGATACCAGGTTTGCGAAGTTTGCGCTTCCGTTTCGTACTCTTTTTTGTCAGGATATGCCTGAGGCCTTGTTTTTTGTACTTAATTTTGCCGCTTCCGGTGTAGGAGTACCGTTTTGCGGCGGCCCTACGCGTTTTCATCTTTGGCATCTGCCGTCTCCTCCTTCGAATCGCTCTCTTTACTCTGCTTCTGCTTTGATTTATTGGAGACCTTTGGATTCAGAATCATCGACATAAATCGTCCTTCCATGGCCGGCGGACGATCGACGATAAAAGAATCGCCTAGAAGCTCCAGTATTTTCTCCAGTACAACACGCCCAAGTTCCGTATGGGCCAGTTCACGTCCGCGAAAACGCACCGTAACCTTTACTTTATTTCCTTCTTCCAGGAAAGTACGGATATGTTTGGCCTTGAACTCCATGTCGTGCTTTTCGATCTTGGGCTGCATCCGGATCTCTTTCATTTTCAGAAGCTTTTGCTTCTTTTTTGATTCCCGGTTGCGTTTCTCTTGTTCGAATTTATATTTTCCGTAGTCCAGGATCTTGCAGACCGGCGGATTCGCATTCGGGGCGATCTCTACCAAATCTAGTCCGGCATCCTGGGCAAGCTGTATCGCCTCGGTAACCGGCAGCACTCCGCGTTGTTCTCCGTCGCCATCAATCAATCGTACTTCGCGAACTCGGATCTGTTCATTTATCCGCAGGTCTTTAACAGCCAATAGTCCTCCAAAAATATCTGGTATGAGATGGAACTATACCATCCCTCGTGGAAAGAATCAATAACTCATCCGCGACTATGACAAGATGTCGCAGGGATGAGAACCAACGGGACATCGTAACCAGCATAGCAAGCTCTCTGCGGGAATGTAAATAGCTTAAATGAATATATTTGCACCGGAACGGAATTTTAGTATACTTTACACTTGATATCATGATTCGCTGAACAGGGGGCATCCATGAAAGAAATTATAATGAACCTTATAGATGCTACCATGGGCGAATATCTTCGATACAGCAAATCCCTTAACACACCATCCCTTAGCCGCTTTATGGTGACTATCATTGATCAGGAACGGCAGCATAAGGAAGAGGTAGAAGAGCTGGACCGGGATATCTTTGCCTGTCTTGTGCCGGACCACATGGAAAGTGAGATTCAAGCACTCTCCCGGCCGTTGAAAATGGAAGGCGATATTGCCGGATTACAGGAAGTGGCGGAGCGCGAAGACTCCATGGCGGATCTTTTCGAGGGCCTCGCGGCCAGGATGGAATCCGAGGAGGGGAAGATTTTCTTTTCCCAATATGCCCACGACGAAAGAAAGCATGCCGGACTGGTTCGCAGCCGCCTGGAGCTGGAATCCTTGGCTTGACATGGTATTTCCTTCTTGATTGCAGATTGCACATAGCAACTTTTCCTGCTACTATTTTCAGATATGATTGCTTTTATGCTGTTCTCGCCCTTGCTGTTGCCGTTCTTCGTGTTTCTCTTACATGGAGATGGATTGTCTGAGCGGCTTGACTGGTGGAAATCCCTGGCAGCCGGTATCTGGACCTTTTTGTTCTATCTGCTGTTTTCGTGGATGCTGTTGTTCCCTGAAAATATGGTTCCTTCCCTTATGGCTGATCTTTTACTTTGGGGATTAAACACCTATTTTGCTCTGGGCCTTGCGGCTGTCGCGGGAGTGCTGGTATTCCGTTCCAGCTTTTTCAGCGGATTTCTGTCAGAAGAGACCCTTCTGCCCTTTGCCATGGGGATCTATATTCCCACCGGAGCTATAAACAGTATCAAGCATATACACGTTCATGATCCCTTTGTTCTTTTCGGGTTACCCTTTACAGAATTCTTCTTTCTGCTGATAACTGTTCTTCTTATTATACAGTATCTGCAGGCCAGGGGAGCAGTCCGGTTGCTTTTCTCCTGTCTGATATTCCCTGCCTCATTGTTGATGGCCCTTGTTCCCGCTCTCTTCTACAGCTTTCGCTGGGGATTAAGCCTCGCGGTTTTTATTCTGATAGGGATCGGGGTTGGTGTTCTGTCTCGCCGGCAGAATCTTATCTGATATCTGAATAGTGATTAGTTCATAAAAAAAGCTGCCTGGGATATCCCAGGCAGCTGAATAACGAATTCTCTCTGTTTTAGAGGTGCCCTTTACGTGTTACGCGTGCCCTGCCGACCCGAGTACGACTTCATTCTTGTGTTTATAGAGCTCCTTAAGGGAGTCCCTGGCGGGCCCAAGATACTTGCGGGGATCGAATTCAGCAGGTTTGGTGGCAAGTACTTCTCTTACAGCAGCCGTCATTGCAAGTCGTCCGTCGGAATCGATGTTGATTTTACAGACCGCAGACTTGGCAGCTTTTCTCAGCTGTTCCTCAGGGATTCCAACCGCATCCTTGATAGCTCCGCCGTACTTGTTGATTATTTCTACCTGGTCGGAGGGTACCGAAGATGAGCCGTGAAGGACAATAGGGAAGCCCGGCAGCTGCTTTTCGATTTCTTCCAGAATGTCGAAACGCAGGGGGGGCGGAACCAGAACACCGTCGGCGTTACGGGTACACTGATCGGGGGTAAACTTGTTCGCGCCATGGCTGGTTCCAATGGAAATCGCCAGGGAGTCGACGCCGGTTCGTTCTACGAACTCGATAACCTCTTCCGGTTTGGTGTACGTGGATTTTTCAGCTACAACATCGTCTTCGATTCCTGCCAGAACTCCTAATTCGCCTTCCACTGTTACATCATGAGCATGGGCGTATTCAACGACCTTTTTTGTCAAGGCAATGTTATCATCGAAGGAGTGATGGCTGCCGTCGATCATTACAGAAGAAAAGCCGGAATCGATGCAGTCCTTGCAGAGTTCAAAGCTGTCGCCGTGATCAAGATGAAGAACCACGGGAACTGAATACCCCAGCTCTTTCGCGTATTCTACAGCACCCTGGGCCATGTATCGCAGCATTGTGGAGTTGGCATATTTTCTGGCTCCTGCGGAAACCTGCAGAATAACAGGAGATTTGGTCTCCACGCAGGCCTGAATGATTGCCTGCAGCTGTTCCATATTGTTGAAATTGTAGGCGGGAATAGCGTACCCGCCGGCTACCGCTTTCTTGAAGATCTCTCTGGAGTTAACAAGCCCCAGCTCTTTATATGAAGTCATTTTCTGCTCCTTAAAAGGAATAATATCTTGCAGATGATTGTAGGGAGGGGAAAAGTCGATGTCAAGAGAGCGGGCTTGACCCGGAGATTAAGGAGCCGTAGAGTATTTTTATGCGCTGCCGTTTTTTTCTGTCCTGCCTGCTGTTTCTCCTTCTGTTTTTTTCCTGTTCATCACCATATCTGTTTGTCAGCGACGAGGCTTTCTCGGAACTCAAACAGCGTGAAATACAGCAGAGTTTGTCTTCTGCACTGGTTTATGAGACCTTTAAGCAAGCCCCTTCTCCCGGACAGGTCCTCGAGCTGGCTGCTGACAAAAGGGCAGGTGCACTCATTTTCAGCCCGCTGTATCATGACCTTGCCCGAAAAATTGTTCAGCAGGGGGCTGATATCCCTGTTTATGCTGTCGGACCTTCCGGATTCAAGGGGAAAGACGGGCTCCGAAGTATGGAGCTTGATTCCCGGGGAGCAGCAGACCCTGTACTTGATCTTATTGTCCGGTATCTGCCGGAGGAGAACCCTGCATTTGTCACGCTGATCGCTTTTTCTGAAGATACCCCGTGGTCCGGACTGATGCAGAAGCTTGAGGGGACAAAAGAACGTGTCAGGCTGAAAGCGATACACGTTACTGCAGAAATGCTGAAAACCCGGGAGATTAATCAGTTTATACGACCCCGAACCGATGTAATGCTTATTCTTTTGGGTGATTATACTCAGGAAATCGTGAAAAAAATTGGTCTTGATTCCCGGGAAAGCCTGCCGAAGCTTGTGATTGGCGACCGATTCATGGATTCGGGCGGAAATTTCAGGTCCTATACCCTTACTGTTGACTGGAGCGGGATCTATAAAGCATTAATTAATGGTACAGAGCAGCATAATCCCTGGCTTCTTGTTCCAAACAGCAGTAATGAATAGCCTGAGCGGCCGATACTAATTGCAGATTTTATCAGGAATTACCCTTTTTTCGTAAAAAGGGAAAAAGGTTTGACAAAGTATTTTGATAGAAATATAATTCAACTTGCTAACGGACCTGTGAGTTTTTCTATTACATAAAGGAGTTAAGAATGAAACGCGGTTTCCGTTTATTCTTTGTTTGCCTTTTTTTGTTCATCCTGACCGTACCGGTCTCCCTGTTTGCTGAGAAAGCGACTGAAAATATCGTATCCCAGGTTATTGAAACCTTCGATGGAGAGGATTCAGCCTACGAATGGTATGTTCAGGGAAGCAAATTTATCGCGGAAGGCTACCCAAAATTTAAGCTTATTGATGGATTTCCCTTTGCCCTTTACGGCAGAGCCGGGGAAGACCAGGGACATCAGGTACTTGGAATGCAGGCGGCCTTTGATCGTAAGGGCTTTAACTATCTGGAATTGTTCCCGGTTGTTGATGGTCCCGATGGAAAGATGCCTGCAAAAATCTCCCTGCCCGGACGGGTAAAGGAACTTGATTTGTGGGCCTGGGGTTCCAACTACAAATTCACCTTTGAGGTGCATGTTGAGGATTACCGGGGTTATGTGTACGTTCTGCCAATGGGAAGCCTTAACTATACCGGATGGCAGAACCTGAGGATCAGTATTCCCAGCTATATTCCCCAGAGCCAGGTATACATTCCGAACTATCGGGACCTCAAACTGATCAAGTTTGTGCTACGCACCGAACCGAGCGAAAATGTAGCTGGTTTTGACTTTTATATTGACCATGTAAAAGTTCTCACGGACATTTTCGAGAGCCGTTTTGATGGCGACGAGTTTGTACGCCCTGAAACACGCTCGGAGATCTGGCCAGAGGAAGAGGAATAGAAGTTATGAAGCTTATTAAGAAGAGTTTACTGCTGATTTTTTGTCTGCTCGCCGTGACTTCTTTAACAGCTCAGGAATTTGCTGTTGGAGAACCAAATGCGGAGGAGATTGGAGTTGATTCCGCCCAACAGAAGCTCAAAGAAGTATCTGTAACAAAATATGAGGATGCAGGTTTCTGGAAGGCTTCTATGGCTCTTGACAATGGTCTTATAGGTATACGGCGCCTTCCCGGCGGACCTCTGGACAAAGAGCCGATCCCTGAAGAAGAAGAGATCGGGATTGCCCAGAGCGAAGTGGACAAGTATGTTCTTGGTGTCAAGGTCCAGTACTTCAAGAGGGGGTTTCATGAATTTATGGTAACCCCGGCCAGGCCTATGGCCATTGAAGGAATTACCAAGACTATTTCCGTCTGGGTTGTAGGACGAAACAATCGCCACACCTTGAAGCTTATGATAAGCGATTACTTTGGTAATCGCGCGGAAATTACCATGGGCAGTCTGAATTTTACCGGGTGGAAGAAGATGACAGTTGCCATTCCTCCTCATATTATTCAGAGGGATTATCATCATTCAAACAGAATGGGTATACGCGTAGATGGCTTCAAGATTCTCTGTGATCCGGTGGATACCTATGGCGATTACTACATCTACTTTGATGATATGCGGGCTGTTACGGACCTCTATTCAGAAGAGAGCCGTGATGTTGACGATATGCAGGACAGCTGGTAACAGACGTCACGATGCTTATCCCATAGATGTTATGAGAAGTTGTTGTATTGTCCCCCGTTTCACGCGGGGGATTTTTTTGTTGATTCCATATATTTTCTTTTCCCAGTCTCTGTTTTCCCAGGTAAGCCTTGAGCATTCCTTTAATCCAGCAGTGCAGGATCGATACAGCATTGTGGAAAAAGAGAATATGCGCCAACGGGTTAACGGCGATTATAAAGGCTTTGTTTACAATGAGGTTCGGGGAACCCTGTTTCAGAACAGCAGCCAGCCCAGGAACTACAGCGGTAATTTTTACATTCTCCAGTCAATGACCAGGGACCTGCGCAATGTGGCCCGCAGGATCGATAATGTAGTCTCCGTGGAGCTCACATTTTCAAACAGAGGGACTATGATCGTAACAGCGGAGTCCGGCTATCCTATGCTTCGGGATTTTCCGCTTTTACCCAAGGAGCCGGTGAAAATAGGCACACGCTGGCAGTCCGGGGGTCTTCGTGTGGTGGATCCTCTTCGGCGCGGGGCAACACGGGTCCCCTTTCTGTGCGAATACGAATATAAAGGAACAGGTGATTATAACGGGCGGAATGCTCATATTGTTCGAGCCCAGTATGCCCTCCGCTACCAGGGGGGAGAGGATGCCTTTGGAGATCAGGAACTTGTCAGCCTCCAGGGACGGCATGTAGTGGATATATACATTCCGTTTGCGGAAGAAGCAGCCCTGTTTATGCGGGATGTCGTGGAAGAACAGTATCGGTACGCTGATGGAAACACGGTAAACAGGTCGGGCTTTATTCTTACCTGGTACGAGGATTTCCCGCGCCTGGATAGAAAAGGGCTGCAGAAAGACTTGGGTTCCATTATTGCGGAGGACAAGCAGCTTGACGATGTAAGCGTGGAGGAGCGGAAAGAAGGGATCGCGATAACTTTAAAAAACCTTCAGTTTTATCCTGATTCGCCGCGCTTATTGCCCGGAGAATTGGGAAAACTTGCATCCATAGCCAAAGCCTTAAAGACGATACCGGAAAGGACCTTTCTTGTTACCGGTCATACCGCTGATGTAGGCAGCATGGAAAGCCAGTATGATCTGTCGGTTGAACGGGCGAAAACGATAGTAGATCTGCTTACTAAAGAGGGAATTGATGCGGAACGTTTTCTATATCGCGGGGTCGGAGGAACTGAACCCATCGGTCCGAACGAGACAGAGGAGGGCCGTGCAATGAACCGCCGCGTAGAGATTATGATTGTGGAAGACTGAAAAGTTCTTCCATGTTTGACCTGACCATGCTGGTGAGATCCTGCACAGGGATATTCAGAAGATTCGCAGCGGCATGGTAGGTAAACCTGACGTTGGACGGCATATTTGTTCGGCCGCGGCGTGGTTCGGGAGAAAGATACGGAGCATCGGTTTCCATCAGAATGGATTGTAGGGGTATCCGCTTTAGAACCTCCCGAAGTTCCGGCGCGTTTTTGTAGGTAAGATTCCCTGCAAAGGAGATGTAAAAGCCCAGGTCCACGCAGGCCGAAGCAAAGGAGTAGTCTCCGGAAAAGCAGTGAATAACACCCCGGTATTCCGCCCTGTTGTGACGAAGAACCTTGAGCAGGTCTTCCTGGGCATCACGGCAATGGACAATTAGGGGCAGTTTTAGCTGGTTGGCAACATTAATCTGCCGGGAGAAAAGCTTCTGTTGATCCTCCGGTGTGCCATAGTTCCAGTGATAGTCCAGGCCGGATTCGCCGATTGCGACAACCTTATCGTTTTTACGGGTCTGCGCGACAAGAGTCTCCTCCAGGAAGTCGGGAATAGATTCCGCCCAGCTTGGGTAGTATCCGACACTGAGAAAAAGGCCCGGATAGTCCGCAGCGAAAGTCAGGCGTTCGTCAAAATCCTCAGGCCCGGTGGCAATATCTATCCCGAAGGACATGCCGGAGTTAAAGGCAGCATCCAGAATCTCCTCATGAGACAGGCCCATTTTTATAGAGTGCAGAACATGAAAATGGGTATCCACGTATCCGTCAATATTTGGTGCCTCAGCTTTCTTCTTCATATATAATATCCGTGCGAATGGTAACAGCGCTTGACGGATTCCTGCAAGATGGGTAGTATCGTTTTTACAAAATACTTCGCCGGAGTGGTGAAATTGGTAGACACCGGGGACTTAAAATCCCCCGGGCTTAATAAGCCCGTACCGGTTCAAGTCCGGTCTCCGGCAAACTAATTCTTTGCGTTGCAAAGGGTTAGCGAATTAAAAACTACTACCCGAAGACGGGCGTAGTGCTCCAAAATCTCTATTGACACCAGAATGACACCGGAAAACCGGATCACCTGGAATAGAGGGGGACTATGCCCGAAAAAACACCTTTCCGACTTTTCAAAAGAAAAAATCAGAAATTTTACTATGCCCGGTATCTCATGCCGGACGGCACCTACACTGCAGGGCGAACCACTAAGCAAACCACCAGAAAAAGAGCCGAAGCCGTCGCCTGGGAGCATTGTAAGGCAGGAAAGATTAGTGCTGCAGCTTTTACCACCATAGAGGACATGGCACGCCGGGAAACTGACCCGGAAACCGGGGAGATCCGCTGTCACTTCTTTGACTGGGACGGAGAACACACCCTGAACAAGAGAAGCGCCGGAAAACGTATCTCCCGGCAGCAGTGCGGACGGTATAACGAAATTCTGGAAAGGCATATTGTAAAGCACCTGGGCGGGGTCCGGCTCCAGGATATTGATACTCGCACGGTCCGCCGGTTCAGAAACACGCTTTTCAAGGAAGGATACTCTGGGAGCACCATAAACAAGATTCTTGGATGCCTTAAAGCCCTGATCAATGCTGCCGATGAAATGCACCTGATACGCTACAATGTGAGAATCGAACGGGCGGCAATCAAGAACAAAGCCCGGGGAGTATTAACACAAGCCGAAGTACAGCGCCTCTTTGCAGAGCCCTGGAGCACTGACCCGCGCGCGTATGCCGCTTCTATGCTGTCAGCTGCTGCAGGCTTGCGCCTGGGGGAAATTCAGGGGCTTCACATTGAAGACATAGAGCCGGGAAGAGTAACTGTCCGGGGTGTATGGTCTGATTCTATAGGTGGATACCGTCCAGGTACAAAGAACGGACAGGAAACCCGATCTGTACCGATACCGGAAACTGTGAGCACGGCAATTCAAAAATGTATATCGATGAATCCCTGGGGAGACGATCCGCAGGAATATGTTTTCTTTTCAACCACAAAGCCCGGACGCCCGGCCAATGATACCGTACTTACTGAGCCATTTTACAAGGCCCTGGCTAAAATCGGGATAAAGGAAGAGGAGCGGAAAGCCCGGAATATTGTTTTCCATTCACACCGGCATTTTTTCAACTCCATGCTTATTGAAAGTAGAATCCCGATTGAAAAGATCCAGCGGCTTACAGGGCACTTATCTAAAAGCATGACAGAGCATTACTACCATCCGGGAGAAATGGAGGACGTCGCGAGGGTCCAGAGGCGACTATTCAAGGTAGTGAAGGGGGGTAAAACAGCATAAATACTTCTCCGTATGGAGAGTATAAAAATTAAGAATCCGGGAGAAATTCCGGACGGAGGGACTTATGCAAACTATCGAACTAAACGCAGGCACTGCAGACCGGCTCCAGGCATTGGCACAGGTACGCGGGGAAGATGAACAGACAACTTTCGATAAAATGCTGCAGCGGGGCCTGGATGCATTCCAGCAAGAGCGCGGAGGGCTCAATATCCGTATTGGGGGAGACGCCGCCGGGCGCCTGGAAACCCTGTCTGCGCTTTATGAGGTAGACACCGCTACCATGGCGGACCGTTTGATCCGTAAGGGGATTGAGGTTTTGGACGGCGAGGACGGCATCCCCACGGACTGACGCCTTGAGGGGTTCAAAAGCATTGCACCCCCGACACATCAGGCTGTAAAATGTATGTGACCGGGAATAGGTCCAGCTTAATTACCTGGACTGAAAGGCGGTATTCCCTACCGCTTTTCCCGGTCTTGATTTCCTGGGAACCGCAGGAGGGAAGCGGATAATGCATACAAAAATTATTTCAAAAGAACAATGGATTCACCAGCACCGGGATACGTACAGCTTCCACAGCCCGGACGGTATCAAGGCAGTGGCAGAAGAAAAAATCCTGTCCGCACAGATATGCATGGGGGCCGCCCTCTACCAGTATCGCAAATGGCAGGCATGGCAGGATCAAGCCCGGGATCGGATCAGTACATGGACTGCAGAAGATTACGAGAAAAACCTCCACAACCCGGACAGGATTGAAGAGATTACCGCCTGTAAAACGCATGAGGATTTCCATGACTTTCTGGGAGCTCTTTCTTTCCTGTCCTCTCCCGAGATCGATAAGCACACAATTCAATTAAACTTGATACGGGACTTTTTTCTGAATCTTTACCCTGTTCCCGCGTTCGGTCTCCCCGAGCCGGTCGCAGAGATCCTCCCTCAGATTGCACCTGGACGACATTATACGCCGGGGGTGGATTGGGAGTTTCCGGAGAAATACAGGCCGCTGTGGGAAGAGATATTCAAGGAGTACCGTAACCTATGGGTATCATTGATCGAGCCCCCGACGGTACAGCAACAGAGGCAGGAGGGAATCCTGGACGGACTCCGGGCAGTTGATGAGATACTGAACCAGTATTTTGATTGGCAGCGGGTCCGGCCTATTCTCATTGAAACGGGAACGATCACACCGGCTGGAGATCACTACAGGTTCACCCGAAACATACCGCGGAAGTACCTCGCCACTGCCCTTTATTCCGTGGCCCGTGTCGACGTTCGGCGGAACACAAACGGCGCGAAGAGATCAGCCCAGCAGACTATCCGGGAGGTGTTCTTGGATCTTGATGGAAAGAACTTCAATCGGTCTTTTTGGGAATCCGACTTCCACGATCCGCCGGACCTGGACAAAATTAAAAACGATACCGCCCGCGAAATTATAGAAAAACTCCAATCTGTACAACACTAAACCCGTTTTCCAGTTTTCCACATTTTCCCACAGAATCCCCCATATTTAGCGTATATAAAACCCTGCGATAGGTTTTTGCCCTCACATGTGTCCAAAATGGTGCGCAAAAGCATTGACCGCTCATCTACCATGCTGTAAGTTGCGGCCGTTGACCAAGAAAACGGGAGGTAGACAGAATGGCAAGATTGATTGATTATGCGGCCGCAGCCGAAAGGACAGGCGTAAAACCCCAGACGCTTCGGGCCTGGGTATCCCAGCGTCGGATCCCGCATATAAAATTAGGCCGCCGATGCTTGTTTGACTCAGAAGAGCTGGACCGCTGGATAGACGAACGCAGGGTTCCCGCTGGGAGCAGGCGATGACCGCGAACCTGGACCCGGACGTCCTGGCCGTGGCGCAATGGCTCCAGGAGGCAAAACAAACCGTTCCTTTTGGCAGTCTTGGGGCTACAATGACGCTGCATGCCGGTAAAGTAACCAAGGTAGAAAAGTTAATTTCCGAAACCGTTAAAACAACGCCGGAGAACCGGGGCAATTATGCAACAAGTTACAACTCCAGATAAACAACTCCGCGATGCAATAACAGCCGCCGGACTACCAGACCCCGGAGCGGTCTCCTTCGATGGAACCTTCCATCGCTTTGGGAAAAATCATTCTTGTTGGTACAAAGCTTTTGATGAAAAATTCCCCGTTGCCGTTTTCGGTGACTGGCGTTCTGATGTTTCGGAAAAATGGACTCCAGCCGGGACTGATGGCCTATCAGCCGAGGACCTGCGGGAGCGGAAACGATTGATTAAAGCAGCACAGCGAGAAGCCAAGGCTGAGCGGGAAAAGCAGTACCAGGCCGCAGCGGAAGAAGCCCGAAAAATATGGTCAGCTGCAAAACCGGCAGACCCTCAGCACCCCTACCTTCAGAAAAAACAGGTCAAGCCCCACAATCTAAGGCAAAGCGGGGACAATCTCCTTGTCCCGATTTTTTACCAGGCGAAACTCTGTAGCATTCAGTACATATCCCCGGACTGCAGGAAGAAATTCCACCCAGGTGGAAGAACTGGTGGCTCATACTCCGGCATAGGAACGGCGAAAGGCGCGCCGATAATTCTGATCGCCGAGGGGTGGGCCACGTCAGGAACGCTGCATGAAGCTACCGGACACCCCGCAATAATCGCACTCAATGCCGGGAACCTTCTCTCCGTAGCACAGCAAGTTCGTAAGAATAACCCTTCCGCAACCATACTGGTCTGCGCGGACGATGATTTCAAGACCGGAAAGAACCCTGGACTCACTAAGGCACGGGAAGCCGCGGAAGCAGTGAAAGCTCATCTTGCTGTCCCCGCCTTCGGACCCGATCGGCCAGAATGGGCGACGGATTATAATGACCTGGCGGCGTCGCGGGGTGCCGAGGTTGTCCGGGAGCAGATTGAGAAGACACGGGAAGCGGGGCAAGTTGAGGCGACGTATCAGGACAATAACCTTTCGACCATTGAGCCGGTATACGAATCTCCGGCGGAAATCATCGCCCGGACAGTTGCCGCCTCTGCATCCCTGGATGACACCGGCGTAAAAAGAGAACGGAACATGTCTGATCTTGGAAACTCCGAGCGTGTAGCTGATCGCTTCCACAGGGTCGTGAAGTACATCCCTGAACTGAACACTTTCGCTTACAACGATGGTACGCGTTTTGTCCCGGATACCGAAGCCGTGGTCTTCAATCTTGTGAAGTTGACTGTACGAGATATGCTTCTTGAGGCTCGAAATTGTGAAGACTCAAACCGTCGGCGGGAATTAATAAAATGGGCTGCACGGTCGGAGGATAGCGGCCGGTTGAATGCAGCATTTAAACTTCTTGAGTCTGAGGCGCGGGTTATAACACCCCGCGATCGATTTGATACGAACCCCTGGGATATAAATTTGTTAAATGGGGTTTACAATGCACAGCGCGACGAATTCCGCAAACGCGAACACGGTGAACTTTTCCTCCAAGTCGCGGGAGGTAATTTTGATCCAACAGCAAAAGTCCCAAAATGGAACAATACTCTTGAGATGGCTTCTGCTGGCCGGCGGGATTGGATTGATAGGTTGCGGGCTTTTTTAGGGTACGGTTTCACTGGCGACAACTCTGCGCAGGTTTTCGCGGAGGGAAGCGGAAAAGCAAGTCAGAACACGCGGAACATGAAGTCAACAGTAGCTGAAATTATCCGAAAAACAATGGGTTCCTACTGCCGCACAGTAACCCCCGAGGTGTTCCTGTACGATCGACATCGCCGGCCAGACGGTCCCCGTCCAGAGCTCGCACAGTTGCCGGGTGTTCGTATGGTTCTAAGCACAGAAAGCCCCCGCGGTGGTCGGATTGACGTACAGCTTATGAAGCGGATCTTCGGGGGAGACCCGCTGCAGGTTAGGCAACTATATGGTAAACCGTTTGAATTTGAACCCGTTTTTAAGTTGTTCATGTTCACGAACCATAAACTCGGTATTGGCGATTTCGATGAGGCAATATCTCGGCGCGTTATGTACTTCCCATTTGACTACCAGGTCCCGAAAGAAAAGTGTATTCCGCATTTTGCACACCAGCTATTAGATGAAGAGCGGGACGGGATTCTTGCTTGGTTCCTCACTGGCGCAGGTTTATGGGCTGCAAGCCGAAAGTTTCCAGACTCCCAGACTGTAGACGGTGCAACGGCTGAATATTTAATCCGAGAGGATACAGTCGGTCTCTTTGTCAAAGAATGCTGCCTTACAGGACCTCAATTCCAGGCTTATAGTGGTCAACTTTTTGAATCATTTAAAACGTGGGCTGAACGGAGCGGCGAGCCAGCCTTAAGCCAAAAACGATTCAGTGATCGACTCGAAGAACTCGGATTCAAACGCGGAATTCGCAAAAAACATGGAATTCCATGGATCGGAATTGGAATTCAGGAGCCTGAATCATGAAAAGGTGTAACGGGTGTAGGGTTTGCCTCAACTTTTTACATACGCGCGTACATGGAAAAGTTAGGGCAAACCCTACACCTCCTACACCCTTGATACAAAAAAGGGGGTTGTGTAGATGAATCTGGAACAACGGCACCGCCTGTCCACAAACCTGGCTATGATCCGCGATGACACCATGACGGTATCACGCAACCTATCCCGGCACTTTGGCTCTGATGACAAGAAGGTCCGAAAGCTGGAGAAGGCAGCGGATCTGATTGATGATGTGAAAACTTCCCTTACAGGAGGACGCAATGCCCAGACATAAAAAATACCACGGCTTTCCCGAAGATTACCACAAGGGGTACGGGTCGCAGCTGGATGCAATTATCCAGGACCTTTCCTGCCTGATGAGCGCCACCAGCAAGCACTACCAGCAGAAGCACCCCCTGCAGCGATACCTGGGACGGGCTCAGGAGAACCTATTAAAAGCTGTGAACCAGTTTTCCCTGGCGGCAGAACGTGAGCACGGGGATTCCTTTAAAATCAGATGGTATTACAAGAGCATTCACGATCCCGCAGAGGAGGCCGAAGAATGACCCACCGGATCTATCGACCCATCGATGCACCAGTATCCGCCGTACATGTAGCCGCAGCCGCACGACGGGCACGGGTTGAATCAGCGGCTGTGGTGCGACTGATTAAGCTGGGAATTGTGTTCGGCGGGCAAGATGATAACGGCCAGTTCTTTGTGAGCTCCTCAATTATTCCTGAGCTCCGGTCTTTGGTGCATGAATACCTCGGGCGCACGTATCATCTAAGCAGCAGGCGCCGCGTAATACTTCACAAGCACGCTACAGAGAGGGTGTCGGCATGAATATATCCGCTAAATGTATGGGTCCTTCTGGACATTATGGAGATACCAAAGCGGGAGGCGCGTCCGTTAAATCCTGGAAAGATTTCAAAAACTCTGTCAACCAATTACTTCTAATTGTATATTTATACATAAAAACTCTATTTGTTCCATATGTTCCGGTAAATACCGACGAAAAAGGAAAGAGATTATGGAGAAATTGAAGCAAAAAGCGGTTGTCAACCAGTGCACAGTTGACAACAAGGTTGACAAACCGGCCCGGCGGTTTCTGTCCTTATTTCAGGCTGCTGCATTGCCTGGAGCACCGCGAGTAAGTGAGATTTTCCACCATGCTAAGCAGCGAAGCCGCGCCGGGTGTTTTATCCAGTTATGGCGGGGCGGTTTTATCGTTGTCGATGTCGAACACCCTGCATGGGAATCGCTTAAACGACATTATACAGGCACACCCCGGCAGACCGCCGGAGAAAATAACTCAGGAGGGGAACATGCACACAAGGAGGGAACATGACAAAAATTCATATTGACGGCGGCATAGGCTCGGAAATTTCCGCCGCTTATGTAGCCGGTAAACTGCGAGAAGCGGGAGGCGATCCGGTCGAGCTTCTCATTGATTCAGAGGGGGGATCAGCAGCCCATGGCTCTCAAATTCTATTGCATCTAAAAAACTACAAAGGCAAGAAGACCGCACGGATTGAAGGCCACGCGGATTCAATGGCTGGACTCATTGCCGTCGCTTGTGACCATGTAGTTGTAGAGCCCGATTCGGAAATGCTCGTTCACAGGACTGCAGGCCCGGGAAATGGAAACGCAAGGTACTATGCAAAACGAGCCGAGGAACTGGCCACACGCGATCGTAAAATGGCCGCCGTCTATGCTGCAAAAAGCGGAAAGTCTGTTGATCACTGGCTAAATCTGATGGATCAGGAAACTACGTTCCGGGGGCAGCAGATTATTGATGCCGGCCTGGCTGATGAACTGATCCAGCCGGTTCCCCTGGCCGAGCGGACAACAGATCCGGAAAAACCAGCCCCGCCCACACCACAGCCGGAGACCGCACCGCAGCCACAGGGAAAAGTGGCGCTCTCCTCATTATGGGAAAAGGAATATCGCATCAACACAACCCCCGGCGCCGTATTTGTCGGGTAGAAATCTAAAGGAGAAACACATGAAATCAGACTTTACTTTTAAAACAGCAACGGAAGCCCAGAACCGAGTCAATGAGCTGTACAAACGAAAAACCGAACTCGAAGAAAAGAAAATCACCCTCAAAAACGATCTTTCCCAGGCGATGGCCCGTGGCTCGGACACTTCCGGTATCATTGCCCAGATTGCCGCGATCGATACAGAGCTGGAAAACCTGCCTGCTGCCATCCAGATTATCAACAAGGAAGTTCTCCACCTGCAGAAAGCAGAGGACCTGAAATCCGCCGAATTCATCGCTTCGGATCTGATGGCTGAATTCAAAAAAAATATTCTGCCAGAACTCCAGGGTAAGCTTCAGGAATATTTCGATTGGAAACAGTCCGCGCGGATCGAGTACCTGAAAAACGGTACCGCATCGATGGCGAACGATCCCTTCCGGGCTGAGAAAACCACGTTGCGGAATATGGTATTCACCCTGGCCGAACAGACCGAGCGTTCCACGAAACCCGCAAAAAAAGCCGAGCTCGAAACCGTCGCACCCGAACCATCCCCGAAATTTGGTAAAAACGTGGTCGTTTCAAATGGTCGCGGACCAGTCCAGAGAATTGACAGCTCCAACGATTCCGGCGACGCCCCAGGGCAGGCAGAATCAAGACACGGTCTCGGAATCCGAGAAGTACCGGTACCTGGGCCACGATATTAAACAACTTGCCGGTTGCCCTCCTTCCGGCAATCCGATAGCCACTGACGGAGGGCCTCCCCGATGTGGCACCTGTTCCCCGTCCCCGTCGAGATGATGCGGCAGGGATTTTTATAATATTCCGTATTCAATGAGCATACTGTAAAGAATAAGCATTACACCTAAAATCTGAAGGCGTATATCTCCGACTAACACATCCTGAACAGTCTTCTTTATTTCCTGCCCTTGGGAAGAAAGTTCCGATAACAACTCCTTTCTGGTTTTTTCAAGGTTTCTTTCTATTGTTTTACCTTGCTTTTGTAGCTGGGCAATTTCTTTGTTCATATGATTATAGCCGGCTATTAACTGTTTGACTTGTATATCAACCGGATCGTTTACATTTATTGCAACTGTAAGCCGAGCGCTTTCACCCGAAGAGCCAAAGGCAATCCCAGAGGCAGCCTTAAGATGATGTGTACGCTTTCTTGGGAATTCTTTGATCCAATCAACAATACACCAAAAGTAGCTTTTCTTGTTCAGATTGAGCATGTTTGAGTTAATTGAATATAACACAAAAAGAATGCCCAGCACCTGGATGAAGGCCTTTAATAGAGTATCGATTAAGAGATTGTGTTTAGGTAAAAGGGTTAAAAGTGCATAATGAATTACCCACAGCGCCAAGGTATACCAAATAAAATAGGGCCTTAGAAGCCATTTAAACCGTTGTATTGTTCTCATAAAATCACCTTTTACTATATTCTAAACCGGTTTATACTTCAGGTGAAGTATCACATTAAAAATAGAGGTATATCATTATGGATGATTCAATAACATATAGAGGCTTCACAATTGAACCTAATGTTCAACAAGTAGGTAGGGAGCATGTACGAACGGGGGAGTGGATGAGCAGTGAGTTTTTGGTAGGACAAAATTTACCTGATAGAATCGAAAGAAAACAAATTATCTTATCGGTTAATTTTTTTGAATCAGCAGAAGAAGCCTATAGAGATATTATTGAAAGGGCAAAAGTGTACATTGATAGAGAATATTAGTAGCCTACATCAGGTTACTGTATAGCCCGGGAAGCGTTTTCCTGCCTATTGCAAGAAACAGCGGGGATCTTTCCGATCTTTGAAGCAGAAAACACTTTTTGTGGTGTATGATGTACATGAAGTACGAAATCTTACCCACGATCGGGCAATTGAATGAACGCTATTGCCGTGACTGTAGGTATGGGAAACAGACGGGAAATGATGGTGACGTTATCTGCAATTTGGATGGTGTTAAACGGTGGAATACTGCAGGTTGTGAGAGGTGGATAAGTATTTTATTGATTTCCTTATAATTAAGTGTTAATATACAGGAAAAGGATGTGCTGCAATTTTTAGAGAATTCTAAGGTAATGTTAAAACTCAAATGGGGGGGGCAATCATGCTGCAGTACAAATATAACAAAGAAAAAGCAATTCAATTGGCAGCAATAATTTGTAAGCATCGCGGCGGCAGAACTGATTATGGGTCTATCGTAAAGCTATTATATCTTACAGACAGAGAATCAATATCAAAACGCGGTTTTCCAGTCACGGGCGACGAGCTTTTTTCGTTACAACACGGTCCTGTTGTGAGTCATGCTCTCGACGCTTTCAGACATCCTTTTTCTCATTCTCACACATGGCTTGAGTTTTTTGAAATCGAAAAAGGGAATAAATATGTTACTCTCAAAAAAGATCCAGGTTTTGATGATCTTTCACCGGCAGATATAAAAATTCTAAAAAATGTCTTGAGTGAGTATGGTAACTGGAAATTCTCTAATCTCAGGAAGTTTACTCACAATGCAAAACGTTTTCCAGAATACACTGAGATTGAATCAGGTCGAGAACGTATTGATCCTGCTGAAATTCTACGTCAAGCCAATGTATCAGAAGAAGATATCATGAAAATTGAGGCGGAATGTTCAGCACTATAAATTTTGATTATTAAGAGTTGTTCTTATAATGGAGAGTCAGCAAAAAAGTTCTTCTTCCGGGATGCCAAGAGTTGTGGCCGGTACAGCCTTTATGGCACCTAATAAATACGGGAATTGCAGTCATATTACATTCGTATTATTTGATAAAAACAGTGAAGAACCTGATGTGGATGATATTGTTTTGGTTGTTAATTTTACATCAGTTAAACATACATTAAAAGATGAAGATCTTTCTTGTGTGGCAAGCCGTCATGATTATGAGGAACTAACAAATGACTCAAAGATTGCATATAATGAAGCTGCAGAAATGAGACGTGGTGATATTTCTCAAGGGATCAAGGATGGAACTTTAGAAAGGAAGAAAAAAGTCCCAAGGGAATTATTAAAAAAAGCTCAAGCTGGTGCAAAAAAGACAGAAAGCCTAATCTTCCGATATGTCAACAAATATCTTTGATAGGAAGCGTCTTAGATACTACTTCAGATAACAACATAGCCCGGGGGACGCGTTATCCCGCCTGTCTTTGACACCAGTTTTCTGCACTAAATCGACACTAAAACAAGAAAAACAAGTGTCAATTTAGAGATATTTGGGGATACATAGAGCAACAAAAGACTTTACATAATCCTTTACCAGTGCTACAATTATCTACACTAAGAGACAGCGGAGTACAAGCCCGGTTCAAACTTAAAATCCCCCGGGCTTAATAAGCCCGTACCGGTTCAAGTCCGGTCTCCGGCAGAAAAAGAGCGCCGCATGGCGCTCTTTTTACATAAAGGAGGAGGCAAGGGAGGTTTGGCTTTGCCGACGCCGAGTGCATGCCGGAACGAGGTGGAGGCTTACAGCCGATATCGAGTGGAAAAGAGTCTTGAACTTGTCCGAGAGAGTGCCGAAGGCGTTTTCCAGTTTTATCCCAAGGTATGTACCGGCGGAGAAACCGGGAGCATACGCCAAAACACTGGGCCTGGTTTGACATACCGGTCAAAACCTGCTGTGTGACAATAAGCCAGAGAAGAATCTCGAAAAAACCGATCAGCGGAGCATCTTTCTGTTTCCCACGGGAGGCAAAAATAATCCTGAGCGTTCAAAGGGAAACATCGATGATCCTGCTGATAAAGATAATAAACCCTGAAATAACCCAGTCTACCATCCAGGGGTCAAGAGTCCTCAGGATGTAAAATCTCCGTTAGCCTCCGGCTGATAGAGGATTTCAAGAATTTTCACAATTACCTCGCCTCCGGGGGCAATATACGATACGGTTTCGCCATTTTTACAGCCGAGCAGTGCTGACCCTGTCAAACGGGATCAGTGCCGAGAATCTGACAGTGACAGCAGCCTCTGCCGTGTTACGCGTCTCTACGAAAATTTTTCCGCCTTTGATTGTCCAGGCTGCCTTAGATATCGGGATTGTTCTGTGAGTTAAAATAATCAACCGCCTTTCCCAGCTCCTTGAGGCAAATTTCATCATAGTCTTTCGCAAGCACGATAATGTTGTCCCTGCGCACGCTGCGGTCCCGTTTAAGCAGAATCGGGAATATCGAGTGGGTGGAGATTATCAGCTGGTACTTTTTGGAAAGATAGGTGATTATATCTCCCCACAAAACCGATTGGCCGGCAAAACCTATGTGGTTGTCAGCTTCGTCAAGAAGCAGGGTAGGCCGATCGTTGGGCTTAAGCTTGTAGGTAAGAAAGCGGTTTTCGATGTAATCGATAAGCTCATTTACCAGGCCGATCCGTTTTTCTCCGGTGGAGCGAAGATGGGCGTTATTCTCCAGATAATCTTCACCGATAAATGAGTCTTCTGCGTTATGGTAGCAGTCCTGGTAGAAAACGGGACGATCATCTTTTTCGATAGTTACCGTGTAAGGAAGATCATGCAGCGGATCTCCGTTCGATGCGTTGGACCAGCCCCCCGTACCGCAGCCGGAAGCGAGCGCCAGGGTCCGCAATATGGTTGTTTTTCCCGAGCCGTTGGGGCCGAAGAGGATGTTGACCCTGTCATTGAAGCGGATCCGTTTTTTTCCGATTCCCGGAAGCTGTGTGGGATATCCTGAATGAAACTGAAGCTCCCTGATCATACGACCCCTGCCTTCCACTCCGCCATGCCCGTTATGAACATACAAAAATTGGAAAGTAAATCAATGGTTTTGTCAAGTTTAGAGCTGTAAATGGCAGGTACGGGTAATCAGGTCTCTGGTGAAACTATCTCCACGAAATCTTCACATTGGAAACATAGCCTCTTCATCACGGTATGTGTATCTAATCTGTCAGATGAAGTATCTGAATATGCATATATGGAAATAAAAAAAATCTGATCTTCGTCATGCTCCTTGTTATCGGCGGATCAGTACAATCTTTCCCTGTTTGCCGCCTATTCCGCAGACTGGCTTGCCCGGCGCGAGCTTGAGGTACTGTAACGTGAGCTGGAAGCGGCGCAGGAGGAGCTGCGGATTATCCAGAATCTGTTTACCAGCGGTTCGGCTTCCCTGAATGATTTGAATGATGCTGAAGACGAACTGCGGGAAGCCGAGGCGGATATGCTCTCTGGGACTCTTGTACAGCGTCTGCGCCGGCTGGAACTGGCCTTTTTCGCGGGATTGAACCAGGCACGGGAAGAGCCCCTCGAAGCGCCGGCGGCGGAGTTCTCGGAACTGCCTAAAACCCCGGATCTGACTGCCATGGCACTGCAGCGTTCACCCGTGCTGCAGTCCCAGCGGGACCAGATTAACGCCCTCCTCAGGGAGCTTACGGCCGGGGATGAGTGCCGACCTGACTATTCTGATAAGCAACGACAGTGGTATCATTGTTCCAAGCGCGGCTGTTTCCAGTTTGCAGGGAAGGTATTACCTGGATGTCTTTGAAAACGGAGAGGTTGTAACAAAACGGGTAAGCGCCGGAGCTGATGACGGCTTCAATATTGTTATTACCGAAGGACTCCAGGAAGGTGAAAAGGGAGTTCAACCTCTGATGCGGCGGTTTTTGTTCCAATCTCCACCTATCAGCGCTATATCTCCGGGGACCGGACCCATCAGCTCCTGCCTTGCGGGAGGAGCTTGTAATCCCATAATCGACGAGACCAAAACCATCGGTCAGGGCTTTGCCGCATTGTACTGGTATCTGGAATAGGGGAGTTTACTGGGATGCGAACTTTGCCCGGAGGGCGGAGAGAGCCTCGACGGCGTCTTCGCTGGAGAGCTCGTCTTCGCCGACATGGTCTTCAATCAGGCCCTCGGGAATTTCGGTTAAAAAGGGAGAAGGCTCGCAGACCAGAACGTCCCGCATGTTCCTGCGGCTTCGGCAGCTGGTTATGTAGAGCTTTTCCCGCGCCCGGGTTATGGCAACGTAGAAGAGCCGGCGTTCCTCTTCCAGATTCTTTGGATCTTCTTCCACAGCCCGGGCGTGGGGAACAAGGTGGGCCTCGACTCCCACAAGAAAAACCAGGGAGAACTCCAGCCCTTTAGCGGCATGGATAGTCATAATGTTCACCCTGCCGTCGTCGTCGTCCTGATCATCGTCCCGGGTAATAAGGGTAATCCGGTTCAGGTAATCATAGACCGATGCGTTCCGGCCCTCTTCTTTCTGGTTTTCTTCCCATTGGGCGATCATATCGATAAAACGGCAGATGTTGGCGTACTTCCAGCGTGCGGTACGCTCATTTTTCTGATGCTCACCGATCAGATAGGGCCAGTACTGGACCGCGTCTACCAGGGATTGCACGGTTTTGGAAATACCCTTGCCGGTGAAGATCTGCTCCCGGTAGTACTCAATCAGGGAGACAAAATCCGACAGATCCGTCTGGGCCTTTTCTCCCAGGCCGGAATCCGAGGCATAGCGCAGGGCGGATATTGCACTGTAGATGGAACAGTGTTTTTTCTGGGCTGTATCCTGTATTCGCTGCAGTGTACGCTTTCCGATGCCCCTGCGGGGGGTATTGATAATCCGGAGCAGGTTCATATCGTCGTCGGGATTCGACATTATCCGCAGGTAGGAGATAAGATCCTTGATCTCCTTGCGCTGGAAAAAGCTCGTTCCGCCGGATATCCGGTAGGGGATATTCTCGCTTAAGAAGGCGTCCTCCAGGGTTGCAGACAGGGAGTTGGTACGCATCAGAACTCCCACATCATGATATTCAATCTCGCCTCTGCTTTTAAGCATGCGGATCATGGTAGTAATAAACTCCGCCTCCCGCTGCTCATTTTCCGGGTAGTAGATCTCTATAGCGTTACCGTAGCCCGTGCCGGTCCACAGCTCCTTTACCTTACGGTTAGTGTTATGGGCGATCAGACCGTTTGCCGCTGCCAGGATATTTCCGGTGGAGCGGTAGTTCTGCTCCAGTTTGATTTCCGAAAGTTCAGGAAAGTCCTGTTCGAAATTGATTATATTCTCGTAGTTTGCTCCCCGCCAGGAGTAAATGGACTGATCATCGTCACCCACAACGCAGATATTGCGGCTGGTATCCGACAGTATCTTCATAATACGGTACTGGGCCATGGAGGTATCCTGGAATTCGTCAACCATAATATAGCGGAAGCGTTCCCGGTAGGTTTCCAGTACCTCCGGGTTTTCGTCGAAGATCTGAAGAGGCCGTACAATCAGGTCGTCAAAATCAACCGCGTTGTAGAGCTGAAGGTGTTCCTCGTATTCGAGAAAAAGCTTTTCGTAGATCTTTGTGTCCCGGTCCCATTTCTGCCGGAAGGTTTTAACTGCAGAAAAGATATTCCCGATCTCCCACAGGTCCAGGGTGTCCGGGGCTATTCCAAGTTCCCGTGCGCACTCTTTAATCAGGGCGTTTTTGTCTACCTGGTCGTAGATGCTGAAGTTGTCCCGGTAGCCCTGCACAAGATGAATGGTTTTTCGCAGGATCTGAACCCCGAAGGCGTGAAAGGTGGAAACTGTAAGGTTGGAGAGTTTCTTTCCCGTAAGGTCCCGAACACGCTCGGACATTTCCCGGGCTGCTTTGTTGGTGAAGGTGAGGGCCAGAATGGATGACTGGGGAATCCCCTGGTCCAGCATATGAGCAATACGGTGGGTAATAACCCTGGTTTTGCCAGAGCCCGCGCCGGCTATGATCAATAAAGGTCCGTCAATGCTAAGCACCGCCTCTTTCTGGCGGTCGTTCAGTCCTGAGGTAAAATCCATAGGCTCCTTACATTATTGGGAAACAGATTTTGTAAAAAAGCTGAATGCTTCGATTCCAAGAACGCTGACGGTACTCACAATGATCCCGGCAATTAGTACGCCGGCGAAGACCGCCGCGATGGTCCTGCGTTTACCAAGCCCCAGTATCCAGGCTCCCAGGGTACCGGTATAGGCCCCGGTTACAGGGAGGGGAATGGCCACAAAGAGCATGATGCCCCAATAGCCGTATCTCTGCACCTTGGCGTCGACCTTGTCCCGCGCACGCTCGATAAGAGGTGTTACCATCCGGTGGTACCAGCGGAAGCGGTTCATCCACATGTGAACGGTAGAGAGGAACAGAAAGCCCAGGGGGGCCACCATGGCATTGACGGCAACACAAAAAGGATAAACAAAATAGAGGGGATATCCCTTTGTCAGGGCGTAGGGAATGGCCCCGCGAAGCTCAGAAACAGGCAGCAGTGCGAGAAACAGGGTGAACAGCAGAGGGTTCATCGGACCTCCATGATTATGCTTGACCGATAATATCAGAAAGCCTCGTTCTTGGCCACCGAGGCGTAATAGATAGGCCCCATTCCGTTCGCACGATCCGGGAGAATTATCCTGCCGTATTCCGTTGCTTCACCGGTCTCACTGCCTGTCATTATCGGCCGGCAGCTGTCACCCCGGCGTTTCAGCAGTTTTGCGATAACTTCATCGTTCTCTTTCGGCGACAGGGCGCAGGTGGAATAGACGAGGATTCCCCCCGGTTTCAGGGCGGTGAAACCCGCGGCGAGAATCGCGTAGGCCTGCATCGCCAGGTGTCTGGTCCGGGCGGGACTCCAGTCCTTAAGGTGCTTTGGTTCCTTGACCAGGTGGCGTTCGGAAGAGCATGGGACATCGGCCAAGACCCGGTCATAGAGGTTCTGTTCGTAGAGTCCCCAGCGGGAGGCATCATGAGCGGTAACGGTAATGCGGGAAAGAGCATCAGAGGCAAGGTGTTCATCCAGGACCCTCCGCAAACGGGAGCGCCGCTGTGAGGATCGGTCGTTCACGGTTAGATTCGCCTCAGGCCCCATGTTCCCCGCTATGGCCAGGGCTTTTCCGCCAGGGGCGGCGCAGAGGTCCAGGATGTTTTTGGCCTGCTCTACATTGAGGGCCTGTACGGGGAAGAGGGAGGCGGCATCCAGGTAGTAGGGTTTCAGAAGGCCCTGTTGCAATTCAGTATACCGTGGATCAGCGTCCATTGCCTTCTTAAGCCCCTCCCAGCGACTTCCGAAAAGGTCCTGGTAGTATGTGTCAAAATCCGGCCTCCTTCCCTTTTTACTCATTTTCTCCCCTCCGCAAGGGTGCTGAAATAGTCGTCATATTCATCTATGCAGTTCTCCCAGTCATAGATCATCATGGACCGCGAGAGTTCCGGTTTTGGCGAAACATCCTGCTTCAGCAGTTTTTCCAGTTTAGCCACCAAGTCGGAAACATTCCTGTAAAGATGTTCTCTGTGAAAACAATCCGGTAGAACCTCCGGATAGGCAAGCCTGCGGGGAAGAAGGGGATAGGCCCCGGCTGCAACGGCTTCCACGATGGAAATGCCGAAGTTCTCCTGCAGGGCCGTGGAAATTACAATGTCACTCTTCCTGAGCCAGGCATCATACTCTTCCCGGGATTTTCTGTAGCCATAGACCGCTATCTGCTTTCCGAAGTGTTCCCTGGCGGCCTTGAAAGGTTTCGGTACCTTCTGGGAGGATTCCCCCAGAAGGGCCAGCCTGAAATCAAGCCCTTTTTTGTCGAGCAGCTCCAGGGCCTTGAAGAACTTTTCCGGGGCTTTGTCAAACTCCCAGCGGTGATTCCAGAGAATCAGGGGCGGATTATTCCGCGGAAGTTTCGGCGGGTTGTGAAAAGCAGACAACTCACAGCCAGGATACATAACTCGGCTCTTTTTCCGAATCGCCTCGGGTATCCAGTCCGGCCGGTATTCCGGTATGCGCTGTAAAAATGGACCAAGCTCATGAAAAAAGGCGTCAAGATGAAAGCGGGAATTAAAAAGTATCCCGTCAGCAGTAAGACAGTTGCTTATATCGGTAAAACCGAATTGGTAGTCAATCTTTTCTTCCGGAGGCAGAGGATAGCTCAGCTGACTTTCGTGAGAGTAGAGGACTAGGGGAGGGAGGTCCGGACCTGCAAGGGCCTTCAGGTCAGCCAGGCTCATCATGCCGCCGCTTATTATAAGGTCGTAGTCCTGCCAGTTCTCTATCTCCCTGGAAAAATGGAGGGAAGCTCCCCGGAGACGCCACTTCCAGAAGCGGGCCGGAAGGCTTATAAGGTGTATGTCATAGCGGCTGTGATTGATCAAGCCGTCAGCAAAGGCCCTGTGGGATCCGCCGTAGAAAGCTTCGATAAAAAGTATTTTCAGACGATACATACGGAAAAACAACTCTAAAGCAAGGGCCGATAGATAGCAATAGCCCCTTACGATGGATAGACTTTGTTATTTTTCTAGTCTGGGGGTAAACTTAATACTTTCGAATTTTATGGTAATCAAGGAGAGTGTATGCGACGGTATCTCGTTGTAGTTTTGATATTCTGTGCTATAACCAACGGGCTTTTTGCTTTCGGTTCCCGGGAGATGGGAGAAAAAGGCGCCGAAGATGCAGTCCGTACAGAAGAACAGCGCAGGATCAGTCTTATCCTGGTTTCTGCCAATCCATCGGACCAAACACTCTTTCGCAGTTTTCTGGCAGAAGAAGCATCGCTGTTTCTGTTTCAGGAATTCAGTACGTCCGGTAAAGCGGTAAAAATCAGCTCGAACCGCAGGTTTTCCATGCCCGTGGAAGAAAGGAAAAAAATAGATATACCAGGTGTTCCTCTGGCAATGGAATACCAGATTGAACTGTCCCCTGCTGCCCCCGTGAGTTACCACTTGGTCCAGGCAAACAAAGTGGTTTTTTCAGCGGAGAAACTGATAGCACCGGGCAGAGTTCGTCTGCAGCCTGGTCGAAAGGCCCTGCTTACCGCGGCAACAGACTCAGGGATCTCCTCCGGTTTGATCAGAATCAAAAGCCTTACTTCTGACCGCAAGGGAAACATCGCAGCGGTAGTAGAAATCGCGAGGGCTGCAAAATAATCCGTTTAATACTTGCGGCTCTACGGACAGTTCTCAGATATTTGTTATATGCATGGTCCGATGCCGTGTTCTCAGTTCGGAGGGTGTCATTCCTTTTCTTGATTTAAATTGCCTGATAAAATTTCTACAGGAAAAAAAACCGCTCTCATAAGATATTTTATCAATGGTATCGTTGCTTTCTATCAGCCGTGTAACAGCATTTTTGATTCGCTGATCGATTATGTATTCCCCAAGTGATTTTCCCATAACTGTCTTAAACAGTCGGCCAAGATAATCCGGATTATACTGCATAATATCGGCAAGAATTTTTACAGAAAAATTGCAGCTGGTAAGATTCTCGAAAATGGTCTGGATAGTCGCGTAGATCAGACTGTGGCTGTCTGGTATTCGTGTGGAGACAGTATGTTCGGACAGCACGAATTCATTTATTTTGATTAAGAGCATTCTGAACAGCACCTGGAATTTGTGTTCCGTAAAGGATGGATTTTCCTGTTCAAAAAGCAGTTCATGAAACATCTCTCTGTATGCTTTTGAATCGGGCAGAGAAATCTCTTTTGGAAGCAGTATGGCGTCTTTTAAGCGGGTCTGTGTTACGGTCTCGTTATTGAGCACAGCATGAGCATCGGACTCATCAAGAACAACTGGTTCTTCAGTGCACTTGAAATGCATCCAGTAGTAGGAGGCCTGTTCAGCAATTGGGCTGGCCCCCTGATGACTTATTCCGGAGGCAAGAATAGTGAACTTTTCCGGTTCAATCCGAAGAGCTTCCTTGCCTTCCAGGAGTTCAACTCTGGATTTTTTGCCTAGAATCAGAACGGAAGTGTCCAGGGTTCTTCCAGGATGAATCCAACCGGGATTAAGAATGGCAACTCCGCAATTTTCTGCGTGAATTGAAGATAAGCCTTGAAGAAGAACATATTTCATAGCTGTTTTCCGTGTATTGATTATACAACACGGAAAAAAAACAGATAAGTGGCGGTTGGCCGAATAATCGCTGCAACAAGTCGGAATTTGTCACAATGTATCAGGAAAGAATGGCTGTCGAGTTCGGAAGTTCCAAAATATAATAATAAAATCAAAACAGTTCGCAAGGAGGGATTGAAATGAGATTTGTAAAACTGGTAGTTGTTTTAATGGTTTTCCTGCTGGCTGCCTCTGGTACTGTATGTGCAAAAGGTCAGACCGAGAATGCATCTGATGAAATAACGATTACCTATGTGTACTGGGGCAGTACCGCTGAAGACGCAGCGGTTAAAAAAGCGTTGTCGGATTTTGAGAAGGCGCATCCCGGGATTAATGTGGAACCAATGTACCTTCCGGGAGATCTGGATGGATCAACCTACAATGCCAAGATGAAGGCAATGGCTGCATCGAATACCCTGCCGGATGTTGGGTATTTTCGTCCAGAAGAGTTTGCCAACTACGCTTCGAAGGATTTCTTTCTTGATTTAACGGATATTATTGAACGAGATGATATGAAAGATTCCTATTTGCCGCAGACATGGCTTTCGGTAGGGGGGAATATCTACGGTGCCTATACTGCCGCAGAGTGTCAGGTTATGTGGTATAACAGAAAAGTACTGCAGGATGCCGGTGTTCCTCTGCCGCCCACTAATTACAAGGATGCCTGGTCCTGGGAAGAATTTACCGAACATCTCAGAAAACTTACTATCGATTCCAGGGGACATCATCCCGGAGATCCGGGATTTAATCCTGATGCCGTTCAGCGCTACGGTGTGGTTTACGATTTATGGGCGGCTATGTATTATCCGACTCTCTGGAGCAATGGAGGAGGGGTAATCACAGAAGATGGAAAAAAGATCATTATAGACAGCCCGGAATCTGTTGAGGCCGTGCAGAGACTGGCAGATCTGATCCACAAGGATAATGTCATGCCCTATATGGGAGGCGGAAGCGGACTGCCGTCTCCTTCAGTAATGCTGGCCAATGAACAGCTTGGTTTCTGGGTTACCGGACAATGGACGTTACTGGAACTTGGAGGAATGAAGGACCTGCCGCTGGGGGTAGCTGCCTTGCCAATACAGAAGAAACCGGCTCAACTCTATGTCAGCGGCGTAAACGTAGTATTTAAATCGACGAAAAATCCGGAAGCAGCATGGGCTCTTCAGAAGTGGATGATGGATCCTTCGAAAACGCTTGACCTTTACACCTCAGGCCTCTGGATGCCGACCAGGGAATCTTACTATACAAATCCTGCTGATCTGGCCAAATGGATCGAAAACAATGTGCATCCGGAGGGTTTCAAGGAAGCCGTTCTTGATTCCATGCAGGTTGCCCGTCCGGAACCGATTATGATAAAGAATATCAATCAGATATGGGGAGACTACCTTAATCAGGCTATGGAAAGTATCTGGATAGGTTTTACCGACGCAAAGACGGCTCTGACAGAGGCCGCTGAAAAGGTGCGGGGATCAGGTTTACTGGAAGGAAAATACTGAATTGATTACATCAGGCGGAATCGATCACAGTGTGGTTGATTCCGCCTGCCGGGAAAAAGATGAAAAAACAGAAAATCGGCTTTAACACCAGAAGAGAAAACCTCTGGGGCTGGATACTCATTATGCCTCTGACACTTGGTCTTTCCTTATGGGTTATTTTTCCCATGGGACTGAGTTTTGTTACCAGCCTGACTAATTGGGACATGATAAGTGCTCCCCGTTTTGTCGGATTTGACAATTATATAAAATTGTTTATGGAAAATGAACTCTTCCTGAAATCCGTGAAGGTTACACTCTACTATACGCTGGTCAGTGTTCCGTTCCAGCTGATTATTGCGCTGCTGATATCGCTGCTCTTAAATTCCAGAATACGCTTTGTCGGGGTTTTCAGAACAATTTATTATCTGCCCTCATTGATTCCAATTGTCGTAACTTCCATTATGTGGCTCTGGCTATACAATCATCAGTACGGGCTTCTGAATACCATGCTTACGGGTATCGGGCTTGGAAAAATACAATGGATCAACAGCCAGGAGATGGTGATACCCAGTATGATTATAATGAGCATCTGGGGTGTGGGGAACATAGTGGTTATTTTCCTGGCTGGTCTTCAGGGAATCCCACGAACCCTCCTTGAAGCCGTGGAAATAGACGGTGGTACAGCCTGGCATTCCTTCAGGCATGTTGTTATTCCGCTGTTGAGTCCTGTTATTCTTTATAATCTAATAATTGGCATGATTAAATCTCTGCAACTATTTACTGAGCCCTACATCATGACAGGTGGTGGTCCGATGAACGCTTCGCTGAGTTTCATGCTTAATATCTATAACCATGCCTTTAAGTACAGCAAGATGGGAATGGCCAATGCTCTTGCCTGGATCCTGTTTATAGTAACCCTTTTGCTGTCGATCGTGATATTTAAAACATCCCTGAGATGGACCTACTATGAGGGCGATCGTAAATGAAGACAAACAGCTTTCTTATAAAACAGATAATAAAATACTGTGTCCTTGTTTTGGGAGCTGTTTTCTGCCTATTACCGCTGCTTTGGCAGATACGAAGTTCTTTCATGCCCATAAATGATATTTTCAAATTACCCTTGATGATATTCCCCCGGACCTTTGATCTTCAGAACTATTTTGATGTTTTCACCATGGTTCCCTTCGCCCGATACTATGCAAATACCATCTTTATCGTGGTTATAAACATCATCGGGGCGTTAATCTCAAACATTTGCATTGCCTATGCCTTTGCCCGTCTGGAATTCCGGGGAAAGAGAATAATGTTCTCGCTAAGTATCTGTACGCTTATGCTTCCAGCCTCGGTTCAGCTTATACCTCTTTTTCTGGAATGGAACTGGCTGGGGGGAATAAACACTTTCCTTCCCTTAACAGTTCCAGCTTTCTTTGGCAACGCATTCTTCATTTTCCTGCTGGTTCAGTTTTTCAGATCCCTTCCAAGGGATTTTGATGAAGCCGCTTTTATAGATGGCGCGAATTATCCTGTTATTATTCTTAAGGTCATTGTTCCAATGTCCAAGCCGGCCATAGCGGTCGTTGCGATTTTTCAGTTTCTGTTCACCTGGAATGATTTCTTAGGACCATTAATTTTTCTGAATGACAGCAGTCTGTATACCCTTTCAATCGGGCTGCGTTCCTTTATTACTACTTTTTACACTCCCTGGCCTGCGCTCATGGCTGCTGCTACCCTGACTGTTTTACCCCTTATTATCCTCTTTTTTATCGCTCAAAAGCATTTTGTAGCAGGCCTGACAATGGGAGGAGTAAAGGGCTGATCATTTCTTGAGATTTACATTAACAATAAAATAAGGACTTGTACTGATGCGTATGTTGAAAGATATGTCTCCAAAGAACGTGCTTTTTCGAAAAGGTTTCTGGAAATCAAGAGTCGATATGGTAACTGAGAAATTGATCCCCTACCAATGGAAGGCGCTGAATAACCGGATTCCCGGTGCTCCGCCCAGTTTTGCGGTAGAAAACTTTCGTATAGCCGCCGGAGAATCAGAAGGAAAACCAAAGGGAACAATCTTTCAGGACAGTGATGTCGCCAAGTGGATCGAGACCGCTGCATACAGCCTGATGATTCGTTCAAATCCCGAACTGGAACAGATCATAGACGAACTTGTACGGCTTATAGAAAAAAGCCAGCTTTCCGATGGATATGTGAATACCTTTTTCATAGCTGGAAATCCTGAAAAAAGATGGACAGATATGAACATGGGACACGAACTATACTGTGCCGGACATATGATGGAAGCAGCGGTTGCCTATTATGAAGCAACCGGAAAACGTAGAATGCTGGACATAATGTGCCGATACGCGGACCATATTAACGAGGTATTCGGCCCGGGAGAAAACCAAAACCATTCCTATGACGGGCATCCAGAAATAGAACTGGCCCTGCATCGTCTGGCAAAAGTCACCGGGGAGCAGAGGTATACCAGGCTTGCTGATTATTTTCTAGGTGTTCGGGGCTCGGTTGAGGATTTTTATACAGGAAAAGCCACACAATCAGGAATGATGCATGACTCCCGCTGGTTTTTAAATGATTATTACCTGGCCCACAAGCCGGTTGAAGAGATGAATCAGGCGGAAGGTCATGCCGTACGTGCAATGTATCTCTACAGTGCCATGGCAGATATGTCTCGGTCTAAGGGCGGCAGGAAAATGCTGAAGGCATTGACCAGTATCTGGAGAAATACTGTTGATGAAAAAATGTATATTACCGGAGGATTGGGTTCACAGTCCCACGGCGAGCGCTTTACCATCGACTATGATCTACCGGCTGATACGGGTTTCTTTGAGACCTGTGCTTCTGTCGGGCTTGTATTCTGGGCCCGGCGTATGTTTTCAGCCATTCAACATGGAGAATACCCGGACATTATCGAAAGGGCTCTGTATAACGGTGCGTTAAGCGGCGTTTCCCTGGATGGGACACGGTACTTTTACTCCAACCCTCTGGAAGTAAATCCTGAAGTCGCTGCTTACCGTCATGATCATGAACACATTCAGATCAGCCGTGTTCCGTGGTTTGATTGCGCCTGCTGTCCAACAAATATCGCGCGGTTGATAGAATCCCTTGGAACATATATGGCGTCCTGTTCAGAAAATGCTGCCTGGATTCACCAGTATACCGCATGTGAGATGAATATTCTTCTTGAACAGACCTCTGTACGTATCAAACAGGATACGGAATATCCGTGGGACGGAAAAATCAGGATTTCCCTGAAGATGGAGGGTTCCCTGAATTTTACTCTTTTCTTGAGAATCCCCGGCTGGTGTGCTGATTTTTCGCTGTGGATTAACGGGGAACAGCAGCGTAAGCCTTTACTGGAGAATGGATATTTAGTTATGAGCCGCACATGGCAGAACGGAGCACAGATAGAACTGGACCTTGATATGCCGGTGAGGTTTGTACGCTCCAATAGTAATGTCAGGGAATATGCAGGAAAAGTAGCCGTACAGCGGGGACCCGTCGTTTATTGTGCAGAAGAAGTTGACAATGGTAAGGGACTTCAGGAGCTGGTGGTGGACCCAACCGCTAAAACTATCCTCGAACATGATAACAGTCTGATGGAGGACACCCGGATTATCTATCTGACCGGATACCGGGACAAGGCCGAAGGTGACGCACTGTATTTTGAGTATGAGGCTGATAAAGATTTTGTTCCCTGCAGGATACGTACAATTCCCTATTATCAGTGGGGAAACAGGGGCGACGGTCAGGAAATGAGGGTCTGGCTGAGAGTAAAGCAGTGATTTAACCTGCCTGCAGATGTGTACCTTCTTCTATTCTAAAGCGAACCTGGAAAACCGGATACGGACTTTTTTGCAGGGATAGTGAACCGTCCAGCTGATCGCACAGGGTAGTAACCAGTTGGAGGCCCAGGCTCCGAGGATTATGTATATCAACATCCTCGGGGAAGGGAGCTCCGGTGTTGGATAAGGTCAGAAGGTACTCCTCCTCCTCATTATTATTACTGTTCCTGTCAAGGGAAACCGAGAACTCCGCTTTTATATCTTTCTTAAATCCATGTTTGATGGCGTTAACAGCAATTTCGTTAATAATGAGGCCAAGGGAAACCGCCGGCTTGGTTGGTACAAGGATATTCTCTATGTCGTTATGAATGGTTATCGTCCTGTCGGAAAATGATGAGAAGACCGTTTCAAGAAGGTCTTGTATATAGTCTTTAAGTTTTATATGAGTTATCTTATCGGATTGGTACAACTTTTCATGGATAATTCGAATTGCGTCTATTCGTGAGATGATATCAGAGAGGTCAATATCGCTTCCCAGTCTGGAAGTCTCTATCTGCAAAAGAGAGCTGATGATAGCCAGGTTGTTCTTTACCCGGTGATTAAGTTCCTTCATCAGGAGTTCCTTCTCTTCTACAGCATTGAGAAGCCTTTTCTCAGCATTTTTGCGTTCTGTAATGTCCCGGACGAATTCAATGACTCCCCGGATTTTTCCGGTATCCTTTTCCCGGAAAGGATAGCTGTATACTTCGATCCAATTATTCCTTTTTTCTGTTTCGCTGTATTGCTGCAGCACATCCATTTCGGCTTTTCCGCTTTCCATACAGCGAAGAGAAGGACATGCTTTGCATTCTGAATCAGTATCATGGAAGGCTCTAAAACATTTTCTGCCAATAACGGGCATTTTTTCCTGATGCCACTTCTCCATCACCGGATTGGCATATTTTATGGTGAGATCGGTGTCGAGGACACTCACTCCGTCCTGTATGCTGCTGAATACCGCATCCAGAAAGTCTCTTGATTCTTCTAGTTCCCGGGCTTTCCTGTATTCTTCTGTAACATCACGAAATACCAGGACAACTCCGCTGATAGTATCGGAGCTGTCCTTTATAGGTGCTGCGCTGTCGGCTATCTGATGTTCTGCTCCGTTTCGTGAAACAAGAATTGTATGGTTATTAAGACCGACGGTCCGGCCGGAGTGCAGTACGTGTTTAACAGGGTTTACAGATTTCTCCCTGGTCGATCCGTCCATAATGATAAAGACCTCTTCAAGGTCCTTCCCCCGTGCTTCTTCCAGTTTCCATCCGGTAAGTTGTTCTGCCACCGGATTCATGCGGACAACTCTACCGTCAATATTGGTAGAAATAACCGCATCGCCGATGGAATTAAGGGTTATGCGAAGGTTTTCTCTGCTTTCACGGAGCAGCTGCTCCTTGATTTTCCTCTCATTGATGTCCCGTACCGTTGTCAAAATTCCAATGCTATCCTGGTAATGAATCGGGATTCCGCTTACCTCAACCCAGACCTTGCTGCCGTCCAGACGGATATACTGCTGCTCAATCCTGTTGCTCATAGCCTTATGCGTACTGTACATTCTCTTTATTCTAAGCTTTGCATTCTCATGAAAGGCTTCATCAATTCTGTCCAGAACTGACATTCCGATAAGCTCTTCTTCCGAGGATGCGCCTAACAGGTGTATAGCCGCGGGATTCAAATAGACAAGCTTGAAATCAATATGTATAAACATAGGGTCAGGGCTGTTCTCTACCATGGACCGGAAACGGGTCTCACTCTCCTGTTCTTTTTTAAAGGAGTTATACAGCCGATATGCCATTTTTATGGCATTAATCAGGACAGTCTCACCGGTATTCTTAACAACATAGCCATAGGCAGTAATGGTCTCTGTTTTTTGTACTACCTCCGGATCTGTATAGCTTGACAGGAAAATTATGGGCAGCAACCGTTTTTGCAGAATAGACTGGGCCGCTTCCGTGCCATCCATACCTCTCCCAAGGTTTATATCCATCAGAATGAGGTCTATATCCTGGTCATTCTCTACTATTGCGACAGCCTGCTCACCTGTGAACGCAGTAACAACGGTGTAACCGTGTTTCTCGATCATCCTGGATTCAGTCATAGCAAGAATAGCCTGGTCTTCCACAAGCAGAATCTTTTTCGGCATTAAAGTACCCTTTATCAGTCAGCCAAAGTATACGGGGACATGAAAGAAATCGCAAGAAGCAGACGGGACCCGAGAAGCGACCTTTTTCCTGTTCTCACTAAGGGAATCCTTCGCTTCGAGAATCGAGTTTATGTCCAGATGTAATGAAAAAGAGTTGACTATCGAATAAATATTCGATAGAATGAGAGCGAATCGAGTATATATTCGACAATTTATGGCTAAGGAACGAATCAGTTGTGGATAAAAAACTTAAATCCGGAATTCTGGCTATGTTGATTATCTGTCTGTATCCGCTGTTCCCGCTTTCAGTTGCAGCGGAAGATAGTCCAAGCCCGGTTCTTGGATATACCCTGGATATGCTTCCTGTCATACTGAGTGCATCGGAAGGCAGGGCAGGATACTCTTTTCAGGTCTGGGCTGGTCTGAACCGAATTAAGATACGTGTGATCGGAGCCCATCTGTTAATGCCCCAGTCCATGATCAAAGACTCGTTTGAAGATTACGAGGTAAACGTGGCAGCTATTCTGATAGATTATTTTTTTACCAGGGATTTAAGAGGCTTCTGGATTGGCAGCGGTGTTGAATTATGGAATTCCTCTGTTAAGCATAAGAAAACAGGCGAAACCACACTCTTCACAGACAGCATAATCACAGCCGGAGGCGGTTATGTCTGGCACCTGACGGAACATGTATATCTTAATCCCTTTGCTGCTCTTCACTTCAGGATTAACGATAGCAAGGTTTTGGCCGGTAACGAAGAGTTTACACGGAAGAAGTTTTCATCATCTGCATCGGTCAAGATAGGATACCGGTTTTAATTATCCACGGAGGATTTTCAGGTATATATGAAAACCCCTGATGATAAATGCCGGTCCCAGAATAACAGGAAAGATTGCACAGATGCTCACAGTAATTGAAGAATCTGGCGGCTCTGAATCTACCGTTGAAACCTTGATATCTCTAATCTTTCAATAAAGTCATGCACCGGCTGCATGGTTTGCAGACTGCAAGGCAGGTGTATTCTGCCGCAGGATGACGGACATGCTGTGCTTAAATAAGGGAATCCCCTTTTACGAAGCTTGCTTCCTTGTCGAGGCGGGCAAACTCCTGACGTATATTTTCAGGCGTAAAATGGAGGGGAGCAGCTTTTTTCGATTCCCAGACTTCATAGTCTTCTCCATTAAGATGGCGCAGCATCTGGTCGGCGTTGTAGATCTTAATTCCGTACACCCAGTTTGCCATGATCATAATCGAGGCTATGTGTCCGCCTTCACAGGTCGTTGCGCACATATCCTTGACAAGATAATCTGATAATCCCTGTAATACGCATCCCCATAACCGACGTCATCAGGCACCCGTCGGTGACGAGTCCGCCGATGATAATATTTTTTGCTCCTGTACTTTGAAGAAAGAGTTCCAGGCTGGTCTGATAAAAAGCGCTCCAGCGGTATTTATCAATGACGATATCTTCTTTTCGCGGTGCTATATCATCGATGATTTCGATTGCATCGGTGTTGGTACAATAGAATACCGGATTTCCCTTGCTGTTTATCTCTTCTCCCCGGGAGAGACCTGTTCCATCTTAGCGGTTGATCTGCCGGGTGTAGATGACAGGAATGCCAAGCATACGGCATGTATCGATCACCTTTCGTGAATTATTTACAACAGTAAGTAAATTTTCTACGCCAAACCTGGACTCTTTTTGAATATCTAAATATCTATAAGTACCAAAACATATTTGTCATTGTGAGTCATTATAATTCCTTTAATTGGAGAGAAATGATGAATTATAATGTATATAAATATATTTATAGGTTCAAGAGGCGGCTACAGCAGTCAATATTCTAAAAGGTTGATATGTAGAGCACAAAATATCTATTCTTGTTCAAGATGCAAAAAAAGCCCCTGATGTAGGGGCCTTCGCCATTTGCACGCCCAAGAGGATTCGAACCTCTGACCCACGGCTTAGAAGGCCGTTGCTCTATCCAACTGAGCTATGGGCGCATAGGATAAATCGGGATGAGAGGATTCGAACCTCCGATCCCCTGGTCCCAAACCAGGTGCCCTAGCCACTGGGCCACATCCCGTATAGAAGGCACAGTATATCGATTCCCTGCATCAGGGTCAATATTATTGGAATCTGATCAAGAGCAAAGGCGTATTGATATTCACAGAAAAGAGGCGCTTGATAGAATTATTTTAAAAACCATACAACTGATTTCTTTGACAATATCCTCAACACTGTTTTCAACTTGCGAGATGGGTGCAGGAATAACATCTCTTCAGCATCTGTTGTCAAATCATCTTATAGAATTTGGAGATTCCAGAATGTAAAAAAAAAGCATGATCTGATTGAAATCATTCTGAACATTAACGGGCAATGGGGTCACTATAGTGAGACAAATGCCTGTGGTATTCTAAGAAATCTCTGATGTGGCTTTAGAAACGATCGATTCTATAAGGTCGTATGCTATCGGCCTCCGGTCGGGACAGGTGTCAGGTTTTAACCAGTATCGCTGTCCGCTATCTCCGGAATGGGTGTTCGTTTTGGATCGGCGTATACAAAAGTTAATTTTCTGTCAAAAAAAATGTATCAATCTACTAAAAAATATAAAGAATAGTTAAAAATCGTGAATGGTGGATAATGAATTTCCCCCTGATAATATTCTTAGTTCAGGAGGAACAGATGGGTCAAACCCTGATTGAAATCGAAAACATATCAAAATATTTCCCTGGTGTAAAAGCCCTGCAGAATGTGGGTTTCACAATCAATACAGGGGAGATTCACGCGCTGATCGGTGAGAATGGTGCGGGAAAATCCACATTAATCAAGATCCTTTCTGGGGTCTATCAGCCGGAAGCTGGTGGTGCCATTACCATGAATGGCCGGGTTCTGGAGGAGCTTACGCCTCTGGAATCACTGAGACAGGGAATTGTTGTTATATACCAGGACTTTTCGCTTTTTCCGAATCTGTCAGTTATGGAGAATATTGCCCTTGGAAACAGTGTAGGAAAGAACGATAAACTGATCAGCTGGAAGGCCATGGATAAGATTGCAAAAGATGCCCTGGATCAACTGGGGATATCCATGGATCTGAAAACTTCTCTGGGGGATTTATCTGTTGCGCGGCAGCAGCTGGTGGCCATTGCCCGGGCCCTGGCCAACAATGCCAGACTGCTGATCTTGGATGAACCGACCTCTTCCCTTTCCAAGGGAGAGGTTAAGAAGCTCTTCGAGATTATGCTCTCTTTGAAGAAGAAGGGCATTGCTTTGCTGTTTATTAGCCACAAGCTGGATGAACTCTTTGCTGTTTCCGACCGGTTCACTGTACTCAGGGATGGTCAGTACATAGGCACTTACAGCGAGGATGAGTTAGATGACGATCAGCTGATTTCTCTGATGGTGGGACGCAAGATTGAATATACCATCTATCCCAAAAACAGACGGGAAGAGCGGCTCCTTGAAGTAAAGGGCTTTTCCAAAAAGGGAAACTTCATCGATATCAATTTTATCCTCCACAAGGGGGAGATTCTGGGATTAACGGGTCTGGTTGGTGCGGGAAGAACCGAGGTGGCTCAAGCCATATTCGGCCTGAATCCCGTGGACGAGGGAATCCTTATGCTGGACGGAAAAGAGTTGACAGTCAAGTCGCCCAGTAATGCCGTAAAAGCGGGGATCTCCTATGTACCGGAAAACCGGCTTCAGGAGGGGCTTGTCCTCAGAAAATCCATCGAGGACAACATCTCGTTGACAGTTCTGGACTCCCTGAGCAGGCGTAATGGTCTGATCGATATGAAACGGAAACAACACCTGACGGAAAAGTGGATGGACCAGCTGGGCATTCGTCCCCGTATTCCCCATATGCTGACCTCCAAACTATCGGGAGGAAATCAGCAAAGGGTCGTTGTTTCCAAGTGGCTGGCCACTAAGCCCAGGGTGCTGATTGTGGACGAACCAACCAACGGAATTGATATCGGTGCCAAGGCCGAGATTCATCAGATACTGAGGGAACTGGCGGCATCGGGACTGGGGATCATCGTCATCTCTTCCGAACTTCCCGAAATCCTGGCTATCGCCGACCGGGTCGCTGTAATGAGACACGGAAGAATCACGGCGCAGATGTTCTGTGAGGATCTGAACCAGGAAGACATTATGAGCAAGGCTTTGTAGGAGTGTGTATGATTACAGAACATAGCATTGTAGGTGAAAAATGAACATCAAATCTTTGAAGATTAAAGAATTACCGATCATCCTGATTTTTGTAATTCTGTCTATAGTCATCGGTATCGCCAACCCGGCATTCTTTTCGGTGGAGAATTTCCTGGACATCCTTAAAAGCAATCTGGTATTGGCCATTATGGCTCTGGGAATGTTGCTGGTTCTACTGACCGGAGGTATTGATGTTTCTGTGGCTTCCATAATCTCGGCTGTCACAGTCATAACTGGACAGTCTCTGATCTATTTCAGTTCTAACATCTTTGTGGCGATTCTGGTGGCCTGTCTCAGTGGTGCCCTGATGGGGCTGGTTAACGGTCTTCTTATCGCCAAGTTGAAGATTCCTCCCATTGTGGCGACCCTGGGAACCATGAGTGTAATCCTCGGTCTTGTTCTGTATCTGACCAATGGTACATGGATAACTGGTATTCCGGATAGTTTCATCATCTTCGGCCGGACCATCCTGTTTCCCGTCCAGATAACCGGCGGTCGGATTATCGGTCTGCCTATACAGGTTCTGTTTCTGATCCCCGTGATCATTCTGACTTGTTTCATTCTTAAGAAAACCGTTATCGGTCGCGGTATTTACGCTATAGGCGGCAATAAAGAGTCTGCCGAAAGAATGGGATTCAAAGCCGAGCGGATATTGATCTTTGTGTACAGCTTTGAAGGATTTCTGATTGGAACGGCCGCGGTGGTCCATACTTCAATTATGCGTCAGGTGGACCCTAACGCCTTCTTGGGATTTGAAATGCAGGTTATTGCGGCAGTCGTTCTTGGCGGAGCCAGCGTATTGGGCGGCTACGGTTCAGTGCTGGGTACCATGATTGGAGTGGCCCTGTTCTGCGTAATCAACAATGGACTGATTCTGATGCACATTCCCACCTTCTGGCAGAAGATCGTTGTTGGCCTGATTATCATCGGTTCCATCAGTATCGATATGATCCAGAAACAGCGGGCTGAAAAATACAAAATACGTGTAGATGTGGAGTAGGGGTTGTATGAAGTCGCTAATAAGAAGGTTCATAGCCAGCAAAGAGGGAATCCTGTTTGCCATATTTTTGTTCATCTTTGTGCTTATGAGCCTGTTGTCACCGGGCCGTTTTTTAAGCCTGTACAACCTGCAGTCCATGGCCTATCAGATGCCTGAGTTCGGTATACTGGCCCTGTCCATGATGCTGGTCGTTGTCGCCGGCGGAATAAACCTTTCCCTTACCTATACGGCCACCCTTTCCATGATTGTTGGGGGGCTTGTAATGGCCAACCAGTACGCTGCAGGCATCAATGGTTCCCTGGCCGTAGTGTCAGGAATCCTGGTGATGCTGGGCATCGCCGCCCTGTGTGGCGTGTTTAATGGAATTGTGGTCTCCTATATAGGTGTGACTCCCATGTTGGCTACACTTGGGGCCATGACTTTGTTTGAAGGAATAAGTCTTAATATTACTAAGGGCGGAGCTGTCTCGGGTTTTCCTTTTGAATTTTTACTGATCGGAAACTCAACATTCCTCGGTATTCCTGTGCCAATGATCATCTTCATATTGATCATTGGCGGATCTTGGCTGCTCCTGGAAAGAAGCCGCATGGGAATGGCAATTTATATGATCGGCTGCAATCCCAAAGTGGCCCGGTATTCGGGTGTGAAGGTCCGCAGAATCCTGTTTCAGACGTATCTAATTGCCAGTCTGCTGGCCGCCGTGGCGGGTGTTTTAATGGCTTCCCGCTATAACTCGGCCAAAGAATCTTACGGATCATCCTACCTGCTTCAGGCTGTGGCGGCTTCCGTTCTGGGAGGGACCAATATCAACGGCGGGGAGGGGAAGGTCGTTGGTACGGTGATCGCTGTAATGATTTTACAGGTCATTTCCAGCGGCCTGAATATCTTCGGGTTCAACCGTTATCTGACCAACGTGGTAATGGGGGCCATTCTAATTATCGTTTTGACGATCAATTTCCTGACAGATCGCCGGACGAAAGAAGTCTAATTTGGATCTGTCCGGCGTGTTCCGGATGAAATATCTAAAGGAGGAGAACTAATGAGAAAAAGAGTTCTTGCTGCACTGATTTTAGCTGTGTTTTGCCTATCCGGTGTATGGGCAAATGGATCGAAGGACGCTGCTGGCAGCGATGAGAAGACCATTGTCGTTATGCCGAAGCTGGTAGGTATCCCTTACTTTAACGCATCTGAAACAGGTGCAATTCAGGCTGGAAAGGATTTGGGGGTCAATGTAATCTACACCGGACCCACGACTCCTGATGCCGCTGAGCAGGTTCGCATGCTGGAAGACCTTATCAGCAAGGGCGTAGATGCTATCTGTGTTGCTCCCAATGACGCGGCAGCCCTGACCCCTGTTCTGATGAAGGCCAAGAAGGCCGGCATCGCCGTTCTGGACTGGGATACTCCCGCTGATGCTTCTGTAGTAGACCTGTCCGTTCACCAGATCGACGATCAAGAGTATGGTCAGCATATCTGGGATCTGCTGGTACAGGAAATGGGTGAAAGCGGAGATTACGCCATCATTACTGGTGGTCTGTCTGCCGCCAATCTGAACACTTGGATCGATGCCGGTCTGGCCTATGCCAAGAGCAAATACCCTGGACTGAACCTGGTTACCGACAAGGTTCCTTCTGATGAGAAACAGCAGATGGCTTACCAGAAGACCTTGGATTTGATCAAGGCTTACCCCAACCTGAAGGGTGTGGTTGGTGTCAGCACCCCCGCGCCTCTTGGTGCCGCCCAGGCCGTACAGGAAAAGGGTCTTAAAGACAGAATAGCAGTTGTCGGTACCTCTTTGCCCACCGACTCCGGTCCCTACCTGGATGATGGTTCTCTGAGAGTAGGAACCCTCTGGGATCCCTCCAAACTGGGTTACCTGACTGTTGTTCTGGCTTACAACCTGCTCAACGGTGAAAAACCTGTCGATGGTCAGAATATTGAGAATGTCGGCAAAATCTCCGTTTGGAAAGATGGCCGGACTGTTGTCATGGGGCCCCCTGCGGACTTCACCAAGGAAAACCACGCTTCCTTCAGTTTCTAGTTTTTTCAACAGTACTATGTTGATTTAAGTGCTGCCGGGGGTGTTTTTCTCCCGGCAGTTTTCAAGGAAGAGTCAATGATGCAGAATTATGAGATAAAGAATAAAGAGATTGATGACCGATTCAAAGGATTCAGAACCTCCAGCAGCGAAAGGATAAAGAATCGGTTGAAGATTTCCTGGAGTAACTGGGGGTTCGGTTGTGAAGATTTGAAGGTTTCACTGGATCGCCTGGCTCGGAATGACGTGGAGTATATAGAATTTCACGGGAATCATTATGGACCGGATCTCGGTTATAAAATGAAAGAGACCCGCAAGCTGCTAAGGGATGCGGGAATCAAAGCCAGTGGTGTCTGCGGTATGTTTTCTAAAGAGAATGACCTGTCCAGCGTATCTGCCTTACAAAGGCAGGCAGCAATTGATTATATCAAGAGGGAGGTCGAGTTCACTGCCGAGATCGGAGGGGTCTATCTTCTTGTAGTTCCCGCAGCAGTGGGAAGGAATCTCGCCTATGATGATATGGAGGAGTACAGGAGTCTGGAGACCCTGAACCTGGTGGGTAAACTGTTCAGCAAACATAATGTAAAAGGGGCTATCGAACCCATCCGTTCCGCTGAGACTACTATCGTCAATACTGTGGCTCAGGCCAAGAGATATATCGCCGCTTTGAACTGCCCCGGTGTTGCCCATATCAATGGGGATGTATTTCATATGCAGGCGGAAGAGAATCATATCGCCACGGCTATTCTGGAAGCGGATAATCAATTGGTGAATCTTCATATGGCCGACAGTCAGAGAGGTGCCTTGGGTACCGGTTCCTTGGATCTGGACCGCATCATTGAGGCCCTGTATTTAATCGATTACAATAACGGCGATAAATTCGTCACTCCCGAGCCTCTGGGGCCTGGTGGCGATCCCTATCCAGCCATGTACGGAAGCCCTGATCCGGTTCAGTTGGACGAACTTGTGCGTCAGACCGTCAGCTATATCCGAGAGAGGGAGGATATCTTGAGAGGGGACAAGAACACCTGATATATGCCCTATTCTTTGGAGTCTAATAAAAACAGCTTTCGATATCTTCCCTACAGTGATGAAGATGTATTCTGGCAGCTATATGTTACTACTGTAGGTCGGATACATGTGCGTCCGGGCGAAAAGTATCCCTACCAGAGTGACAAGCATCCGGAACAATATGTAGTGAACTGGTTCAGTGGAAGGGTTCTGAACGAGTTTCAGTTTGTCTATATAACAGAGGGCTCGGGACGGTTCCGTTCCTTTCAGGGGGATTTTTCCATATCTACAGGAACAATGTTACTGTTGGTTCCTGGGGAACGTCATTGGTATAGTCCCGATCCAGATACGGGATGGACCGAACATTGGATCGGATTCAATGGAGAGTGCGCTCAGAACTGGCTGGACCGAAAGTATATGGAGCGTGAGAATTCGATCTATCGTCCGGGGATCAGTTCTTCTCTTATCGCCCTCTTCGATAAGGCATTGGAATATGCCTGTAAGGAACCGGTCTGTATGCAGCAGCTGATCGCCTCTCTGGTTCCTCAGATTTTTGCCCGACTTCAGGCCTCAAGAAAGAATGTTGTTCTCAAAGATAATGCTACCAACCTGTTGGAGCAGGCACGGGAGATTCTTGAGGAGAACATCTATACAAAATTTGATGTGGAGGCCATTACCAGCGCGTTGGGGGTGAGCTATCATACCCTTAGAGAGTATTTCAATGAGCATACCGGGCTGTCTCCCTATCAATATTTTCTGCATATGAAAATAAATAAAGCCAAGGAGCTCCTTGTTATGGGAGAACTGAGCGTTAAAGAGGTTTCTTTCAAACTTGCTTTTGATAATCCATATTATTTTTCCAGACTTTTTAAGAAAAAAACGGGAGTATCACCATCCAAATGGAATGGAGTTCATATTAATAGTGATCTTGATTTATGGAGTGAAGAATGAGTCGGGATATCGGAATCTACTATGCTTTCTGGGCTGATTCCTGGGAAGCTGATTTCATGCCCTACATCGATAGGGTAAAAAAGCTGGGATTCGATCAGCTTGAGGTTCATGCAGCAGTTATTCTCCGAATGGGAGATACAAAAAGGCAGAAACTGAAAAAGGCCGCGGATGATAGAGGAATCGAACTCTCCTGCGGCATCGGCTTGACTGCTGATATGGATGTTTCCTCCTTGGATGAAGCTATCCGTCTGCGGGGAGTTGACTTTATGAAGGATATCATACGTGCCGTGGGCTCTATCGACGGGAAAATGATAAGCGGAACAGTCCACAGCTACTGGCCCGCTGTTCCCCCAAAAGGGATGATCGATAAAACTCCTGTCTGGGAACAAAGTATCAAGAGCATGCGGGAGCTGGTTAAAGTGGCGGAGGAGTGCGAAGTCATTCTCAACGTGGAAGTGATAAACCGTTTTGAGCAGTTCCTCCTCAATACTTGTGAGGAGGCGGTTAAATATGTCAAAGAGATTGACAGCCCCTGGTGCAGGATTCTTCTGGATACATTCCATATGAACATTGAAGAGGACTCCATCGGAGGAGCCATAAAACTGGCAGGACCCTATCTATCAGAACTCCATATAGGGGAAACCAATCGAAAGCCTCCCGGCTGCGGGCGTATGCCCTGGGATGAAATTAAACGGGGATTGGACAGCATAGGCTTTGACGGTCCGTTGGTCATGGAGCCCTTTGTTCGTCCCGGAGGAGAAGTAGGATGGGACATCGCTGTGTGGCGGGATTTGATGCCCGGTGCAGATCTGGACGAAGAAGCGCTTAAGTCCGTTAAATTTGTTCGGGAAACTCTTGCTTGAGAGAAACTTTAACTATGAAATCTGATGACGCTGTCGACTACCGCCTTCCTGTGTATATCTATATGCATTCACCTTGATATTCCTGGAATCCGATTGACACAGGGGCCAGGCATCGGGATTATTCACTTCATGGAGTCCGTACAACCCAAAATTTTGCAGATTTACGACATCCTCAATCAACGGTACCCCGATCCCCGCACATTGCTGAATTTTTCCAATCCTTTTGAGCTGCTTATCGGGGTCATTCTTTCCGCCCAGACAACCGACCGGCAGGTGAACGAGGTAACCCCGGGGCTCTTTGCCGCGTATCCCGATGCAGCTGCCCTGGGGTCGGCGGAGCCGGGCGCGGTAGAGAATCTTGTCCGCAGTGCCGGGTTTTACCGGCAGAAGGCAAAGAATATTATCGCTGCTTCCAGTCGGCTGGCAGAGGAGTACGGAAGTATCGTACCCTCCACTATGGAGGAGCTGATCCATCTGCCCGGAGTAGGGAGAAAAAGCGCCAATGTAGTCCTGGGTCATATATACAATCGTCCCGCAATAATCGTGGATACTCATTTTTCCCGGGTGGTCCGAAGGCTCGGTTTGGCAAGCGAAAAGCCTCCCGAAAAAATAGAGAAGGAGATTGCTGCCCAACTGTCTCCGGAGACGCATACCCGCTTTTCCATGGTGATTAATTATCATGGAAGAGATATATGTCTTTCCCGAAAACCAGTCTGCGAAAAATGTCCGTTGCAAAACTGCTGCGATTATTTCATGGAAAAAAATAATAATCTTGGGGATGATTACCAGTAATAGGTATCACGACAGATTGATTTCCTGTTCTTCGTATACAGCAAAGCAATTGGTTTTGCTGTGTTTTCTGTCGATTATCTCCCTGCTTACCGCTTCAATCCTTTCTATATCACCGTCGGAGTGGTCGGGATCGTGATGAAATATACCATAGTGTTTAACCCCCGAGTGGACAGCTAACAGAGCGGCATCGACAAAGGTTGAATGACCCCATCCTTTGGTATGTTTATATTCTTCCGTCTGTGTGATCATGACCCAGTTCATTATCAGTAAGAAAAACGAACGATGCGTCTTTATCCTGCAACCTGAATCCGAACCCTCCATTTGGATGGCTGAGGCGGATTGGAATCAGTTCGGCCGAACCTATTTTGCGTACTATTGGGATTCCGTGGCTGAAATCGAAATTTGCCTTCAGAGAACTGAAGCGGGCGGGGAAATAGGGTGCTTCCATCTGATGTTCCAGATACCTTTTTACCGATTCTTTTGCAATGGGGCCGCCCCTGACGTTTATTGTAAAATCTTCCCGGCAGGCAGGAAGAAAGAACGGGAAACCCATTAGATGATCCCAGTGAGAGTGGGTAAGAACAATAAGGAGCTCCCTGGCAGAGTCTTCCTTTACAATCTTTTTTCCCAGCTTTCGTATTCCGGATCCGGCGTCAAAAATTACAAGAGTATCGTCCTTAAGCCGCACCTCGATACAGGTTGTGTTGCCGCCGTACTTGATCGTAGACTTGCCCGGGGTAGGGATGGATCCCCGGCATCCCCAGATCTTAATCTTCATGCTTACAGTATATCATACATATCTGACAGCTTGTCCCGACAAGGGGTGGGGTCTTATCTTTCGTATCAGGAAATAAACTGATGAAAATCCTCAAGCGTATTTAGTCCTTCCTGCTCCATGTAGGCCGCGATACCTTCCAGCACCTTCGCCGGAGCCGCTGGGTCTACAAAGGTGGCGGTCCCGATCTGGACACCCGAGGCTCCTGCCAGCAGATACTCAATAGCGTCTTCGGCATTCTGTATGCCCCCGATGCCTATAACGGGTATGCCTACTGCACGTTTTACCCGGTAAACCGCTGCTACACCAACGGGCTTAATTGCGGGGCCGGAGAGTCCTCCGGTGCTGGCCGGCAGAACCGGTTTTTTCCTGTGAATATCTATGACCATGCCCACCAGGGTGTTTATGCAGCTTACGGCGTCGGCACCGCCGGCTTCGGCTGCCTTTGCGATGGAGGCTATGTCCGTTACATTGGGGGTAAGCTTAACAATCATCGGCTTGGAGCTTAACTTCCGCAGTTTTCGGGTCAGGTTTTCAACATAGGAAGGGTTGCTGCCGAAGGCAAGGCAGCCTTCTTTTACGTTGGGGCAGCTTAAATTTATCTCGTAGCCCCAGACTTCGCTGAACTGGTCAAGGGTCTCCACGACCGTGCAGTAGTCCTCATCGTTTTTTCCGGCAACGTTAACGATTACAGGGCAGTGGAAGCTGCGGAACAGGGGGAGTTTTTCCGTAATAAAACGTTCCAGCCCCACGTTGGCAAGACCAATGGAGTTCAAGAGCCCCGCGGGGGTCTCGATTATGCGGGGAATGTCGTTGCCCGGCCGCGGTTCCGGGGTTACGGCTTTTGAGTAGATTGCCCCTAATTTTGAGAGGTCTACCAGCTCCTCGTATTCACTGCCGTAGCCGAAGGTTCCGGAGGCAACACCCACCGGATTGGGCAGGGTTCCACTGCCGATTTTTACCGTTAATTCCATAGAACTTCCCTGCTGTCAAAGATCGGTCCGTCGGCGCAGACCCGGGCAAAGCGTTCATCCCCGGTCAGCCTGATTACACAGCCCATACAGGCCCCGACCCCGCAGGCAATTGTCTGCTCCATGGAGACGCTGCAGGGAGCATCGAGTTCCAGGGCCTGCCGGTGGACCGCATACATCATCGGATGGGGGCCGCAGGTGTAGAAGCGGGGAGGCGAGGGGTATTCCGATGGCAGTGCGTCGATAACGGTACCGTGAATGCCGATGCTACCGTCGTCTGTGGCAAGAAGGGTATCCAGCCCTGCGGTTACGGTGGAATCCGGCAGGTAGTCCCCGGTTCTTGCACCGATAATCAGGCTGAAGTTCCTGCCTTTCTGTTGCAGGCTGCGGGCAAAAAAGAGTATCGGCCCCATCCCGATGCCACCTGCCACCAATACCGGGTGTTCCTTTGTCCCGGGTTCGGGCCAGGTGTTCCCCAGAGGAGCGATAATGTCCAGTTCGTCGCCTTCGCGTTTTCCCGCCAGCAGTTCCGTTCCCGGACCCCGGCGTTGATAAATAACCCCGGCAGTTCCGTTCCGGTAAGCGGAGAATGCGAAGGGGCGCCGCAACAGGGGAGCCGGTCCGTCACTGATCTTTAGGGTAAGGAATTGTCCGGGCAGGGGAGTTTCTCTTTCGGAAAAGCTGAATAGGAACCTCAGCTCAAAATAGTCACGGGCAATCTCTCTGTTTGCCGTCAGGTTTACCTTTCTCTGAATCACATTGCCCTCCGCTTTGGGTACGGGGAATTCTGGTACAAATCGGCCCGTAATGGTACTATATTTCAATACAGTTTGGGATACCGATTCCAGTTGTTTCTACTATAGCCCGGGTATCCCCTGTAAATAAAGTGTCCGGAAGCCTGCCCGGGCTGCTATGGAGGGCGATATTCAAGCCGGCGGCAATTTTTCTAAGTCCGCTACCGGCTGTGTCGATATTGTATATATATGGCAAATCTTGCGCTTATAAACTGTACGTCTTTGTCGGAACACGCTTTTCTACCCCTTGCCGATGGAAAATCGTCTTTCGATATGGTAGTGGATCTTGCGAAAGCCTTACCGGATATCTCCGGGCTTGTCTGCCTCTGTTCCCGGGAAGATGACCTGGCGGGAAAAATCGAAGGGGTAACCTGTATTTCCGGAATTTCTGATCCCCAGGGATTGTTTACCGCACTACGTGATCTGTGCGAAAAGCAGGACAACCTTAACTCTCTTTTTTATCTATTTGGGGACACCCCCTTAATAGATCCGGCGCTCTGCGAGCGGATGTGGAACAATCACCGGCGGTATCATGCCGACTACACTTTTGCCGATGCCTATCCGGCGGGTATCGCCCCGGAAATAATCCGGGCCAGCGCCGTCTCCGCCCTGGCCAGTCTGGCTGACGGAGTAACAGGTCCGATTCAACGGGACTCGGTCTTCGAGGTGCTGCGTAAGGACATAAACGCCTTCGAAATAGAAACGGAGATTCCCCCTCTGGATTTACGGATGCTTCGTATTCGTCTGGCAGCGGATGGAAAAGCCGGCTTTATGCTGGTAAAGGGAGTCGCCGACGCCGGGGTCCGGGGAGCAGAAGCTCTGCTGCGTTATCTGCATGAAAATCAGCAGATTTTGCGGACCCTGCCCGCCTACCTTTCGGTGCAGATCAGCTCACCCTGTCCTCAGGTCTGTACCTATTGCCCCTACCCAGAAACAGCAGGGGATGTACTGAACCTGACGGAGCATATGAGCCTTGAAAGCTTTAACGGGCTCCTTAAAGGATATACCGACTTTGCAGAAAAGGGGTACGTCAACCTTTCCCCCTGGGGCGAACCGGCTCTGCATCCGCAGATTTCCGATATCCTGAATACCATTCTTGAGTATCCGAATTTAACCGGAGTTATAGAAACCGCCGGTCTCGGCTGGAAGCGGGAAACCCTGGCCCGGCTCGCGGAAAAAGCGGGGGATCGCCTGATCTGGATTGTATCTCTGGATGCTCACACCGAGGAGACCTACCGCAAGCTGCGGGGTTCCGGCTTCCAGGAGGCTGTGGCGGTGGCAAAAACCCTGCTGGAACTCTTTCCTGCCACCGCCTATGTGCAGGCGGTCAGGATGGACAGCAACGAAGAGGAGCTGGAACATTTTTACCGTTCCTGGAAGGAGCTGACAGAAAACATCATCATCCAGAAATATGATCACTTTTCCGGCCGTCTTCCCCAGCGCCGGGTGGCGGATATCTCTCCCCTAAAGCGAAACCCCTGCTGGCACCTGAAACGGGACCTGGTGGTGCTTGTAAACGGCGATGTTCCCCTGTGCCGGGAGGACCTGGACGGGCAATATTCTCTGGGAAACATCTTCACAGACGGTTTTGAAACTGTCTGGAAGGCCGGTGAGAAATACTATAATCAGCATCTGGAAAAGAAATACCCGGAATTGTGCAGTGAGTGCGATGAGTACTACACCTTTAACTACTGATAAAAAGATGAAGGTTCCCTATACCGTTTTGGGGGGGGACCGGGAGCGGGAGGGGAATCCCGACCTGCCACTGACTGTGCTGCTCCTGAACCGGGGGACCCGGGTCTACCGCAGCGAAATGCTGCAGGAGCTCGAACGGCTGCGGCCCGCGGAGATAATATCCCTGGAAGGATCCCGCAACACCTATGAACTGGAGCCCCTGGCAAGAAAGTTTCCCAGGGTGCGCTTTATCCGGTTGCACCGGACAGTGAGTCTGGGGGAGTATCTTAATATCGGTATGGACGAGGCCCGGGGCACCTATGTTCTGGTTATCTGGAACGAGATGCGTATTTCCCAGGTAACTCCCAGGACCCTGGAACGGGTGGCGGAGCAGCCTGGGGTCTGTACGGTCCCTGTGCTGATTAATCAGCGAAACGAAACGATCCCCACCATGATCGCGCCGGGATTTCAGAAAAAGCGGCTTAAGGTTCTGCCTTTCGTTCCTAAGAGTGACGGCATGCTGACCTTGTATCCCTACGATCACTGCGGACTTTACCGACGCAGTCAGTTCAACCTGCTGGGGGGCTTTGATCCGGAAATTACGAATCCCTACTGGCAGCTGCTGGAATTCGGTTTCCGGGCTTACCTGTGGGGAGAGCGCATTACCTCTTCCAATCAGTTCCGCATTGTTATGACAAGCGATCCTCCTGCACAGGACAGCACACCGGATGCAGGATATCGCCGTTTCTTTTTAAAAAACCTGGCCCTGCGTTTTGACAAGGACCGGGGTGTTCTGCCGAAATCCAGATTCCTGCCGTTTTACCTGCGTTCCGGGGCCAGCTTTGTGGAATCCCTCCGGGAATTCCGGGAGGCGGCAGACTGGGTCCGGCTGAACCAGTACCGTTTTGTGCAGGATGCTCGTACCATAGCTGATTTATGGGAGGTTCCCGAGGCGTGATTGGTGTAGTACTTCAGGCGCGTCTGGATTCTTCCAGATTGCCGGCAAAGGCTCTGCTGGATCTGCAGGGAAAGACCGTTGTTCAGCACGCCATGGCTGCCCTGCGCAGGGTTTCAGCGGCAGAGCGCTTTATTCTTGCTACGGATCCGGGAAGCGCGGAATTCTTCAGACAAAAGGCCGAGGCTGAGGGTTTCGAGCTTTTTATCGGCCCCAAAGAGGATGTTCTTCGGCGCTATGCCGATGCCGCCCGGCATTACGGACTGGAACTTGTTATACGGGCAACCGGCGACAATCCCCTGGTTTCCTGGGAGATTGCCGAGGAGACCCTCAGTCTGCAGCGTGCAGGCGGGGCCGATTACGCGGTCTGTACAGAGTCCCCTCTGGGTACCGGTGTGGAGGTTATTGCCGTCCCGGCCCTGCTTACAGCAGATACATACGCGGAAGACCCCTACGAGCGGGAACATGTCTGTCCTTTTCTGTACAGAAGGCCCGGAGAGTTTACTATCAGTACTGCTCCGGTACGGGAATCCCGCCGCTGTCCGACAGAAAGGGTCACTCTTGATACCCTGGATGATTATCGTTACATTGCCGGATTATTCAGGGAGCTGTATGGCGGAACTCCTGTCGGTATAGACAGGCTCATCGCTTATTTTAATGAAAGGTCCTCGTCGGATACTGGAAACGGTGCAAAGAACACTTAAAAGAGAAGAACAGTGATGGGAGAGAAACGGAAAAGCAGAATACTGGCAATCCCTTCGGTACGGCGGGGCAATGGCAGTGGTCATCTGCATCGTATGCTAACCCTTGCCGCCGAGTACCCTGAACAGGTCTCCCTGTTTCTTGACCGGAACGGGGAGCTTTTTCCCGGGCCTGTGATCGATCTTAAGCCTTATGAACAGTTCATAGAATCCGAGACTGACTTTCGTAAGATTCCTGGCGAAGAGTGGAGTTACATTCTGCTGGATCAGCGCGAAACTTCCCGTGCCGTTCTTCAGAAACTCAAAAAAATCCTGCCGGGGACCCCCATTGCCGCGGTGGATGAAGGAAGCAGGAACAGAAGGTTTATTGATTACCTGATTGATACCATGCCGGGTCTGCACCGAAGGGAGTCGAACCTGTTCAAGCCGGACTTAAACCCGATGCCTGTGCAGCGCAGGTTCTATTACGATTGTCCCGAAAGATTCGAGAAAATTCTGGTCAGTTTCGGCGGTGAAGATCCCCGGGGACTTACGCTGCCGAGCCTGGAAGCTCTCCTTTCTTTACCTTTCATTTCTTCCTACTCCATAACGGTGGTGCAGGGGCCGGCGTCAAGGAAACTGCAGCTGCCTCCGGAGGTTAAAATCCTTAAAGCACCGGATAACCTGCGGGAACATTTATCAGCGTACGATTGCCTGGTTACCTCGTATGGGTTAACAGCCCTGGAGGCCCTGGCGGCCGGGACTCCGGTTCTGACGATAAATCCTTCGAGGTATCACAGCCGTCTGGCAAGAAAGACCGGTCTTCCGGTCTGCGGAACCGGCAAACCCGATAAACGGCGCCTTAAAAGGATCCTTGAGAGTCCCAGAAAGCTTATCGGCCGCTGCGTACTGGCGGAAGAAGCCCTGAATAAAGGTACTGCCGAAAGCACGTCTCTATCGGACCTGAGTCCCTCAGATGTGTTCTGTCCCGGCTGCGGCAGGGAGCGTGCTGCGGTCATTGGGCGTTTTCCGGAACGCAGCTTTTACCGCTGCCGGAGTTGCGGTCTCGTGTATCAACAGCGCTGGGTCCCTGACTCGACGGTCTACAATCATGCCTACTTTTTCGATGAGTATAAACGCCAGTACGGTAAAAACTATCTTGATGATTTTGAACATATCCGCAAAATGGGAGAAAAACGGCTCAAGCACATTCAGCCAGGACATCCGGATCCTGCGCTGCTGGACATAGGTTGCGCCTATGGACCATTTTTACAGGCCGCTAAAGAGGCGGGCTTCCGGGTCGAAGGGGTGGAACCGTCCAGGGAAGCGGCTCTTTGGGCGGAGAAGAACCTTGGGTGCGAGGTACATGCCCTGGGCCTTGGCGAGTTCACGGAGCAGAACCCGCAGCGCAGCTGGGATGCTGTCACTCTCTGGTATGTAATCGAGCATTTTCCGGATCTGCAGGCCGTTCTGAAGCAGCTTTCGGGCATGGTCCGTCCCGGCGGTGTTCTGGCTATGGGGACGCCGAATGGCAAAGGCATAAGCGCCCGCCGGCATTTAAAGAGTTTTCTGGCTGCGAGTCCTGCGGATCACTATACAATCCTGAGTCCTTCTTCAATCAGAAAGCTTCTTGCAAAACATGGCTTTCGAGTTGAAAAATTCCGGGTACCAGGGCTGCATCGGGAACGCTTTCCGGCACCGTTGTGTTTTTTCTGGCCCCTGAACAGAATAATCGCTTCGTGGCTGCTTCTTGGAGACACCTTCGAAATCTATGCCCGCCGTCTGGAATCTGAAAAGCCGGGAAAACCTTTATAATGGGAGCTTGTGTGTGACAGGAACAAGGCGTATCTATATTCTGGGTGCCGGTACCATGCAGCTTCCTGCAATTCGTATAGCCAAAGGTTTTGGCTGGGAGGTAGTCTGCGCCGATGGAAACCCTGCAGCCCCCGGACGAAAGGACGTTCACTACTTTGAGCATATCGATCTGAGGGACAGGGAGGGTATTGCCGCTTCTGTCGTGGAGTGGCGCGTAAAGAAAGGTCTGGACGGAGTATTTACAACCGGGACTGATTTTTCCGCCGCTGTCGCGTATGCCGCGGAAAAAGCTGATTTACCGGGTATTCCCTATCAAAGTGCCCTTAGGGCCAGTGATAAGTTCCTGATGCGCAGTACCTTTAAAGAGGCCGGTGTGCCTTCTCCTGATTTTACCCTTCTGCAGAATCCTCATGAATGGCATGAACAGGTTGAAATGTTCGGTTTTCCTGCGGTCGTAAAGCCGGTAGACAATATGGGCGCCCGGGGTATTCGCAGAATCGACTCCATGGATGAATGCCATGAGGCGGTCGGGGCCGCCTTTGCCAGTTCAGCCTCAGGCCGGGTCATTATTGAGCGGTACATCGAAGGGCCGGAGTTCTCTCTGGATGCCCTGATGTACCGGGGTGACTTTACCCTCTGCGGGATTGCAGACCGGCATATCCGCTTTTCTCCCTATTTTATAGAGATTGGCCATACCATGCCCTCGAATTTTCCTGCCTCCGATCTGGAAAGGATCATCGAAACCTTTAAAAAAGCCGCCCTGGCCCTGGGCATCGATAACGGGGCTGCCAAGGGGGATATAAAGCTGGGCAGTACTGGTCCTGTTGCAGGGGAGGTCGCTGCCCGTCTTTCCGGTGGCTATATGTCGGGATGGACCTATCCTCTTTCTTCCGGGGTAGAGGTTACCGCCGGTGCTTTACGGATTAGCGTAGGGGAACCGCCGGGGGATTTACGTCCGAAAAAGGCGTATACCGCGGCGGAGCGGGCGATTTTCTCAATCCCCGGCACCATGCAAGCGATACATGGGTTCAGCGAAAATATGGGGGATGCCGCGTTTCTGCTGACCGCCGTGGGTAAAAAGGTCACCTTTCCCATCAACAATGTGGAGAAGTGCGGCAACATTATATGCTCCGCGGAAAGACGGGAAGACGCCTGCGACAGGGCGGAAGAGCTGTGCCGGTCGGTAATTCTGCGGCTTAAGCCGGGAGGCAGGCAGCCCCTTGATTTTCTGCGCCGACGCAGCCACTCCTGGGTGCCGGATGCCTATATTCTGCAGGATCCTGAGAATATTGCCTGGCTTCAGGGACTTATTCCCTATGCCGGGCCGGATGTCCTGCGCGAAGAGGGGCTTACAGTTCCCCTGCCTCCGTTTCCGGAAAGAGAGCCGGACCGGGATTGGCTGGGACGCAGTTTTTCTCAGACACTGGATCTGTTTGCCGGGGTCGGTATACAAATAGTCGACGGACAAGGCAGTGTAGGAAAACAGTTCTGGCAGGTTCTTTTGCGTGGAGGATATCAGGGAGGGCTCTGGTATCTTGATACACTGAACCGTATGCTGCAGGAAAACAGTGACAGCGAAATCGAGGAGTTTTTCGCAGGATGGTAAGGCCGGTTAAAGTTTTAATACTTACTTTTTTGGGGCTGCTGCTTATTTCTGATGCATCCTTTGCAGAGACAAATATTACGAGTCTTATACAGCGGGTTGGTGGAGAGCTTTTATGGGATCCGGTTCTGGAGCGGGGAATCGTTAACCGGGGCCGACGAAGCGTTACTTTTCAGGTAGGAATTCCCTTTTTTCTGAAGGATTTCAGCGAGGTAACAGATATCGAGGCCCCTCGGCGCCGGGAAGACGGAAGTGTAGTCGTCAGCGATGAAGCCGCCAAATCTTTTATATCCCTTTTTGCTCTGGATCAGCCCCAGGACTCCTTTCTGATATCAACAATCATCATTGATCCGGGGCACGGCGGGAAAGACCCGGGGACCATCGGGACCCATTCGATCGATGGAAAACGACTCTCACTGGAAGAGAAACACCTGGTTCTGCAGATTTCACAAATGGTGGTGGATCAGCTGAAGGAAACTTTTCCTGACAAGAATATCATTATGACACGCAGGGACGACCGATATCTTGCTCTGGAAGAGCGGACGGCCCTGGCCAACGCAGTGGAACTTGGTGAGCAGGAGGCAATGATCTTTATGTCCATCCATGCCAACGCCTCCCTGAACCGCAAGGCGTCGGGCTTCGAGGTCTGGTACCTGCCGCCTGAATACCGGCGGGAAATCCTTAATCCCGAGGAACTGGACCAGGAACAGAAGACCATAGCACCTATTTTGAACTCCATCCTCGAAGAGGAGTTTACTGTGGAGAGTATTCTGCTGGCAAAGGAGATCCTTGACGGCATGGAATCGTCCATTGGTACGGTCAGCGGCAACAGGGGGCTCAAGGAAGAGTCCTGGTTTGTTGTACGCAATGCCAAGATGCCCTCGGTCCTGGTGGAGATCGGTTTTGTAACCAACCCCGAAGAAGCGCAGCTGCTGAATGAACAAACGCACTTGAAGAAGATATCCTCGGGCATCTATAATGGGCTGGTCGCTTATATACGGAATTTTGAGAAAAGCGATTAACAATCTGGTATACCATAAGGACAGGTCTGTGACTATATCAAAAAAGCCGGACACCATGACCCTGATCATTGGCATAGTACTGGTGATCCTGCTGGTATTCTCCCTGGTTCTCTACATACTGGAACCGTATAAGCAGATGCAGCGGAAATTCCTCTTTTTCAGTGAAGAGACCGGGTCTTTATCCGGAGAGATCCGGTCAGTACCCTTCTCAAAGAACCGGGAGCGGAACATAACTGCCTACATCAAAGAGCTTATGCTGGGTCCGGCGGGCTTGAGACTGCAGGGGATTTTTCCCCGGGGAACCCGCATGAACCAGATAAAACTGGTTGAAGATGTGCTTTATATTGATTTTTCCAGGGAAATGGTCTTCAATCTTGATAATCATCCCTTTACCCCGGTTGAGATTAAGAACATGGTGGTCGACAATCTATCTGTAAACTTTCCCGGATTGGAGAAAGTCGTTATTACCGTGAATGGTCTCGAACCTGATTTTGAGATTAAGGAGTAGGGAAAGGATGGAGGTTTGTTTCGAAAAAGAGAGAAAAAAAGAAAAATCGTTGACAAAAATGTATGGGTACGTATAATTTTAATTGACTAATGCAATTAATGTGAGAAAGGAGCAATAAATGAAACGGTTTGCAATCCTTCTTTGTCTTCTCATGGTTGTTTCCGGAATGATGATCTCTGCGGAGGAAAATGTATTAATAGATTTTACATCTCTGACAGCAGACACCGAGACCGGTGAAAACGAAGTGACAATGGTTGATTTCAGCGACAAGGCCGGTACCAGTTTTTCCGACGAAGAGAAAGAGAGAATGAAAACCTCTCTTGCCATCACCAACTGGGATGTTCAGCTTTCCAGTTCTTCCCGGACAGTTGCGAATCAGCGTTACTCCATGACCAGGGAAGCCCCTGTCAAGGATACTGCTCGTCGCTACGCTGGTGAAACAATCATGGGTATAAGGGTGCATTTTCCCCTGGAGTCCTATAACTCCTACGCAGTGGTTAAGCCTCCCTTTGAAATTCCGGCATACTATACCCCGGAAGAACCAGACAAGTTTGACGGCTATGGTGTTTTGAAGAATGTTGGTGTTATCAAAAGCATCTCCATGAATGTTCTAGGTAAGAACTATCCGCACCGGATAGGCCTGATTCTGAAAGACCAGAACAACATGGAACAGACAATCATCATGAACAATCTCGAGTTTGATGGTTGGAAGACCCTGACATGGCAGAACCCCAACTACATCGAAGAGGTACGGAACAGAGAGATCATAAAGTTCCCCCTCTATCCCAAGACTGCCCCGAATTTCAAGTTGATCGGTATCCTTGTGTTCCGTGATGCAATGCATGAAGGCGGCGATTTTGTGACCTATGTCAAAGATGTCAGTATGGTCTATGACCTTGCAGTCCTCTCTTTGGAGTCCGATGTGAACGACGAGGAGATCTGGGGTATTCTTGAACAGCGTGAAGAAGCTCGCCGTACGGCTGAGTTCGAACGCCTTGGCAATATTCAGGTACTGCGTTACCTGGAAGCCCAGAAGATGCATCAGGAACCTGCTGAGACTGAATAATAAGAACCTCCCTGCCACGGTTCTAATCAGTAGCTAACAGAGACCGACCCCTCAAGGAGACTTGAGGGGTCATTTATTTGTGTCGGCATAATCAGTTGTCGATAGAAAAGCGGAATCCAGCGCTCAGGGTAAAGAGGTAAACACCAATACCTGAGTCCGCCAGGTCTATAAAGGTATCGTCTGCTTCTCCAAAGGAGTAGACATTACTTTCCAGGTCAAAGAAGACATCAAGCCTATCCGATGTTTTAACATCAAGACGGGTACCAAGCACAAGGGAATTAAGAACATGTTCGGTGGTAGTGGCTTCAATAAACGAGAGAGTACGTGTCTGGTAGGCAAAGGTAAGCTTTACCCGGTAGGGTCTGTTCTTCTGATAGATATCGGTACTGAAGGCATACTGCCGAAAATGGTTTTCCCTTTCTCCTGATGAGATCTTCTCGGTATAGGTTTTATTTGTCAGGGAAACCTCACATATTGCGTTGGGAATGTAGAATCCCACCCCAAGAATGCTTTTTTCCTGCAGGTAGTCACCCTCCCGAACAATCCTTCCGCCTATACTGGAATCGGCCCTTAGACGGGCAAAAACGGTTCCCGGTATATCTACCAGTACTTCCGTTGAAATGCCCGGTTTCAGTATTGTGTCCCAATCATTGAGGAATCCAAAAAACGGACCGGCTTTTAACTGAAAATAGTCGCTGCGGTAATTAAGCAAGGCGGAAATTGAATAACGCAGAACAGGGTCATAATACAGGCCTGTCTCGAGTTTCAGATTATCAGCAACCGGGGAACTGGCAAAGACTGACACGCCGTACAGGTAATCGGTTCCGCTGATAGAAGTGTCATTTATTTTCCTGTCAGGAGACAGGTTTAAACTGCCTGCGTTAAAAGAAGCACCGATTTCCAAAGCAGACAGGGATGCTGCAATGATCAGGAGAAAGCTTATACAAATTATCTTTTTCATCTAGAACTCCGCGCGTACGCCAACAAAGGCATAAAACATTTGTGATACATCATTAAGCTCCGTAGCAACCCAGCTGAATTTAAGGTTCCATACTGCTCCGGAGGTAATAAAACTGAGGTACGGACTGATCACACCGTCAATGTCGGAATCATCATTGTAATGGATGGTACCTTCAATCCCGCCTGCAAATGGGCTGATCTCCGGTTTCCCAAACTGAAGGTTTATATTGGTATGCATCTCTCCGGTTTCGCTGGTTCCTGAAAGAACATACTCCTTGTAATAGCTGGGATGAGAAAAGAAGGTAAAAATAAGGCTTCCCCGGTTAAAATGGATCCGGGGTTCAAAGAGAAAATAGAAGAGTCCAATGTCCATGTCGTTATCTCCTGGAGAAAGCCTTGGGACTCCAACCTGGGCAAAGAACTCGCCTTTTTCGCTGGCAGTTAGACCGACTAAAATTCCGCCGTGGTACAAGCCGTACTCTCCATAGGGAAAACTGCTGCCGGCGAAAGCGTCGAGTTTAACGTACTCCTTGTCCACCGTCCAGCGCAGATCACTGGTAAAATGTCCTGGTCCCAGGTAATTATCCTGATAGGAATACACGGAAAAAAGGTTCCAGGGGCGTCCAAAATCTGTTTCCACCTGTATTCCCGTTCCGTTTACTGCGTACAAGCCGTCGTAGACTACGGATTCGGGAAAATAAAACCGTCCCCGAAAAAGTGAGGCAACGCGGTTGGTGCCAAAATACTTTGGAAAGATGTCACCGTCACCGAAGGTATCAATTTCTCCGGTAAAGTAGGACACGTTGATCGGGCTGTAGAATGCATCCCGGACGGTTACTCTGGCAGATTTAAGGAAAATATAGGACGTGCTATTCAGGTAGGTGATAATATCCTGATCCGTATCTCCGTTCTCCAGAGTTTTCCTGGGCGGCCCGATGTTATCGCTCTCAATACCGAGGCTTACGGCCCCTCCAAGTTTATATCCTCCCTGAATATCTATGTCGATCTCTCCAAAGGTATCCAGAACGAAGGTGTCGTCATCGACAGAGCCTGTTGTGATCAGTTCCATCGTCGATACAGTGAGGTCCGCTGCATACAGGTTTCCCAGGGGAAACAGCAGGAACAGATATAAGAAAGCCCAGAAAAAATACCATTTTCGCATCGGATTACCCCATAATCATCAATTCTATACCCGCTTGGCCGGGGAACTCAATCTTGGCCTGTTTATATTATCGTTTATCCGGCAGAAAGACTGTAGTTGTGTATCGGAAAGAATGAATGAATGCTGTTTCAGTAAGTCAAATATCTCAAAATCGTGCTTGACTTAACGCATTATATATATAAAGATTAATTCCAAGATGAGCGACTACCTTGATCCGAATAACGAAGAGCTTTTAAAAGATTTCTTCATGGAAGCCAACATGCAGGTAGAGGTTCTCGAGCAGAATATTCTGGTTCTCGAGAACGATCCCACAAACAAAGATGCGGTAGACGAGATCTTTCGTGCTGCCCATACCCTTAAGGGAGGAGCGGCTACGGTCCAGATGAATGATCTGGCCAGCTTTACCCATCTTGTGGAAGACCTGCTAGACGAGATACGGAACGGTTCCGTTCAAGTAAGCGAAGATCTTATCGATGTGCTTCTGTCATCCATCGATATTATCAAGGGTATACTCGATGCCCGGTCCGGGGGAGAAGAATACAACGGCGACACTGAAGAGACCCGCCGCCGGCTGAAAAGCTTCAGTACCCAGGAATCTCCTGCTCCGGCCGCTGAACCTGAAATGAAGAAACCGGCCGGGGCAGCATCTGTTGCCAGCGTGTTCAGGGAGGCCGAGGGCGGATCCGAGCTTTCGGAGTACGAGATACTTGAACTCCAGGATGCTGTGCGTCCGGGAGAAAAGGTTTACGAGGTCGCTGTCTACTTCGACGAAGAAAACCCCATGAATACTGTGGGGGGAATACAGCTGTATGCGGCCATCAAGGCAGCAGGAACAGTATTAAAGACTGTACCGGATTTTGAAGAACTCTACGAGGACCAGTTTCACCCGCGGGTAATCTATTATGTTGCTACGGAAGAAACGCCAGAATCTCTGCAGGTACGGGTAGATATTCCGGATGTTGTAAAGGAAGTCTCCCTTTCGGAGCTTAGCACCGGCGCCGCGAAGGATAAACCAAAAGCAAAGGCGAAACCTAAAAAGCAGTCTGCCCCTTCTGCTGCAGCCGCCCAGCCGTCAGCACCGAACAAAACCGCTGAGAAGGAGCCTGAATCCCTCTCTGGAGATCTGGCTGGAACAGCTGAGCCGCAGGCTGCCCGGAAAGGGAAAAAGCTCGGGTCTGTTCTCAGGGTCGACAGCGCCAGAATAGATAACCTGCTGAATCTTGTTTCAGAAGCGGTCATTAACAAGGCAACCTTCAATCAGATTACCACCCAGTTTACGGAAACCCAGGAGGAGCTCTCTGCTGCGGAAAACCTGTTCAGGGAGAGAATGAGAGAAATCCTGGATCTTGTACCAAACCTGGCGGAAGAGCTCAATAATGGGGTGACTGAAAAAGATATCCGCAACCAGCTGAATGATCGTTTTGCTGATATGGCTAATCTTTTTGAAACCTTCGAAGATAAACTCAAAGCCGCTGTTAACAAGTTTCGCGGGACCTCTCAAAATCTTGGGCGACTGACCGGTGATCTTCATGAAAGAGTTCTGCAGATACGGATGGTCCCCATCTCTCAGATATTTTCCCGTTTCCCTCGTCTGGTAAGAGATATCTCCAAATCACTGAACAAGAGGATTCAGCTGGTTATTGAAGGTGAGGATACGGAGCTTGACAAATCCGTCATCGAAGATCTTCTGGATCCGCTGATCCACTGCGTACGCAACTCTGTGGATCACGGGATTGAAAGCATCGACGACCGGAAAGCTGCTGGAAAAGAGGAAGAAGGTCATATTTTACTGAGTGCCAAGAACGAAGGCAATATGATCGTCATTGAAATCCATGACGACGGTAAGGGAATTGATGTTGAATCAGTCCGTTCCAAGGCAATAGAACGGGGTATTATTCATCCAAGCAAGAACCTTTCGGATATCGAAGCCTACAACCTGATTTTTGAACCCGGATTCTCTACTGCGAAATCAGTAACCAATATATCCGGCCGCGGCGTTGGACTTGATGTGGTACGGAAGCAGATTGAAAAGCTTAATGGAAACGTAAGCGTGTGGTCTGAAAAGGGAATGGGTACAAAGTTCACAATCAAGCTTCCTTTGACCCTGGCCATAATTCAGGGGCTTTTAGTCCAGGTTGGAGAAGAGATTTACGCCATTCCGATCACCTCGGTTATTGACAGTCATCGTATAAAACCGGACGAGATTAAGATGATAGACAATTACGAGGTATTTAACGTCAGAGAAGATGTTATTTCACTGTTGCGTCTCAATCGGCTTTTTAAGATCCAGACCAGTGAACAACGGGATTATCAGTTTGTCGTAATTGTCGGCAGCGGCGACAAGAAAATGGGTTTAATGGTCGATACATTAATCGGCGAAGAAGATGTGGTTATAAAACCCTTGAGGGATTCCTATACCAATGCGCCGGGTATTGCCGGAGCGACAATCCTGGGTGACGGTACAGTCTCGTTGATAATTGACGTAAGTCAACTGCTTGAACTGGGATTCAGGCAAGAAATGGCAGACCGTCAAAAGAGGGAAGCAACCATTGGCTAATAATATTGGGGATACAATGGAAACCTTACAGGAACAGCAGAAAGGAACGGAAAAAAGGGCAGCGGCAGAACAGATCGATTTTAAGATGGTTACCTTTTCTTTAGCGGGTAAAGAGTACGGTATCGATATTATGAAGGTAAAAGAGATCTCAAAGGCAGATCGTTTTACCTACGTACCCAATACCGCGCCCTATGTCAGGGGAGTGTACAACCTCCGTGGAGATATAATCTCAATTATTGATCTGCGTGTTATGTTTCACCTGCCTGCATCGAGCAAAGCCGATGGCCTCATGGAGGATATGATTATCCTGAGGCTGGAAAACTATTTTATCGGGGTTATTGTAGACAATATCGATAAGGTTGTGGGCATTACCTCATCCTCAATACAGCCGCCGCATCCCCTGTTCGGTGACATTAACATCAAATTCATTAAGGGAATCGTTGAGAACGAAAAGAAACTCTATATCATTCTGGATGTAGAGAAAATTCTTGGTGATGCAGAAGAGGACGATGATGAAAGCCGGGTCGAGGTCATGGGAATACCGATGGCTTCAGATCCTGACGAAAGCACGCAGCCTGTCTCTTCTGCGCTGTCGGAGGGTGCTGACCTCGGACTGGATTTTCTACAGGATACCTTGAAAACTTTTAGCAGATTCACTGTTAGCTCGGTAAACCGTGAATGGGTTCGGGAACGCTATGCAGAATGGAAGTCCCGGCACGGGGGCAGCGACGAAAAGGCCCAGTTGAAATCTCCGGAGGATGCTAAAGGATTTCTTGAGGATTTCTTTTCTCCCTATACTGGTCGTTTATGGAACAAAGATTATGCCGATGCTCTGGTGGCCCTGCTCCCGGAAAATCGCAAGGGCAATTTGACCGCCTGGAACCCCGGCTGCGGAAAAGGTTACGAGACATACTCCCTGGCAGCTGCCCTGAAAGCACGAAACCCGGCAGCGGTAATAAAAATCTGGGCGAATGACAGCGACCTGTTGAGCATTTCCACAGCGCCCAATCTTGTTTTCAGTGATAATGAGATTCCGGAATATCTTGACAGCTTCATGCAGCAGACAAAGAACGGAAAGCAGTTCAGTGATGAGATAAAAAAACAGATTCTATTTGAGTATCACGATGTTCTTCATTCCAACCCGTTTCCGGAAGTCGACCTGATTTTGGCCAGGGATTTAATTTCTTTTATGTCAAAAAATGACCAAAACCGCTTAATGAATGAATTCTCAGATAAATTGAAACCCGGAGGACTACTGTTCCTCGGAGCGAATGAGCGGATCGATGATCCTGACTGGGAGCTTGTTGAAGCTTCAGGACTAGTTGCGTACAGAAAGAAAAATGGATAATATTGTGCCGGGCTTTGACAACAGCTGTGCGGCCAAGGAGAGTATGTATGAGAGTTGAATATATCAATCCCTTTGTTGAATCTGCATTCAATATTCTTCGTGAGGTATTAAACGCGGAAATAACCAGAGGCGACCTATATCTGAAGTCTGCGTCTCAGCCGGTGCTTGGTGTTGCCGCAATTGTAGGACTTGCCGGAGATGTAGAGGGACGGGTCCTTTTTGACATGAGCAGGCCTACTGCCATTGCAATCGCTTCTGCGATGAACGGCGAAGAGTTAAGCGAATTGGATGATCTTGGAAAAGCTACTATTACCGAACTTGCGAATATGATAACTGCCCAAGCCGTAACAAAATTGCATGATCTTGGGTTCAAGTTCGATCTGACACCTCCTGCGATCTTTACTGGTGACAATATGGAAGTTACCGATACAGAGGTAGAGGCTTTGATTGTCCCGATTAACCTGGAACAGGGGAAAATTGAAATCAATGTTGCCGTCCGTGAACGGGCGTAAAAGGAGGGGAATACAATGAAAACCAAAATGGACTTCCCAAATATAAATGAACGGAAAGCCGAAGGCCTGAATCCTGAAGGTAACGCCTACCGGGTTTTAGTTGTAGATGATTCCATGTTCGTTACTAAACAGATAAGCCAGATCCTTACCTCCGAAGGTTTCGATGTAGTCGGAACAGCAAAGGACGGGCAGGAAGGTCTCGAGAAATATAAAGAGCTCTACCCGAATGTAGATCTTGTTACCATGGATATAACCATGCCCAAGATGGATGGTGTAACCAGTCTTGAAAAAATCATTGAATTCGATAAAGAGGCACGTATTATCATGATAAGTGCTCTTGGAAAGCAGGACCTTGTTAAAAAATCATTGCTGCTTGGTGCCAAGAATTATATCGTCAAACCCCTGGATCGCAAGAAAGTTCTCGAAAGGGTATTGATGAGCCTGAAATAATATGATACAAGTACCCCTGTAATTTCGGGCGGCTAGCTCAGTTGGTTAGAGCACTTGCTCGACACGCAAGGGGTCGATGGTTCGAATCCATTGTCGCCCAAAGGTAAATGCCTACAAGGCAAAGACTTAAAGCATCAAACTGCCCGGTTTGGTGCTTTTTTTCTGCTCATTTGACAGGATTGTGAAACAGACTGTAGAATCTCACCTATGAGTGAAGTAGAAGATGGTCGATACCATCTAAATAAAAGAAAAATGGCTACTATTAATGGAAACGACCCTATGAAAAAACTTTTCATACAACCAAGTGTAAGAACATAAGAGATGCCAGGGCCTATATAAACAAGGTTATGTCAGAAGGTCTGCAGACTAACAAGGTTTTGCAGGAATACGCCAGGGATTTCTACATCTGGGAAAAATGCGGCTGGATAGAAAGACAAAAAGCTAAAGGCAAACAGATATCCGAGAAATGGGCGCAGTCCAGAAGATCGCATCTGGAGCGGTATATCTTTCCTGAGTGGAGTTTACGTAAACTCCATCGGGGGGGGGGGGGGGGGGGGGGGGGGGGTCCAGTTGAGTATGAAAAGTGGCTTATAGGGCTCTCACTGGCAAATGGGACAAAGAATGGGATCACCTACAGCCTCAACATCATTCTGAAAGAGGCGAAGCGGGAAGGGCTTATCCGCTACAACCCTTTAGGGGAAGTCGAACCCTTGGCTAATAACTACAGAAACAGGGACGCTTTTGATAGTAAAGAGTTAGCAATACTGTTCCCGAGGAATGAAGAAAAGCTGATCAGTGTATGGGGAGAACGGTACGCCGCAACACTGTTTACGCTTATGGTGACTAGTGGTATGCGGGTAGGTGAAACTATCGCGTTACAATGGAAACACATACTTTTGAATGAAAGAGCCGTGCTGATTAAACAAGCTGTGAAGAATGACAACTCGATAGGTACGACCAAGAGCAGAGAACAACGGGGGGTAATTGTACCAGGGGTTACCCTTAGACTGCTAAAAACCTGGAAGGAAGAAACCCTGTGTCCGGCAGAAGAGGACTTTATATTCCATGGACTCGGTAAGGAATAAAAAAGGATTACCTCATTATCTGGCGAAATACATCGCAAAAGAACGTAAAGTATCTGAGTATGGAGAGGATCAACACGCTGTACCTGGTTGGTACAAATCTGTGGGCCGTTTCTGGGGGTGTTATAATAGAAATCTTCTGAACATCAGGAAAAATTGGAAAATCCGGAGCAAACCTGCCATCGATTCCGGATTTAATCTGCCGGGCATTCCGGTTCAAACCTGCCACCTCAGGTTACTATTTCAGCAGGTTGATTGAGGATCACAGGGTGGCAGGATTCAACCGGAATCAGTGGCAGTTTTAACCGGAATGTCCACCTTTGCGGTAGTAGGAGCTCCGAGTGACCTCAAGAGTACGACACTGCTGCGCTATGCTCAGCTCGGGATGGTTCGGATCAATCATTCCGGATCTTTCCCGTAATACTCGCGGTGTTTTTTTTGAGAAATTCGTTCACAACTGTCAGTTCTCCAACAGTTCGCAGCAGTTGGTCGCGCTCCTGCTCAAGCCTGCGCTCCTCTTCTCGCTTCTTATTAGGACGCTCGAAAGTCGCAGGAAGATTGTCCGGCAGCTGCTTTTTCCACTGCGATACCTGGTTCGGATGCACATCGTATTTAAGTGCAATCTGCTGTATGGTCTCCTGCTCCTTGATAGCCTCAAGTGCCACTTTCGATTTGAATGCGGTGTTGTAGCTCTTCCTCATGGTACTACTATACCTATCTGCTCCCTTTAAGGCGAGAGTTACACCTTAAAGGCACCCCCAGAAGCTGTCTTGTTTCCTGGGCTCATTATAAATCGCTACACATTGAAGTAATACAACTGCGCATCCGCATCATAGCTTTTTCCGGTGTACACTGGTTCCTGGTCAAGGCTGCCGGTGGTTGCCAGAACTTCCCCAAAGGCACTGTAGTTTGCACAGTCCATACCTCCACTCCGCTTGCGTCCGTGGATGCTTCTTTGTTTTACCCTATATCATCAGTGGTTCACTTTTATGCTCCGAACAAATCATTGAAACTGCCACCGCCATTCTTCAAGAAAACGGTACGGCTCAGCACGGTTAATCCGTATCCATGCATTCTTATTCTCTATTTCGTTCAGCTTTCTTATCAGGATCGATATGAATTACGTCAAAAGGCGATTTGTATAACTTTCCAGCGGTCTCAATATCGTACAATTCCCCATTAAAATATACTTTATAGATAGGCCTACGAACACCTTTAAAGGATCGCTCTTCCGATAAGTGACTGAAAAACAGTTTTCCATCCAGGTACTTAAAATCTGTAATTGGAATACTTCTCAGATTTACTTTAACAACAGAGGCAACTGCATTTGAAAGCAGATCCAAAGAGTTAATTTGATTATTCTGTGTATTTATAAAATATAGTAGTCCTTGGGACTCAATATATTGTGGGGAGTCTCCATCCACAACAAAACGTATACTATGATCATTTAATGAATATTCGTAGATTCTTTTCCTTCTATTGTTGCCTCTATGATACCCTGAAAAGAAAAACGAGTTACGATCGGGAGCTAAGGATATCTCATAGGGTTCAAAATAATAAACCGGATATGTCGGATTCCCTTCAGCAGTATATTCCTCCGGAGAAAAAGAGAACTCCCTTAAGGTTTCCCCGGTATCAATATTAAACCTGATGAATTTTCGTTCATGTAAAAGAATGATCTCATTTTCTTTTTCTGTACGGGCTATAAAATCAATATCCCCTATCTCATACTTCTTGACCACTTCTCCGCGACGGAAATCTATCAACGATATTGCAGGCCGTTGATAAACTATAAACTCTTCATCATTGAGAAAGATAAATAGCTTGCCGACAACAGTATCGCATATTCCTTTCTCTTCAAAAATATAATTCCGTCCATGATATACTACACTACACGAATCATACGAAGTCAGCATTGCATAATCAGTAGTATCAAGATCAAATTGCCCGGGCTGCTTTCCCATGGCGAATAGGCTATTCATTCCTGTACCTGCTATAGTTAAACACACAAGTATTATTTTATTCCATGTAGATTCCATACTATTCCTTTTGCAGTTCTCCTGAATAAGAATATGAGTATCATAATTTCCAGCAGAATTGCATACTTATACAGAAACCCAATTACGAAGCAAAGAGGTACACCAAGAATCATAATAACAGCTCCTGCAAGATTCTGCTCATCCGAAGCACCTATCATATATGCCATCTGCCTGGACCATGGTTTGGCAAACTTGTTTACCATTACAGTAAAGGATGCAGATTTTCTCATTGCATTAACAATCGGTCGGGCGATTATCAGATAACCTTCTTTTACTAATGGAAAGTTCGTTTCTACCATTCTGCCGAATAATTCATCGGCCCGGTAAATCTCTTCTGCCATTAAACCTTGCCGGTATAATTCCGTACAAATGATTGATCCGCTTTCTGATTCCTGTGATTTGTTTGAAGTATCCTTTTGTTTCTTATCACTGTCGTTGGTTTTTCTATCGTCAGAATCAGACTCTTTCGATGGTTGCGGATTATCATTATTGCTGGTATCCGGAAGCGAATCCTGATGCCCAGTTACTTTGTCCCAGAATCTTCGGAGCGTGTGTTTTAGGGAAGAAATAAACGCTGCCTCTTGAACCCTTTTCTTAAGTGTATTGGGACGAGTAACACCATATACAGTACCGTCCCACTTGTTTAATAGACCACCGGCAATACCAACATTTTTTGCTAAGTCTCCACAATTATTCGTAGAAAAGTCATATTCGGTATCCCAGTCTTCTTCTGCAATTTTTTTCATGGCTTCATCCTGATCTTGTGTTGTTTCTATACGAATAATCTTTTCATAACGACCAGCAATTTCTTCTGACTTAAGAAAATCTCCTAATTCACCTCTCTTAATTACTACTCTGTGGTTCCCTCTTGCTGTTCTACTAGTCGGATCTTCTGGGTGTTTTCCATCCTTCGAATAATATGTATAGCCGATATCATCGTTTCCAACAATCACCGCAGCATGTCCTTGCCAATTTGCTCCATTATTGTCATTTAAATAAATATAATCCAACCCCGTCGGATCAACAAACTTCAACGGATTATTACTCACATACACATACCAGTTTACTCCGTCCTGAATCGGGTCCTCCGATATAAACCGCCCCAGCTCCGGGTCATACCACCGGGTCCTCGAATTGCTCTCGTGATTTTCTTCGAAAACACTGCCGCAATTCGGGTTCGCGATTTTTCAAATCGCTACACATTGAAATAATACAACTGCGCATCCGCATCATAGCTTTTTCCGGTGTACACCGGTTCCTGGTCAAGGCTGCCGGTGGTTGCCAGAACTTCCCCGAAAGCACTGTAGTTTGCAGTCCATACCTCTGCGCCGGCTTCGTCTGTAGCAGTGATCGATAGTTATCCAGATACTTCTTGTCTTCTGTCAAAGATCAACGTTTTTCACTCATCAAGAACATAGGTTAAAGCTCCGGATGAGTTTTTCGACAATACGAGGGGACACTGATCATGGATCATTTCTCCATATATGGTCATTTAAAAAAATGATGATCCGGTCAAATTTCGTTTTTTTTCCCGATCAATTAGTCTTTTCAAAACTATATCCGAGACTGTACCTAATAAAAATGCTCTCCGCCCGGGTTAAATGGTCATCAGTACTACGGATTCGCGCGGATTTACAAATGGATCAGCCGAACAGAATTTGCACGATCTATGCTTGGATGCTGCTTAATTGATCTTTCAGTGAAAATGTAAAAGAAATTCACTTATGCAATCGTTCATCTATAGTTCGACCCATGTACTCATAATTAAGATCATTATTATAGCAGTCATTAAAAACAAAAAAGTAGCCCAGTTTCGTATTTTTTTGGTACTCTTCTTCCAATAAGCTATACAATCATAAAATAAGTTAAATTCGAAGAAAATACTTCCATGCGAGTTATTTTCCCGTTCCAGATTTGGTCGAATCTTTTTAAAATATGTCCAGGCAGAAACTATCGTAAAAAACAGCGCAAAAGCTAATCTAATCATCATAAGATTCTCCTACCGGTGGTATATAAAAAGTTGAAGCTTGTGAGTTGTTTTCATTTGTAAAATTTATCGTCGATGGCGTTAAATCTAAAATAGGGAGCGCAGAGTAGCCGAGTGTCGTAAATTCCTCGAATCCCTCAAGATTCTTTTTGTCTGTTGTGACTAAACCGACAGCTTTTCCCAGTCCAATACTCAGACCAATACTTCCAGAGGCAGACAAGCCCATGAAATCTTCTTTTGTAGCATTAGCAATCGACCCTTTTACATGATAACCAGTTATCCCAAGATCAATCGTATAACCAAAACCGATTGAACTATATTTAATTTCTTCTATTATTATTCCTTCTTTATAGACGCTTACTGTCCCTCCTTCAGAAACGACCGTCACAATACCAAATCCTGCAATACCAAATCCTGAATAAATCACACCGGTAAAATCTTGTCCAATTTGCTCTTTTTTTTCATCTTTCTCTTCATCCCCGATTCCAAAGAAACCACCAAAGAAATCTTTAAACGCTTCCCAGGCATTCTTCTTTTCCGGTTCAGGCGCAGGCGTTTGCCCCGTATTCTGCCCATTTGTATTATTTCCTGACCCACCATTGTCATTATCACCATCGCCCTCATCACTGTCCTCGACCACCGTTCCATCAGGATTTACATCTTGACCGGTAAACGGATTCTCAACAGGATCATCAGTGTCGTGTAACCCTGTCGGATCAACAAACTTCAGCGGATTATTACTGACATAAACATACCAGTTTACTCCGTCCTTAATCGGGTCCTCCGATATAAATCGCCCCAGTTCCGGGTCATACCACCGTGCGTTGTAGTAATACAGTCCTACTTCATCATCATATCCCTTCCCCGTATACACCGGTTCCTGATCAAGGCTGCCCGTGGTTGCCAGCACCTCACCGAAGGCGCTGTAATTCGCACTCCACACCTCTGTGCCGCTTGCATCCGTAGCCGCCTCTATGGTTCCCAAATGGTCGGTATGGTAATAGTATCGGCCAGTCTCGCTATGGATATCACTGTCTATCGTTCCGTCTACACGTACCAGGAGTGAACCGAAGACGCGAATGTAATCACGGTATTCGCTTCCACTCTTCTCATACAGCACATTTCCCCACTGGTCGTAGATAAAGACCGTCGTTCCGTCGGTACCGGTCCTTGTTATCCGCAGGCCCCGGGGGCTGTAGGTATACGACACGCTTCCTGATAACGTTCCGTCTTCCCTGTGGCTTACCCCGGTCAAGCGACCGGCGAGGTCCCACTGGTAGCTCCGGGACTCGCCGTTACTGGTGTCGATTATAACCTCATCGCCGCTCTCGCTGTAGAACGTTCCCCGGGCCGTCATGTTGCCGTTTTCGTCATATACAAAAGCGTACCGGCCGTTGGCGCCGGAATCACCATTGGTCTTCAGACGCTGGCTCTGGCCTGCGGCGTAGTAGCTGCTGGAATTGATCTCCGATAGACCGCCTTCGATGCTGGTCTCCTCCTGCCGGTTTCCCGCCTTATCGTAGGTAAAGGTGACGATTTCACCCCGGAGATAGGTAATGCTCTGCATGTGGCCCAAGTAGTCGTTTTTTCCAGACAGATTAGAGGAGTTATTGAACCACTGATGGATTTCTGGGGCTCGCACGAGGGCCCCGCTGATAATGCATGTATGCGCAAGGAGGGTACAGCACTGATTACTTGCTACTTCTTTGCTACTAGTCATCAATAGAAATCAGCATATATCAGCGGTTGCCTTCCTCCTGCTTTTTTCAAAAGCTACCGTCTCCTCCTCGGTGTCAAGTACTTCAGCAATTCGCTTCGCGATTCTTGACACCTCATCGATTGAATAGTGGTCAAAGAAAAACAGGAGGTGCAGCATGGCACACATCGCTTTCAAGGAATTGTCTCACCAGGTGTTGGCCTCGGTTTTTTCGGTACACAATATTTTAGGTTCCAGTCTGTTGAAAAGTACCTATGAGGGTGCGCTGGTTATTGAATTTCAGCGTCGCGGTATTCCTCATTCACGGTAGAAAATTTATCCGCTTTTTTACAAAGGCGAGTTAGCCGGGGCGTACATCGCAGATCTTGTTGTAGACAACAAATTCATCTTGGAACTCAAATCCGTCCGGCAGCTTACCAGCGTTATGGAAGCACAACTCATCAATTACCTGCGTTTGTCCAAGGTGCCGGTTGGTTATCTCATAAACTTCCGCAACACCAAGGTCGAATGGCGCAGGTTCATTGTCTCGGGGGAATAGCTTCCCCCTTTTTTAGTCGCCTGCATAAAAAGGTTATGAAGGACGGGCCAACCGGCCTGTCCTCCTGAAATTATTCCTTCTCTATTACGTATCAATGAACGATTTTATTACATGCTGACGAATATCTTAATTGGATCAGACATCCCGGTTTCCCGGTATGCAGCTCAACTTTCTCATTCAGCGGGGGACAATTAATACGGTGTCACCCACCCCAGTTCGGCTATTGTTTTTTCTTATGATTTGATTTCCAAAAATAACCAAAGAATACAATCAGCACTATGCCACAAAAATGCCACACTCTAACCGGTTGCCCCTTAAAATAGCCGAGTTCAAATTCCAATATATTGATTATTGTATCAATCATTTTTTCTCCATCCAATCATCAATTTCAAAAATCTTGACGCGTGAATCTATTGCATCCATTACATTTTCGCCCATTCCCAATAGGGTATCTTCAACAGATGCATATCCTTCACCAATAGCCTGTGACGGATCAAAGCCACCAACAATCTGAGCAGTAACAGAAAGAATAGGTATTGGCAATTCAAGACCTAGTGCTGCATAATCATGTCCCGCCCGTATATATCGATCGACCTGAATACGACGCTCGCCTAATAGTGCGGAAACAGCATCTCGCTTTCCTCCTTCACTATACAAAAGATCATGAACAAAATCGCCTGTAAAGATCAAACGAGTGCCTTTTTCAAGCTTATCAGGATCAATTCCAAGCTTGTCAAACTCTTCTTTTAATTGAGCCGCTTTTCTCTCTACATATCTGTATGCTTCCACATGGTTCTTAGCATTCGGATTCAGGCTGTCATCAAGCAGAGCTCCGAGAACCTTATCGCCGGTTTGGGCAATCAGATCACGCATAATCTTTAAGAGATAATCATCAGCTGTTACGATGTGATCTATATCATTATACCCTGGAACCTTTCCGTCCTCATCATCACCTCTCCCAAAGAAACCACCCAAGAAATCTTTAAACGCTTCCCAGGCATTTTTCTTTTCCGGCTCAGGCGCAGGCGTTTGTCCCGTAGTATTATTTCCTGACCCTCCATTGTCATTATCACCATCGCCCTCATCACTGTCATCACCACTATAATATTCATTTACATCTTTCGTTGACATCCCTGCATAACTAGGATCCAACCCCGTAGGATCAACAAATTTCAACGGATTATTACTCACATATATATACCAGTTTACTCCGTCCTGAATCGGGTCTTCAGAGGTGAACCGCCCCAGCTCAGGGTCATACCACCGCGCATTGAAGTAGTAAAGTCCAACTTCCTCATCATAACTCTTCCCCGTATACACCGGTTCCTGGTCAAGGCTGCCCGAGGTCGCCAGCACCTCGCCGAAGGCGCTGTAATTCGCACTCCACACCTCTGTACCGCTTGCGTCCGTAACCGCTTCTATAGTTCCCAGGTGGTCGGTATGGTAATAATATCGGGCTGTCTCGGTATGAACGTCGCTGTCTATTGTACCATCAATACGTACCATGGACGCACCGAATGCCCGGATATAATCACGGTACTCGCTTCCGGTTCGTTCATACAGCACATTGCCCCACTGGTCGTAGATAAAGACTGTTGTTCCGTTGGTACCGGTTTTTGTTACCCTTAAGCCCCGGGGGCTGTAGGTATACGACACGCTTCCGGATAACATTCCGTCTTCCCTGTGGCCTGCTCCGGTAAGCCTGTCCGCCAGGTCCCACTGGTAACTCCGGGAATCACCGCTCGATGGTGCCGACACTCCCCCCCGCCTGGATTCCCGACCAGCCAACCAGCTTCTACCCCGCTCAGGCGAACGCCCTTTACCGTTGGCCAGGAGGCAAATGGCGCCCAATCGCTGCTTAGGCGCAAGGTTTGAGCCACGGACGGCGAAAACCGACCGACCACTAAATTACATCGTAATTTGGTGGTCGGATGCGCTTAAGCTCCCGATTGGGCGGGGCGAGTGCGTCGAAAAGGGGTAAACCGCATGCCGCAGGGAGAGGCCCTCTATTGAAACTGCATATCCAGCTTCCACTGTATTTCACTTCAATAGTCTTAATTCGGTAAAATCTCCGTCCAGAAAATAGTTCGAAACAACTACATATAAATTATATGGAATGCTCAAGCTGTCAGCAAATGTACCTAGCGCAAGAGGAAAAAGCATCCCCCTTTCATATGCAAATACCTAATATTTTTAATATCGATATGGATATGATGACTGAAATAAACCAAATTCCCACTCTTATCCAGGTGGGTTGAAGATATAAAGTCCAGTCCTCTTTTCTTATTTGCGACAGAGAATACCATTTCCCTCTACTAATGATTTTACGGAAGTATCTAAAGTCGCCTACAAACATAAAAATAGGAACAAAAAAGCCAATGATACACCATAGGAACAATAACAAGTCGCTCGCTACTTTTTCTTGAATGATAAATGTAACTTTAATAAATGCCGGCATTATTACTGCCCCTGCAAATATCGCTGTATATACTGATGGTATTTTCATTACAACCTATTCCTCTTTTCTTGTGTTCGTTTAAAAATATCGCACTTTCCCCCAGTCCATTTCTTCTCTGCAGAAAGAACCATTATCTCTTCACTTTGCTACTTTCCGCAGACCACTCGCATTCCTCTTTGTAATGATATTTACACTCTTAACGCCTAAGAGCAGTACCAAAAACATCCACCAGAAATATACTACCACACCGATTATTCCACAGAAAACAAAGCCGACTTTCATCATCAGCATTCCTATGAAACTTCCATGAGATATCACACCCATCCGATACGCCATCTGCTGTGTCCATGGCTCAGCTATCTTCCTTACCAACATAGTTACAGTTTGATAGCGTTGCATAAGTTTGACCACTGGACGCACCCACACATGATAGCCAGCAAGTACTTTGGGATGTTCTTTTCGCAAATATAATCCGAAGTTTTCATCCGCAAGGTAGATCTCATCAGTCATTAATCCCTGGCGATGTAATTCAGCACAGATCACTTTTTCATCACTACTTTTCCTGTCAAAGATCAGCTCTCTCCACTCACCCAAAACTTCTGTGTATACTTTGGATGAATTTTACGATAGGAAAGAGATCCATACTATCCGTCAGAATCTATGAGAATTACATCAAATGGCATCTCGCCGAGATCTCCCTGTGTTTTAACACCATATATTTTCCCATCGATATATACTTTATATTCATCAAAGCGAAACCCTTTAAACGTACGTTCGTCTGATAGATGACCAAAGAATATTTTTTCATCAATGTATTTGTAATCTATAATTGGAACACTTCTTCTTCGCACCTTCAACACGGAAACGACATTTCCGGTAGATAGATCCATATAACAAATTTCTCGACTTTCTTTATCAATGAAAAAGAGCCTCCCCAGTTCATCAACATACTGAGGGGCATACCCATCGACCATAAAGTGTATAGTATTCGTAATCAGAGAATATTCATAAATCTTCGGAACCTTATTATTACCCTTGCTATATCCGACAAAGAAGAATGAGTTGCGTTCAACTGCATACGCTATTTTAAAAGGGTACATAATTCCAGGATATGTAGGATTCCCGTTGGCATCATACTTATCCGGTGCAAACGATAGATCATGCTTCACTTCACCCGTATCAATATTCAACCTTAAACCTTTACGGTTACTTCCAATTAAAATCTCATTCTCATTTTCTGTTGTGGATAAAAAATCAGCGTGCTCAATATTTATATCAAAACTCTTTAATACCTCGCCACTTAAAATGTCGATTCTGTATACTTTTAATGGATTGCATACGATATACTCTTCTTCATTTAAAAATGCATACCTGCTTCGAAAAAACTCACAACTTACTTTACTGGTACAAAGATAGTCGCCACCACGGTACAATATGCTACAGTCGTTTCCTGATGTCAGGAACGCATAATCGGAGTTGTCCAGATCAAATGTTTCATATCTTCCCATAGCGGTTATGTTCATAGTCCCGACTAGTCCTATTAAAAGAATATTCAGTACAACTTTGTTTAATTCCATGCTATGCCTCTATGCTTCCTAAGCATAACTATGAGTACCATGATTTCCAAAAGAATCGTATACTCACACAGAAACCCCACAATGAAACAGAGGGGAACTCCTATAATCATTATAGCAGCCCCTGCAAGATTCTGTTTATCCGCAAAACCCACCATATAGGCCATTTGTAAAGACCATGGTTTGGCAAATATATTGACCGCAGCACTAAAGCCATGGGATTTTCTCATCCCAGAGACAATCGGTCGGGCGATGATCAGATAGCCTTTTTTCACTAATGGAAAGTTCGTTTCCACCATTCTGCCGAATAACTCATCTGCTTGGTAGATATCTTCAGACATCAGTCCTTGCCGGTAGAGTTCTGTACAAATAATAGATCCCTCATCATCTCCACCGTTATCATCGTCTCCACTAGTATCATCATCACCGGAACTGTCATCGTTTGAAGAAGTACTTCCTTCCGGAATTACATCGGATGGAGTCGTCTCTGGAGTAAAGAAATCTACAATCTTCTCCCACCAGCGCTTTTCCCCTTCGGCGAGCTTCTTGACATCTTTCTTCAAGCTATTAGGCCTCGTAATACCTAATACTGTCCCTTTCCCTTCAAACGGCAACCCGCCTGCAACACCAATACCTTTGGCCTGATCTCCACAGTTATAATCAGCAAAACCATACTCAGAATCCCAGACTTTATCTCCGTAATCTCGCATTGCTGCATCCTGTTCCGCAGTAGTTTCAACCCGGTACGCGGTTTCATAACGGGGAGAAATATTTTTCTTCATATAATCAGCAAGTTCTTCTCTTGTCATCACTTTGCTTCGGGTGTTCCCTGGATTCTTTGCATCTGGTGATCCCTCTGCTTTCGGTCCATCTTTTGAGTAATACGTATACCCATCTTGATCATTTCCAACTATTACTGCTGCATGGCCCTGATGAAATGCCCAGTTATTATCATTTAAGTAGATGTAATCAAGCCCTGTCGGATCAACAAACTTCAGCGGATTATTACTGACATAAACATACCAGTTTGTCCCATCCTGAATCGGGTCTTCAGAGATGAACCGCCCCAACTCAGGGTCATACCAGCGTGCATTGAAATAGTAGAGCTGTACATCCTCGTCATATCCCTTCCCGGTATACACCGGTTCCTGGTCAAGGCTGCCGATGCTTGCCAGAACTTCCCCGAAAGCGCTGTAGTTTGCAGTCCATACCCCTGCGCCGGTTTCATCCGTGGCCGCTTCTATGCTTCCCAGATGGTCGGTATGGTAATAGTATCGGCCAGTCTCGCTATGGACGTCACTGTCTATCGTTCCGTCTATACGGACCTGGTATGCACCAAAGGCGCGAATGTAATCCTTATATTCGCTTCCGCTCTTCTCATACAGCACATTACCCCACTGGTCGTAGATATAAATTCTTGTACCGTCATACCTCGTCTTCGTTACCCGCAGGCCCCGGGGGCTGTAGGTATACGATACGCTTCCGGAGAACGTTCCGTCTTCCCTGTGGTTTGCCCCGGTAAGCCGGTTCGCAAGGTCCCACTGGCTATTCCCCACTCAGGCCGGCGCGCTTTACTTTTGGCCAGGAGGCCAACGGCGCTCAATCGTTGCTTACGCGCAAGGGTTGAGCCACGGACGGCGAAGACCGACCCAGCGACTAAATCTATAATGGATTTATTCGCTGGGTTGCGCGTAATCTCCCGATTGGGCGGGGCGTATGCGTCGAAAAGGGTAACTTTCATGTCGCCAAGAGACCATTTCCAAGAAATTTTATTCTTCCTGCATTACCGAATTAACATCGGAGGACCTTTCAACACTTTTAATCCGGCATATGCTATAAAGCTGCGAATAAATATCACCAAAGAAATATCTTAAGCTCATTTATTTTTTCATTTTCAATCCCTATTAAATCAGAACTAAGATCATCCCCTCCAAATTCAGATGTTTTTAAATGAATATGATCATTTTTCATTGATTTCAAACTTTCTAATTTATCAACTAAGAGTAAAAGTCCATCTTCATTGCAGTGGATTTCGATTTGTTCTGTACTTTTGTTGAGCTCTATTGATAGTAAAGTCTTCTTTTGAGTGCTCATAATGGACTCCTTACTTTAGGCTGGCCAGGAACCTCGATATCAACATGAGGCGGTTCAGTAATTAAACCTCGACCAGGGACTCGATACAATCCCCCCTTATCCATATAATATTTTGTTCCTGAAGAAGGATCAATATAAGCGCCCTTTCCAGATACTGGATCTGTACCTTTTATTTCAAATCCACTCTTTCGAAAAAAATCATCTATCTCCTGAGGCGACTTCCCTTTGAAAGGATTTTCACTTGACAGATCTATCTCAGTTTTTTTAGTTCGATTTACAAAATCTACAACTTTTATTCCAGCTCTGAGAACGACAGAGCCCGCAACCAAGCTTATATCATTTCCGCTGACACCTTTCTCATTAGCTCCTACAACATTTCCTTCAGCATCAACATCTACAACCCAACCATCCTTTGTTGTAATCCTATAGCCAGTACTTGTAACTGTTACATCATCAACAGGATGATCACCCGGAAAACCTGGGATCGCTACTGTTAAAACTTCTTTCTGCTCTTTTTCTTCTTCATCGTCTCCCCCAAAGAAACCACCAAAGAAATCTTTAAACGCTTCCCAAGCACTCTTCTTTTCCGGTTCAGGCGTAGGTGTTTGTCCCGTAGTATTATTTCCTGATCCTCCATTGTCATTATCACCATCATCATCAGGATCACCTTGTCGCTCAACATCAGGCTGCTCATGAGGTTTCCTTCCATTCTGATGCGGATCCAACCCCGTAGGATCAACGAACTTCAGCGGATTATTACTCACATACACATACCAGTTCACCCCATCCTGTGCAGGATCCTCGGAGATAAACCGCCCCAGCTCAGGGTCATACCACCTTGCATTGAAGTAATACAGTCCTACTTCATCATCATATCCCTTCCCGGTATACACCGGTTCCTGATCAAGACTACCGGTGGTGGCAAGCACCTCGCCGAAGGCACTGTAATTCGCGCTCCACACCTCTATTCCGCTTGCGTCCGTGGCCGCTTCTATGGTTCCCAGATGGTCGGTATGGTAATAGTATCGGGCTGTCTCGCTATGGATATCACTGTCTATCGTTCCGTCTACACGTACCAGGAGGGAACCGAAGACGCGAATGTAATCACGGTATTCGCTTCCGCTCTTCTCATACAGCACATTTCCCCACTGGTCGTAGATAAAGACCGTCGTTCCGTCGGTACCGGTTTTTGTTACCCTTAAGCCCCGGGGGCTGTAGGTGTACGACACGCTTCCTGATAACGTTCCGTCTTCCCTGTGGCTTGCCCCGGTAAGCCTGTCCGCCAGGTCCCACTGGTAACTCCGGGAATCACCGGTACTGGTATCGATTATAACCTCCCCGGACCCATCAATACTATAATACGTTCCCCGGGCGGTCATGTTGCCGTTTTCGTCATATACAAAAGCGTAACGGCCGTTGGCGCCGGAATCACCGTTGGTCTTCAGACGGTGGCTCTGGCCTGCGGCGTAGTAGCTGCTGGAATTGATCTCTGATAGACCGCCTTCGATGCTGGTCTCCTCCTGCCGGTTTCCCGCCATATCGTAGGTAAAGGACTCTTCGGTCTGAATCTGGGTAGACGCGAATACGTCGACCATCTCTCCCAGTTCATTGCTGAACTCGCTTTCGTCTACCGGTTCAAGATCCGCGTCCCGTTCGTCGTAGGTACAGTGAATCTTTATGTACTGCGCTTCAGGGGCCTCGTCAAAAGCCAGTTCCAGACTGCCGTCCTCACGCATCCGCAATTGCCACTCGGTTTCCTCTGCATACGTCGCGTTATCCGTCGAGGTATAGACCTGAATATTCTCGTTACTCACCCGGTGCGATACTGAGGTCGGGCTCAGGGTTACCCGCTCGATGGTGCTTACACCCCCCAGATCGGCTCCCACGCTTCCGGCATTGTAATCCAGCTTCACCGTGGTTGTGTCGTCGATAAACGCAAGCGCGTCATTGCCCACGACGTCGTTCTGCACATAGCCGGGGAGGGCTCCGGTTACGCTTACGAGGTCTTCGCTGCGGACCTCCCGGGTAAGCCGGTCAACGTCGTCGTATTCGTAATAGTCGTCGTTCTTCCACAGGATGTTGTCCGCATCGTCGTAGATAAAACGCCATTCCTGGCTGAAGGATGTACCGCTGTCGCTTTTTTTCGTCATCCTGCCGTTCAAATCGTATTCCCAGCTTCGGGTTACTCCGTTCGCCAGTATGGCATTCTGATGCAGTCCCATTGCATTATAGCTTACCGCCGTATCGATAACTCCCGGAACCGTTAACAGTTCTCCCAAAGGATTATACGTATACCGGGTGGTCTGTCCGCTGGGGGACGTAACCCCCGTTACCCTTCCGTCAAGGTTGTAATCGTAGCCCACTTCAAAACTTTCGCTTCCGATGGTGGTGGTCTCGGTTATTATGCGGCCGTAGGGGTCCGGGACATAGGTTCCGCCCCTCATGTTATAGGCGGTTTCGATGCCGTCGTCGTTCGCCAGATACATAAAACCCGCTTCGTCGTAGGTATGGGTTATGGTCTTTGTCTCGATTCCGTTTGTCATAGTAACGCTTACCGGGCGGTTGTTGTCGTCATACTCATACGCCGATACGGTTCCCCGCGGGTCGCGGGACTGCTTCATGTTCCCCACTTCGTCATAGCTGAAGCTGTAGAGTTTATCCAGCCCCACTTCGTACTGGGTCAGCTGCAGGCCGCGCTCGTCGTAGGTGTACTGCAGCTCCCGCCCTACAGGATCGACCATCCGGGTGCGGTTGCCCCGGCGGTCGTACCAGTAGGTGCTTGTTTCCGGGTCCTGTCTGGTGGAGTTCGCCGCCCGGGTTACGGTATGTGTTCGCCCGTAGGCGTCATAGCTGTACTCCGTGGCAATTCCGTTGCCGTCATATTCCGCGGTTACCCGGTCTTTTGCGTCGTACTCGTAGCGCCTCACGGTGTTTTCAGGGGTAATAACCTTCATCGCCCGGTTCAGCCCGTCATATTCGGTGGAGGTAACCGCGCCACCCGGCGCCACGCGCTGGATTTCGTTTCCGCAGTCATCATACCTATAGGTGGTTGTATACGTATGCTCTCCGCCTTCTATTTCCAGACTGCTTATCCGGCCCCGTTCGGTGTATTCATAATTCCGGACCGCTCCTTCGGCCGTGGTCTGGCTTTCCAGATTGCCGTTAGGATAATAGGTATAGCTTACCTCAGGTCGTGTGTACCCGTCCGCCGCAAGGGGAAGGCTCTCTGTTTCAAGGCGCCCCAATCCGTCGTAGGTATAACTGGTCACGAAATCCCCGGGAAAATCCGGATAATTCTCCGATTGTCCCCGGGGGTCTGTTTTGGAATCAAGTTTCCCGTCGTTATGATAGATAAAGGTCGTGGTATTCTCCTCGGGATCGGTCTGGGCTATAACCTGCCCTAGGGGCGAATAGGTATAGCTCATTTTGACCGGATCGGTTTCATCGGAATGCCGGGCGTCGACTACGGAAATAAGATTGTTGTCGGCATCGTAGCTGTAAAGCGTTTTTGCTATTACGGTTTCCGATGTTTCATCCGTCTGACTTAAGGTAACATCAGTATACGACGTATATTTCTCAAGCACACGTCCCAGACTGTCCACCGCATAATAAGTGTACGCTTCTTCTCCGCCGGCGGTTTCGGTAATCTCGACTATCTTATGGTCGTTATTATCATAGATATACTGTACATACACGTCAGGAGTTTCTGTCGGATTATCTCCGTTTTCAAAGAAAGGAACATCTTCATCGGTGGGATAGGTTATCTGTTCAAGGAGTCCACGGGTATTATAGGAATACTGGGTAATGTCTCCCAATGCATCTTTTTCAAAACGCAGATAGCCAAGACCATCATAGTACAATTCGCGGGTTCGGGACTCCGTCGCTCCGCGGTCGCTGTACTCGATGGTTTTTAACAGCGTACCGTCGAAAGAATGATACTCTTTCTGTACGAAGCCTCGTTCATCGGTAGTTATCGTCAATCCGTTATAGTAATCATTTTCGATCTGTCTGGTTGTGTCGTCGGCGTTTATAACTTCAGTCAGTCCGCCGAAAACATCATATTCGTACTCTGTCAAAGGCCTGTCGGAAAAACTTCCCGCTATCCCGGGTGCGGGATCTGTCTGCCGAACCGGATACCCGAAGCCGTTGTATTCCATATCGGTAATTGCATCATAGCCGGAATCCGCCGCATAGTTGATTACCCTCTCTTTTTTGCCGGTGCTGCTATAATACGTTCTGGTACGCCGACCTTCGGGATCAGTTACCTCCCGCCACAGGTCATCGTCGTTAATTTCTATTTCAACCACGGGATTATCACTGCGAAAGCTGTCGAAACCGGCATCCTCCGGCCTGGAAAAGGGCGTATCATCAGCTTCATTTACATCGGGAAGAACCGCCCGAATAACGCGCCCGAAAACATCCCGTTCATATTCGCTTACATACCCCCGGCCGCTCATTTCCCACACCGGACGCAGAGTAAGCATGTCGTATCCGGTGCTGGTAACGATATTTCCGTCGTCATCGTCTGCATTCAAGGAGTTTTCCGGATCAGAGTATTCGGTCGTTATGATATATACCCCGTCTGCAGCAGGATCATTATAGGTATAGTTTGTCGTTCCCCCGCCACCTTCATCACTCACGGTATTCCCATAGGCGACAGATGCCGTAACTGAAGCAAGACGATTAAGGGAATCATCTGCAGTGTAGGTAAGTGCAGTAGTTCGCCAACCGGCAGTTGCTACCGGGTTATCCAAAACGACCAAACTGGTCACATCGCCGTATACTCCGCTTTTAATCAGAAAGCCATCATCGTCGTAGGCATAGGCATAGTGACGATATTCATAGGAATCCAATTCATTCGCGTTAAACACAACATTAGTACCAGAAGAATCCAACTGCGGGACAGAATTCCCTACAATTCGTTGCAGAGGAAGATTTAAAGGAATGCAATATTCCTCTATATCAGATAAACCTTCCCAGCTCGTTACTACAGACGGAAGTGTTGTACTATAATAAGGATGCGGATTCTTCCATGCAGCCTCATCCGCATACAAACTTGAATCTGCATCGTATATGCTGCCGTCAAGAGGATACGCAACTCCTAAATAACGCGTCCACGATATATATTTTGATCCCCAGTCACTTCCTAAAGCGCTTTCTTTATACGTCTCTATTCGAACCTTGTTTCCGTACAGATCTCGCAGGTACTCTTCTTCAAATCTATTGTTTGATTGATCCCCATATGTTGTTTCGCGCCATGCTAAACGATGGGTAAGATCCCAATCATAGTCAATTTCCTTTTGAAATGCTGTATTTAGATCATTAGGGTCTTTTGTCAAAAGAGTATCTAACTGAGAAAAAAAAGCTCCCTTGTCGTCATACATTCCTACAAAATTATATATAGTCTGTAGCCGGTTACCCTTTAATTCATCCGAGAGTATTAAATCCGCTTCGGTTACTGTAACTTCACCAATATACGTCTGATCGTTATATACTGGAAGTTCATTCGTCGATGCATCATACGTATAATCATACACGACTTGCCTGGTAGCCACAGTCTCCCGCGCCCGGAAGGAATTCAGCACATACTCCTGATTCAGCACCTCGGTTACAAGCATACGCTCGTAATAATCATCGCCGTCGTAAAAAGGCTCTACAGCATACCCTTCAATCGATGCAACGGAACCGTTCGGATCTGTCGCCGAGTCAAGATACCACATATCGATACTGGTTGTAGTACCTTCGTCTCCATCATCTGCATCATAATCATTCACGGTCTCCTCGGCATACGTGTAGCTCCACTCTCGATAGAGGTCCGTCGCTCCATCCTCACGAACATCCGCTCCGGCAAGCTGACCATTTTCATCCCGGCTATAGCTTATCATCATGTCAGCAGCGTCATCGCTCGCCGTTGTTACAGCTATTTGAGATATATTTCCGCTGCTGTACGTAAATGTTGAAGTCCACCCGGAATCTTCATTCGTTATAGTACTGATTCCGGCAGAATTGTAGGAAATTGTTATCGTATCCGCACGGTGTCCGTCCGCCCAGCCGTGGATTTCTCTGACACGTCCTTTAATATCGAACATATAATACGTGCCGTCTGCAAGAACCAATCGAAAAGGTAGACTCGCGCCTGGGGAATATAAAACCCGAAAATAGGTCGTATAAAAGTTCTCGTAAACATACGGATCTGCTGAATCTTCCGTGTAGAACAATGAAGATAATTTGTAACGCTGACCGGTTGAAAGCCCTATTGACACATATGCTGAAAAATTCCCTGTAAAATTTACCGGATCATCAGCAAAATTCTTTAACACATTAAGATACGGTAACTCCAGCCGCCATCCCTCTCCCATGGAATAAGAGCCGTTACCAATATAATAATCCTCGGCTAAATCATTCGTCGTATCCTGATCATCTTTGGCGGTAAAAAAATCATATCGTCGTTTAAGAGAAAAATCAAATCCTCCCAAACCAGGGAGAACCAGATCTGTCTCATCTATTCGGTAAGTTCCACTCTGGGGCGAAACTTCAAGATTCCCGTAGTTACGAAACACCCCATCCTCAATTTGATACTCATATGTACCGGGGACCGACCCATATACGCCTTCCTGACTTGCTCCTGAACCGGATGTTGATGCCAGAGATAACGCAGATGCCGACAGCGACATCTTATTACCTGGCCGCAACGCAGGGTCCTTGGCATATTCAAGAACCTCATCCGAGGCAAACTGCCGCCACACCCGCGTTCCGTCTATAAGCTCAATTACCTCTGCAGAAACAGTCACAGAAACCAATAGGAAAATGCATGCAATAATGGACTTCTTTTTTATAATATACATTTTGTACTCCTATCCTTCGGTATTGCCGGAGTTGCCGCTCTGATTGTTTAACTCATCAATAGATAGAATCGTTTGACTGAGTTCGTAATAAAGAATGCCGTTATTCAGGAATCTTGTATTTGTTACGCTAGCATCTCCGGTCGAATCTTCCTTTATGCCGTACCAGATATTCGAATCGAACAGCGAGTAATCAACAATAGGAACCGATGCAAAATTAAGAATGTGCAGCCCAATCAGATTTTGATGGAATGTAACACCTTGTATATGAACCGTATTAGTGCTTCCGTCAACCAGGATACCCTGCAGGGCATATTCTATCAGGCATTTATTTAATAATGCCGTTCCTGAAGTTATTACAATACCTTTCCAGAAATCATCAGTACTCCCGTTGCCGGAACCATACGTCGAAGTCAGTCTTACGCCTTCTCCAACGATAAGATCACCCTCCACTTCCAATGCAGCACCAGGTAAAAAGTAAAGAATACAGTCGGTATCAATATAAAGATCCGCACCAGACGAAACCACTGTGGTACCGCCGAGGTACCTGACACCACTCCAGTCCGTATCTTCATTGATTGTCTGTCCGGATAATTTGCTGGTTGTCGCGGTAAAAGAAGCACCAGGGTTTACGGAAAATCCCGGCTTTAATGAAACTCGTTCTCCAGCAATAAAGGCAACATCAGCACCACTATCAATTACCACACCATTGCCATCTGCACCACCGGCTTCTATCGCTTCCAGCGCAATCTCAATCACAGTCTCACCCGAAGATGAGTAAACCGTATCAGAAATACTGATTATTTGATCAACTGCCTGCAGGGATGTCAGTGCAATCATAAGAACAAAGAAAACAATACATACCCGTCTTGTCATCAATGAAAAAAAGAACTCAGATTTCATAACAACCGACCTCCGTCAGTTAGTTACTACGTTGCGAGATACATAGCCATTTGACGGCCCCGAGGAAGAGGTCATTCAATTTTATCATTAACGTAGTTTAATACGGTCATTATATATGAAGGTTCTCATTTGGCAAGAAATATTTATTCAAAAAACAGAATACTTGCAAATCTTGTAAAATATGTACTTTACAACAGCGACTATGCGTGGCTATACTACAACCGATTAAAGTTATATTGCATTTTCGGGGAAATTCATAATGTATATAAAGAAAAAGGCATATTCGGTATTATTATGTGCGGCTTTTACCTTCAGTTTTTATTCTGCATTCCCGGTTGTTGCGCAAACATACGGTAATCGATTGTCGTCTGCAGATACTGTTATTGCAATTCAAGGTTTCGATCCTGTATCATACTTTGATACAGGTATTCCCGAAAAAGGCAGTCCTGATTTTATCTCCGAGTATCAAAACTTATCCTGGTGTTTCTCATCTGTGGAACGTATGAGATTATTCAATCGTGATCCAGAAAAGTATATACCACAGTTCAATGGAAAATGCTCCTGGGCTGTTACCCAAAAATTCCTGGCGGAAGGGAACCCCTCTGTATGGTCCATTCATAACGATCGCCTCTATCTGTTTTTCTCGGAAGGTACAAAACGACAATTTGAAAAAGAATGGGAACATAATCTCAATATTGCTCAACATACCTGGAATACGTTTTTGTCTGGAATTAATCACTGAAGATCAAAAATAATCAATTTTGTAAAAAAATATTTCAAAGATCGAACAGGAGTACGCTATGAAAATAAAAACTGTTTTATGCCTAAGCTTCTTTATTTGTTCACTATACTTGTTTAGCCAAACCGGGGTAACTCCAAGTATTGAAGTTACAGGGGATGGCGTCGGTATAGGAATCGATGAGCCTCAGGAAATGCTGGAGGTAAACGGGCGAATCCGCGACAAAAGCGGCTTTGTCATGCCGGTGGGGTCAATTCTTCCGTTTGCCGGTGACGCAGATAAGGTACCTGCCGGTTGGCTGCTTTGTGATGGACGTGCAATGCCCGCAGAGGATTATGTGGATCTTTTTCAAGTCATTGGAACAAATTATGGCAACGGATCAACGGATACTCGCCCAGAAAGCGATGCTGTTGCTGGAGAGTTTAACATTCCCGATCTTCGAGGAATGTTTTTAAGAGGTGTTGATGATCCTGACGGTACCGGCGGTTTAGAGGCTGCCGGCGTTGATCCTGATTTCGAGTCACGAGATGCATCCGTAACCGGAGGGAACTCAGGAGGCCAAATTGGAAGCATACAATCCGATGCCTTTCAGGGACACTGGCATGATGTTAACATCCGGATATACTATGATCGTGGACATTCAGATTATCAGAATATTTTAGCTGGAAATGACGGTACATCAACATGTGATGCTAAAGAAATAATTGAAGATACAGTCAATGGATATGGGGTGCCTCGTGTATCGAAGGAAACTCGCCCAAGAAATATTTATGTTAATTATATTATTAAATATTAAGTCAAAAACAACGATCTCTATCTCTGTAGGGATGCGCTTAAAGGGTGTCTGAATGAACAAGCATATTAGCGTGTATATATACTTACTCGTAAATGCTTTCATCATATAAGCGTAGGGCGTTTCGCCTAATATTGAGGTTATTACGTGTCAATGAACATTTTTATTACGCTACATTTGGCTACACCAAACGTCATATAACACCGGAATGTTATGTGCAAGGCTGCGCAACATTGTTTAGAACAATATAAGATTTTTGATATAATACCCCCTTCTCTAAGATGCCCGCCATCAATGGCTGACGTATAAAACGGACAATAATTTAGATACTTGGGTGAAATTGGGAACTTAATTGGACACTATCGACGGTAAGACGTTGTTATTTAAAGCATGTACTGCAGAAGAAAGTCTCTTTGTAAGGCATCGTCGTATAATAGAATGATACTTTTAGACCTTCCAATAATCAAAAAACATTATAAAATCAAACTCTGAAGAAAATTTGAAATAATTGTGAAAAACTTTCTAGACCAATACATAGAAGGGATGAGAAAGAACGATAAAGCTTGATAAAAGCAAATGCTTACACAATAGTAATTTAGATACCGGTTGATTAGTTTTGATAAAGCGTGATGGAGATAATGGAGGGCTCGACACGCAAGGGGTCGTTGGTTCGAATCCAATGCCGCCCAGTAAACGACCGAAGAGAATCTCTTCGGTCGTTTTTTTTAACCTATTGATTTTCGGATTACATCTTTTTTCATAATATTAAAGATGGTTCCGGGGGTTGGATGGTATTGATAATTGTAAATCTTACGATGCTGCTGGTCAGTGTCTGGTAAGTTGTCCGATTTTCAAATCCTGTGTTGACACATCAGTGATGTAATGTGCAAAGATCCAGGTGTGGTACGGCCTGCTTGATATCAGCGATAAGGAGTTTCAGGATATTTCCCGCCTTGTGTACAAGCGATTTGGGATTTATCTGACCGATAAAAAAGTAACCCTGGTAAAAGGGCGACTCAATAAGCTTATTCGCGAAAAGGGATACACCTCCTTTAGTCAGTATTATAAAGCCGTTACGGATGATACAAGCGGAGTTGAACTGCTCGGTCTTGTCGATAAGATATCTACAAACCATACCTATTTTTATCGGGAAAAGGACCATTGTGCGGCACTCCGCGGGACAATTCTCCCGGAGACGTTGGACGGGATTCCTGGCCGGGACCTGAAAGAGCTGAGAATATGGTGCGCCGGTTGTGCTTCCGGCGAGGAGGCTTATACCCTGGCAATTGAACTGCTGGAGTTTGCCCAAAGGGAAAACTTACCCCTGTCCGGCAAGATTATACTGGCTACGGATATCTCTCTTTCTGCCCTTGAAGCAGCCGTGCAGGAGCGTTTTCCCTTCAAGAAAAAATTCCACATGATTTTCTGTAGAAATGTAATGATATATTTTGATAAACTGACTAAAGACCGTCTGGCAGAACAGTTTTCCGAAATGCTCTATCCAGGGGGGCATCTCTTTATTGGCCATTCAGAGTCCCTCGGCCGGGATTCGTCAGCGTTTGAATACCGACAGCCAGCTTTATATAAAAAACGGGGGGGTGTAACTACGTGGAAAAGATTAACGTACGTTCTGACCCTGGATGCAGAGATACCAGAGACCAACGGTGTTGATGTTTCTGCGCAAGCTGATATCATATGTCGCAGTTGGGGATTTTTCCTGTTTCGGCTATGATGCCAAAGGAGTACCATAAGCCATTGCCCTGATATAAAAGCCGAAGGAGACGCTGTATGAGAATCCTGATAGTTGAAGACGATTTTGCCAGCAGAAAATTGATGCAGAAATTCTTAAGTCCGTACGGAGTATGTGATGCAGTTGTTGACGGAGAAGCAGCGATAGACGCGTTTACTGATTCCCTGAAAAATAATCAGCCCTTTGATCTTGTCTGCCTGGATATAATGCTGCCGAAAAAGGACGGGCAGGCCGTGCTTAAAGCCATTCGTGGTCTGGAATCTGCCCGCGGCATAGCCGGAACTGAAGGCGTAAAGGTTATAATGACCACCGCTCTGGGAGATTCACAGAAAATAATGTCAGCCTTCCGGTCTCAATGCGAGAGGTATCTTACCAAACCTGTCACTCGGCAGTGTCTCCTTGAAGAGATGAAAGAGCTTGGATTTCTTAGCGATGATGCAGCGGCGGATTAAGAGCGTTAATCAGAGAATATCTTCCCAGCGGATTCCCTCGCCGTCGGGGATTTGTCTCCGGGCGGTACGGCCTGTCAGCTGTTTTATGTAGCGCGGATGCAGTCCGGGGCGTAGTTCCTTTTCTGTCCGGAGGACAGCAATAGTATCTGCATGGAGTACGTCTCCCGGCATAATCTCCCTGGCTGCATGAATGGACCTGTTGCTGCGCCCGTAGTTTTCTTTTTCCGATTCAGCAAGATTCTTTTTACCGCTGCCAAAAACATTGTGAATACGTTCAGTCCCGAACTCGTCTGCAAGAAAGGAATAGAGCTCCTCTTTTGGGCGGACTGCCCAGTAGTTTACTGCTGACGTCATTTTGCTGAATTCTTCGGGAGGCAGTGCGACCAGGTCATCAAGACCGCCGCTTTTCCTGTCAATGGTAAAGTGCTTCTCAATGCAGCATACGCCAAAATAGAGGGCTCCCAGAGGAACAAGCAGAGGATCCATACTGTGGTCTGAAACCCCCACCGGAATGCCGAACAAAGTCGATATATGAGGCAGCAGTGACAAATTGTACTCCTCCTCCGGGGCAGGATAACTGGTTATACAGTGGAGAAGGGCGGTACTGCAGCCTTGAAGTGTCTCCAGGGCCTCTTCAATATCTGACAGTCTGCTCACACCGGTGGAAAGGATCGTTTTCAGCCTGTTTTCTGCAATCAGCTGCAGAAGCGGAATATGGTTCAGTTCGGGGGAGGCAATCTTGATGACACTGCAGCCGGCCTGAATCAATTCCAGCAGGCTGCGGGCGCCAAACGGGGTACAAAGAAAAACGAGACCCTGTTTTTCTGCATGTTCCTTGATCTCTTCAAGGAAGGAAGGCCCTGTCTCAAGGGAACGAAAAACCTCATACAGGGCTGTATCGCCGCCGGGAAGAGGAACCATCCCTGTCCTTGGATGAATGATTTCATCGGCGTAGACATGCTGTACTTTAATGCACTCGGCACCGCTTTCTCCGGCAGCGTCGATCATCTCTTTGGCCCTGCTTATACTTCCCTGATGGGAAGTCCCTATTTCGGCAATGATTAACGGAGATGTCGACCCCGCTTTAGCGGTCCATATCTTATTTATCATGAAATCAGGCACGGTTGTATTCATCTATCATTCTGAATTTTAAGTCCTTCAAGGGGCTGGAAAGGGAGATTTTATATTCGTGTGGATTTAGCTGACGCAAAAAGGTTTCGTCCATTCGCTGCAATTGTGTAATAACCCTGTTCCGTACATCCTTAATATCTTCCGAAGGTGCAAGACGCTGGCCGTTACGCATAACGGGATGAAGTTGGGCTTCTGCGGAATGATAGGAGCTGAAACGGGTAAATTTATAGTGCATGGTCGGATGAAACAATTCTATTGGTCCTTTCGGGCACGGTTCATCATGTAATTGAATAACATCCCGTAAAGGAGTACGGTTTTTGTCATAAAAACGGTATACCTGTTTTATGCCTGGATTGGTCATCTTCGCCGGATTGTTGGAAACCTTCATTGTGGGAATTATCCGTTCCCCCTGGCGGCGTGCAGCGAGCTTATAGACTCCGGAAACTGATGCGTCCGGATGGCCCGTTGCAAGCTGGGTTCCGACTCCCCAAACATCAATCGGGGCCCCCTCCGCCAACAGCTGAGCGGCGATCTGTTCGTTGAGGTCACCGGAGACTGCGATTGTTGCATCGTCGAGGCCTGCGGCATCCAGCCTGCTCCGCACCTGTTTACTTAAATAGGAGAGGTCTCCGGAATCCAGGCGAACGCCTATTCGTTTGCCCTGAGCTTTAAGTTTCAGACCGACGCTGATGGCATTTTCGACTCCCTGTTCCAAGGTGTCAAAGGTATCGATCAAAAGAATCGCGGTATCAGGATAGAGTTCCGCATAGCGGTGGAAAGATTCAGCCTCTGAATCAAAGGCCATGATCCAGGAATGGGCCATGGTACCGCTGACTGGAATGCCAAACATCTTTCCTGCCAGGGTATTGGAGGTACCGCTTGCGCCTCCAATATACGCTGCCCTGGATGCCATAAGTGCTCCGTTGTACCCCTGGGCCCGGCGCATACCGAATTCAAGCACATTGCCAAATCCCGTGGCTACCAGCACCCTGGCCGATTTGGTGGCAATCAGGGTCTGGAAATTGATAATATTCAAAAGCAGGCTTTCTATAATCTGGGCTTCAATAAGCGGGGCGTCAATCCTGATAAGCGGCTCCTCAGAAAAAACCATGCTTCCCTCACGAAACGACAATACTGATCCGGTAAAACGGAACCCCGACAGGTAATCAAGAAAATCATCGGTAAGGTATCCCAAAGACCGCAGATAGCTGATATCATCGCTGCTGAATCGTAAACCTTCAAGATCATCGAGGAGGTTGTCAATCCCTGCGAAAATTGCGAATCCGCTGTTATACGGCTGTCTTCGGAAAAACATATCGAAGACCACATTGGGGTTATGCTTATTCAGCAGATAACCCTGGGCCATTGTCAGTTCGTACAGGTCGGTAAAAAGGGGAGAGATACTCATGTCAGGGATACCGACTCAATCAGTCGCGCACCGGTTTTCTTCATATCAGCCAGCCGTGTTTCGATATTCCCAGGAGGGAAATCAACACCCCGTACACAGTCTGTTACAAGGTCCACATTGAAACCAAGATGAAGGGCATCAATAACGGTAAAAAACACACAATAGTCGGTGGCAAGACCGCAGACCGCAAGGTCTGTTATCCCGAGGTTCTTCAGGTATCCCTCGAGTCCTGTAGGAGTAGTGTGATCGTTTTCGAAAAAACCGGAGTAGGAATCAAGTCCGGAGGAGGTACCTTTGCTGATAATAAGGTCAAGATTACGCAGGTCAAGATCGGGATGAAAATCAGACCCGGGGGTACCGGGAACGCAGTGATCCGGCCACATAATCTGTTCTATATCCCCTAACTGGAGGATTTCCTGTACTTTTGTTCCAGGATGGTTGGATGCAAAAGAGATATGATCCTGTGGATGCCAGTCCCGGGTAGCTATTACCTTGTCAAATTCTCCTGCAATGGAATTAACAGCCGGAACAATGGCATCTCCGTCCTTTACAGCCAAAGCACCTCCAGGACAGAAATCGCGCTGCAGATCAACAACGATTAGTGCGGTTTTCATTGTGTTTCCTCCCGTCTGGTTATAGTATTAAGTATAACCACTTGAAGCCTTTATGTTAAATACCTTTTTGGAATAACACTATCAGGAAGGTGAAAATCGGATCATCTGGTAAAAGAAAAACTCTCGACATGGACGGTGCATACCGTTACTATTATTTTGCAGATAGACAATTCCAGTATAAAGTTTGCAAGGAGGCTGTATGATCACTATTGTGTGCGACATAACGAAAAAGGCGATTCCCAACGCTCAGCGGGATGTTAATTATGTAACCGTTCTGGATAAAACTCTTTCCATGTCCGCAGCAGAAGAGTTCGAGAAGAAGGTGCGGAAAAAGATGCAGGGGTACAAGCAGTACTCTTTTTCAAACTATAAAAAGGTGTATCGGGACATACTGAATCAGATGTGCAAGTAGACCCTGAACATCGGTAATTCAGGCCGAATTATTTCGGCCTGATAGCATCAAATCCCGCGTAAGGCACCAGCGCCGCCGGAATCCGTACTGAACCATCGGCCTGCTGAAAATTTTCCAGTATGGCAATAATTGCCCGGGATACGGCAACAGCTGTTCCGTTCAGCATATGAACATAATTGTTTTTCCCGTCTTCCCGAAATCTTACACCAAGCCTTCGCGACTGGTAATCTGTGCAATTTGACGTACTGGTAACCTCTCCCCAGTCTCCGCTTTCTCCCCGTCCCGGCATCCAGGCTTCAAGGTCGTATTTTCGGTATGCAGGACTCCCCAAATCTCCGGTACATGTGTCCACAACCCGGAAGGGAACTTCAAGTCCTTGAAAGATCTCCTCTTCGATGGCAAGCAGTTCCTGATGAATCTGTTCAGACTGATCGGGTCGGCAGTAGACAAACATTTCCACCTTGGAAAACTGGTGAACCCGGTAGAGACCTTTGGAGAACTGTCCCGCAGCTCCGGCTTCGCGTCGAAAACAGTGGCTGAATCCTGCCATTTTCAGGGGCAGGTCTGCTGTATCCAGGATTGAGTCGGAATGGTATCCCCCCAGGGTGATCTCTGCGGTTCCGACCAGACAGGTGCCTGTCCCCTCAAGGGAGTAGATGTTGCTCTCAGCTCCTCTGGGGTTAAATCCGATACCTTCAAGGATCTCCTCCTTCGCAATATCCGGAGTGATTGTCGGGGTAAAGCCTTTTCCCTGCAGAATGTCCATGGCATAGCGAATAAGGGCAAGTTCAAGAAAAACCGCTTCATTCTTCAGGTAATAGAATTTTGTTCCAGATACCTTGGCGGCGGTATCAAAATCAACCAGATCCAGTTCCTGGGCAAGCTGAACATGGTCTTTGGCTGGAAAATCGAAACTGGCAGGTTCACCGAAGCGGCGGATTTCCAGGTTGTCCTTATCCTCTTTTCCTACCGGGGCGTCGGGATGGGCCATGTTGGGAATCTTTTCTGCAGCCTCCTTGAGCTCAGCGGAAACGCCTTTGAGTTCCTCTTCCAGCCGGGAAATATCCTCCTTGAGACGCTTTCCCTCTTCAACCAGGGGAGCCCGCTCTTCAGGGGAGAGTTTCCCCTTCATTTTACCGGCATTCTCGTTTCTTCGGCGCCGCAGGTCATCTACAGCACTCAGCAGGCGGTTGCGTTCTTCATACAGGGTAATAACCTTGTCGAGGTCGGCTGTCATAAAACGGTTGGCAATATTCTGCCGAACCGCTTCGGTGTTATCCCGGATAAATTTCAAGTCAAGCATTTGTGAATCCTTCGCTGTTCATGTTCTGTTATTCAAGTTCTCTGGCCCGCGACGCGGCCCTTTCGACGGCATCCATTACCGAAGCGGTAAAGCCCCCTTCTTCAAGGGCTGCGATTCCCTGAATGGTAGTCCCCCCCGGGCTGATCACCTTGCTTAAAAGACTGACAGGATGTTCTGTCCCCTCCCGAACCAGCCCGACCGCCCCTTCAAGGGTGCCCAGGGCAACTTCAAGGGAGGTTGAGTAGGGTATTCCTTCATGAGTCCCGCCCAGAGCAAGGGCGTGAATAAAAGAAAAAACATAGGCAATTCCGGAGCCGCACAAACCGGTAAAAGCAGGCATTGCGGATTCCGGCAGCTCTACGGTTTTCCCGACACTTCCTGCCAGATACAGGGCCTCGTTACGAAATTCAGGTGCAGCTTTTTCTCCAAAGCTGACTCCGGTTAAGGCCTGACCAACCCGGGCGGCAATATTCGGCATAAACCGAATAACCTGATCGGTGGCGAGCAGCTCGCAGAAAAACGAAACAGGCGTTCCGGCGGCTATTGAAATGACCTTTTTTCCGTTGGTGAAAGGAGCGTATCTTTTTAGAACCTGTTGCAACAGCTGTGGTTTAACCGCTACAAGAATAATGTCCGAAGCTGTGCAGAACTCCTGCTCCGACTGGTTGACCACAGCTCCGCAGTCTTTGACTGCAAGTTTGGCCTTGCCGGTGTCCGGCTCCTGCACGTAAATTGGTGTCTCCGGACTGTTTTTATGCAGACCTGCTGCAAGAGCAGAGCCCATATTGCCGTATCCAATAAAACCTATAGACGTAATCACCTGCTCCTCCGCTGAGTACCGTACCATGTACGGGAAAAATTTGTCTACTGAGAAAATACCGACCCGGCCGGTCAGAGCTTCAGGTCCAGCTGAAGGTTCTGGGCGATCCTTCAAGAAGAAGCCCTGGAAAGTTGTTCTGCCGCATTACCTCGAACGCGGCTATGGCAACGGAGTTGGAAAGATTTATCGATCTGGCTTCTTCCCGCAGGGGAATCCTGACACAGCTGCCGGGGTGGGCCTGAAGGAGGCTTTCCGGCAAACCGGCACTCTCCTTCCCGAATACCAAGGCACAGTCGGCGGGGTAGCTGAGGTCCGTATAAACACGGGCTCCTTTTGTGCTGAGAAAAAACAGGGGAACACGGGGGTTCGCCACCAGAAACGCGTCAAAATCCTGGTAGATTGCATAATCAAGAAGGTGCCAGTAGTCCAGTCCCGCGCGCTTGACCATTTTTTCTTCCAGAGAAAAGCCGAGTGGTTCTATAAGGTTGAGTTGTGCTCCGAGGGCAGCGCAGGTTCGTCCGATATTACCGGTGTTCTGGGGTATCTCGGGTTCAACAAGTACAATTTTCACAGATCATACCTTAATACGTGGATACCGGCCAGATATCCCGGGGAGGAAGAGAAACAGAACGTTCACGCATGCTTTCCTCGGGATCGACAGGGTAATAATAGACGGAGTCCCGAAATATATGTCCGGGTATTTCTTCCCAGGTTTCAAAATCTGCAGATTCGTATCCGGAGTAATGAATATACCCCCAGGGCCCGAACTCCTCGTTCCGGTATACGGTTACATAATTACAGGGAAGTTCATCCGCATAATCTGCTTCCGGACTCAGGGCGAGAATTTTTACTTCGCAGCCCACCCGGCGCAGAAGATCGTAATAGGCCAGGGCAAACTCCAGACAACCCCCTTCGCCTTCATCGATCAGCTCTTCCGGCAGTAAAAAGCGATCATCTTCTTCAAATTGGACCAGGCTGTTAATTATGGTATGAACTTCCTGGGATAGTTCACGCTTGCTATTGAGCAGCCGCAGCACAAACTCCTGCATCTGGCTGGCGTTCGTGGAATATGGCCTATAGTTATAGCTCTCATGTACAACGCGGTTTTTGACTTCCGCCAGGGCATATCCCAGACCTTCGAGCAGGCCGAGTCCATCGTGAATCCCCCAGAGAGGCTGGGTTTTCGAAGCGATCAGGGCAGCAGCAAGGAGTGCCTCGGTATAATCCACGCTGCCCCGGGGATTAAACAGATCAACAGCCTCGATTACTGTTACCGTATAGTGATTGGAATACTCCCCCATGACAATCTCTCGCCAATAGACATTTGAGTAGTAAGCTGATACTACCGATTCAAGCCGGGGGTCAGGAGGATCAAAGCGGTAAACATTTTTGATGTTCAAGTGGGGAAAAATTATTCGGAAAGTAAGGGGGCCAAGGCGTTCGGCTGTCAGTCGTGGAGTTTCTCCTTTGCCAGTGGATGCGGTAAGAGACTGCAGCTGTTCAACCACTTCGGCGCGCATAAGATAGGCGGTGGATACAGGGGTTTGCAAGGCTACGGTAGTTCCTGCGGCAAATTTCTCCAGATCAACCGACAAAATACTGCTGCGGTCAGGGGCCCGTCCCATCTGACGGGGATCGGCATACTTGTATATCCGTACCGTTTGTTCCTCCGCTGCAAGAGATGTTCCAAAACTGAAGATCAAAGCAAAAAGCAGCGAAGCGTATACCCTCATAAGAAAACAACCTCCATAATCGGTTTTATACCGCTGATAAAGAAATAGATACCGAAGGCAGCGATTACACCACCGCACAGGGCTATCAATCCGCGGTACATCCGGTCACTCAGCAGACGTTTTCCCCGCCAGATTGCCAGGGAAACTGCAGTATACCAGACAAGGTCTCCAAGGATGTGTCCTCCAAAGAAGCTCGCGATCCCCAGTATCCCTGCGTTTTGCGCCCGTAATAACAAACCGAGCCCTATTGTTCCCCACCAGACTGTCCAGTAAGGATTAGAGACCGAAAGCAGTGCGCCGGTACCGACCAGGGAGCCGTAATCGTGATGTTCCGGATTCTGGGTCAGGGACAGGGAGGGCAGACTGCGAAACATCGAGTACGCCATATAGAGCATGATACAGGAACCTGTCAGAGAGATTGTAATAAAGGTCCAGATGCCGGTTAAAAAAGGTCCTATACCCAGGATAATAAGCGCGACAAGGCCCAATTCCAGAATGCCGTGACCGACAATAAACAGAGGACCCGCCGAGGGCCCCCTTTGGGCTGCCGCACCAATGGTTGCGGTCAACAGGGGGCCGGGCATCATTGCCCCGGAGAAGGCCAGGAAAAATGAACCTGCAAAAAGACTGATATACATTCTTAGTTCACTATACTCAGCCTTCGTCGTGGCTTCAATACCTGCAGAATCCAGGGGCCGCATATTCCGATGGCAATAGGCAGCAGAAGGGCAATTGCCAGCCCGACATCCTGAGCTGGAAAACCAAACAGACTGGCAAAGATTAAAAAGATCGAGGCATCGATGGTAATGATCCAGGGCAGAAAAAGAAAGAAATCGATTAATCGTATAGACGCAGTCCGTCCAATTCTGTAGGGAGCAAAAAGAGTGACCCAGTGCAGAGGATTCAGGAGCAGCAGGTTCCAGTTTCCATGGGTAACCGCGTGGTCGGTAAAAAAGCATAGAAAGAACAGCACTGTTCCAAGAAGAGCCCCCAGGAATAGCAGCAGTCGAAAAAAGGCCTCTGCTACAAACCTCGCCTTACCCTGCAGCAGGCGGCCGGCCAGCAGGAGAAGAGCAGAAATGACCCCCGAAATGAGCGGCGGGAGAATGGAATTCCCGGGGACCGCCGGTACGGGTCTTTCATGCTGCGGTAAATAGACTATGGTATCGGAAGCGACTGCGGGTTCTCTATTTTCCGGACCAACCTGCACCGCAAGTTCGTCCAGGTAAACTGGAATCTCCGACGGAAGGAACATTGCCTCCCAGCCGCTTATGGGCTGATCAATATTTCCGCTCATTAAAAACATGAGCAGCCACTCAATGACACGGTTACGGCTGGTAAAACGGCGGGTTTGGAGCCGCAGGGTCATTGCATCCCTTGCTGCAGAAACCTCCCGCAGTTTTCCGTTATATGCCTCATTCAGAAGGTCGCGGATGCGGGTTGCACAGTTGTCACGGTAGTATTCATACAGGTACTCACGGTTTTCCGGCAACACTCGCAGTTCAAGCTCCCGGACAAGCTTGATCTTGTTTCCTGGAGGAAAACGGAGTGTTTGAATTCGGATCCTGCGGTCCTCACGAATCATCCGCCTCAGGTTTGCCTCTGCCTGGCTGCGGTAGCTTAGGTACCAGAGACGGCCGAGAATGAAATTGGTAAAAAAGTTTTCCGTTTCAAAGGAAAATACCCCAAAATCGTACAGGTAATCTTCACCGCTGGAGTGGTCCTCCACCAGCAAAGCAGTGTGTCCCCACCACAAATAGACTTCTGTGCCGGGCCCTGTGGTAACCAGGGAGACAGTATAATCAGCTTCTGAATCGGCCCACGAGAATGTTCCCAGTAAAAAAAACAGGATCAGTACCGGAAATTTGCTGGCCATTTTTACCGTGTTCACAGCAAGGTTCCTCAAGGCTTCGTACCATTCAGGGTGGACAGGATATACTTGAAAGTTGTGCCCTTAAAGGGTTCCGCCTCTTTTAAGAGCTCATGCCGGCCGCCTGGGATTGTAAATATCTGTACATTATCCAACTGCTTGCTGTAGAAATTCAGGTTATAATTGAAATCCACGACCCTGTCCTGATCTCCCTGGATAATGGTCAGCTTCATTGACGGAAGCTCGGTCTCTTCTATTCTGCTGTTCCAGGAAAAAAGGGCTCGAACCCAGCTGGGCTGAATAGCGTCATATTGCAGCGGGTCGCGGTTTTCCTGGAAGTCGAGATACTCCTGGTCCGAGCTTGTTTTCTGGTAAAGCCGCGGTAAAGTTTTAATAACAGGATTAAACAGAGAGAATCCGAACTGGGTCAGACCGTGCATGGTTGACCGGACAAGAGGGGCAACAAAGATGTATTCCGTAATCATCGTGCCCCCGTTTAACGAATACTCGAGCAGCGCGGCACATCCCATGGAGTGTCCCAGCCCGACAAAAGGACGGGGCGCTTCCCCGGCTATTGCCAAAGAAAGGGCAGAAACCGCGGCACCGTAATCGGAAAAGTCGTCAATATGGGTCGGTTTTCCTGAAGAGATTCCGTGCCCCGGAAGGTCAATACCTGCTACTGCCCATTCGTTTTCAAGCAGAATAGGAATAAGGTCCTGGTAAAACCCGAAATGCGAGAGAAAGCCGTGAATCAACAGCACGGTTCCCTTTGGTTCGCCTTCCGGCAGGCTTAAATGAGCGGCACAATGATAGTCGCCGACATCTATATACCCGAACCAGTAACGATTTTGGTTTACAGACAGCTTGTAGTAACTGAGGTATTCCGACAAGGCGACAGGAAGCTCCTGGCGGCGGAAAAAAACGGGTCTGTTTTTTTGCAGCCTGAGGAAACCTGCCTTGTCGCGGGATTTCTGCTGACCCATCGTGGCACAGCCTCCAAGATTAATCGCAAGAATAAAAATAAGGAACAGAGTCGACAGGGCCGTATGAATAGCCGTGCTCTTTTTCACAGGGGGTATTGTAGATACGAAGAGAGCAAGCATCAAGATCATAAGCAGTCAAGTTTCGCTTTTCCTTGACAAGAAAATGAAGCCGCTTTAGCTTGTTTGACAAACACGGCAAGGAAATCGCCTCCAGTCAGAATGAGCATAAACAAATATATCCCCAGGCCCGGGCAGTCCTTGAGGCTACGGCTTTTCAGACCCGCGAAATGATGGATGCCATGGAGAGGGATTCCGGGATAAGGATCGGGTCATTGCGGGTGGACGGCGGCATGGTCCGCAATGAGCTGTTGATGCAGTTCCAGGCAGATATTCTTGGACGGCCGGTAATCAGGCCGGAGATTACCGAGACTACCGCCCTGGGGGCAGCCTGCGCTGCGGCTGTGGAGTTCACAGGAAGAGATAGGCTTACACTGGCGGGAGGATAAACGCTGGCTGCCGGTAATGAAAGCTGCCGAAAGGGAAGAACGCTTACGATTCTGGAAAAAAGCGGTAGAACGCAGCACGGGCTGGATGGATTAAAAGGACCTCGGTCGTTGATCGAACAGGATTCCCATGATAAGCTGGCTCCGCTTATGAAACATGAAACAAACAGAGATTCCGTGTGTAGATCACGGGGTATTGTATCTGCTGCGGTTATGATGATTCTTCTAATTACCGCTTTTGCTGCGCCGCTGAATGCCGAGAAGGGAGGCTATGTCGAGCGGGCTGTTCCGGCTGGAGATTCGGGCTGGTATACCCTGGTTCGGGAAGGCGGGCTTTCTTTCTATAATTCCATTACCGGCAATATGAGTCCCCTTAACCAGGGACTCCCGAAACGGGTCGTTTATCCTTTTACTGAAGATACTCCGAAGGAGCTCAGTGCAATCGGGATTGATCCTGTAAATGCCAATCGCCTCGCAGTAACAACCAACGCCAGGCTGTTTGTTTCGGTCGATTGCGGACGCTCCTTCAGTGAAATACCGCTGACCGATCCTGTTTCTTCCACCAATTACCTTACCTCGATAGCCCTTGGCCGGAATGAGGTGTTTTACCTGGGAACATCTTTCAACGGATTCTTTAAAAGTACGGATGGGGGCAAGAGCTGGAAGAAGCTTTCCGAGGAACTGCCGGCAATATATCGGGGTGCCGGTTTTTACGAAGAGATCAGCGGCATAGCGGTAGATAAAGAGGGCCGTCTTGCCGTCGGAACCAGTTTTACTTCCAGGATTTATCTTGCAGAGACAGATTCCGGACCTTGGGAAAGCATACAGTTTCCCTATACCGATGAGATAAAGGGGCTCTGGTTTTCCGCCTCCGAGGGATTCCGGGAAGGTGAACAGGGGGTTGGGATGAATGTTCTCCATGTCTGGGGTTCGAAGGCCCTCTATTCTTATGATGCAGGAACGTGGACAAAATCCCCTCTCCCTGTAGAAAATACTCTGCCCGAACCGGACCCCGATGCAGAAGTCCGCAGGGACAGGGCGGCGGACAAATACGGAATTTATGTTAATCCCGTTAATGCTTCCGGAGAAAAGCTCTCGGCCCTCCTGGATTTTATCAGTGAAAACGGTTTGAACTCCGTTACCGTCGACATGAAGGATGATTTTGGCTGGATAAGCTATGATTCCGAACTTGAATCCGTTAAGGATGCGGGTGCCTTAAGGCCGCAATTTAAACTGGACGAACTGATAGAGGCCTGTCATGCCCGGGGAATCTATGTTGTCGGTCGAATAGTCGTTTTTAAAGATAAACGGATGTACGATTTCATGAAAAACCGGTATGCTATCTGGGATTCATCCAGAGATGCTCCATGGGGGAACTTTGTTCCGGAAAAAAACGAGGACGATGAAACCATCTACACCCAGCGGGAGTTCTGGGTTGATCCTTTCAGTCAAAAAGTCTGGGAGTACAACCTTGCAATTGCGGAGGAACTGGAAGCCCGGGGAGTTGACGAAATACAGTTCGATTACATCCGGTTTCCCTCCGACGGGGATCTATCTAAAACGGTTTATCGCCACCGTCATGACGGTATGAGCCGTATAGAGGCTCTGGAATCTTTTCTGATTATGGTCCGGGAGAGTATCAGCGTCCCCATAAGTACCGATCTGTACGGTTTTAACTCCTGGTATCGTATGGGCAACTGGATAGGACAGAATATTGAATTAGTCTCACACTACGTTGATGTTATTTGTCCCATGTACTATCCGTCTCATTTTCCCAGGGACTTCATGAAGAATGTACCGTATCTGGAAAGGGCTGAACGGATTTACCAGGAGGGCTCTTCACGTTCCGCCAGAATCGCCGGCGGCAGAAGTCTTATTCGTCCCTATGTGCAGGCCTTTTTACTGCCCTTCGAATACTATATGGAGGAACCGGAGTATACGGAGTATCTTGAACGGCAGCTTACGGGGACCAGGAATTCTCCCGCATCGGGTTTTACCTTGTGGAACAATACGAACCGCTACTATATGGTAACCCGCCCATTGTATCCTTTCCTGCGTCTGGACGGGGAGGCTGTTCTTAAAAACAATAACCAGGGAGAGATTCGGGAAATCCTGGAATAGATTAATTCTGCTTTTTGGATCCCAAAAGGCGGGCTTTGACTATGGCATCTTCTGTGTGTTTGTCCCGGATCATAACCACGGCTTCTTCTACCCGTTTGTGTCGGCCCTGGGGCTCCTCGAATAGGGTTCCCTGTCTGGCAGCGGTCCCCGGTTCAATGTTTGCCAGACCCACACCAATCAGGCGTACTTCGCGTCCCTTTGACCAGCGTTTCGAAAACAGCTTTATGGCTTCTTTATAGAGTTCCTCCGCAGAAACTACAGGAGAATTAAGGGTTGTCCGGGCTGTTGTGGTGGAAAAATCAGAGAAGCGCAGCTTGAGCACCACCGTTTTGCCGCTGAAACCTTCCCGCATCATTCTGAACATTACCTGGTGACTCAAGTCAAGGAGTGTAGCTTTTAAGCCCTCTTCGTCGGCGGTATCCCGGCCGAAGGTTGTTTCCGCGCTCAAAGAGCGGGACTTCGGTTCCTGGGAAAAGATCCCCGGGTCTTTGCCGCGGACAGCGTCCCACAAAAACTCTCCCGCACCGTTACCAAGCTGCCGCTTGAGAACGCCCAGGGGATAAGAGCGCAGGGAGGGAATGTCCTGTATATTCAGTTCTTCCAGACGTTGACGCCCTTTGGCCCCAAGTCCCCAAAGATCTTTTAAGGGGAGCTGATCCAGAAACCTCTCCTCTTCACCGCTGACTACCTGGTACAATCCGTCGGGTTTGCGAAAATCACTGGCCAGCTTAGCCAGATACTTGTTCCAGGCAATACCGATAGAAACGGTCAACCCGGTTTGCCGGCGGACCTCGCTCTTAAGCTTTTCTGCGGCCTGCATCGGGGTTCCGAAGAGTCTGCGGGTACCACTCATATCGAGGAAGGCTTCATCCACAGAGATCTGCTGAACCATGGGAGAGAATGCGGAAAAGATTTCCATAACCTGTACGGATAATTCATGGTAGCGTTCCATGCGGGGCCGCAGGTATATCCCGTCGGGGCAGCGTCTGTAGGCTTCTGATACCGGCATGGCCGACCTCACTCCATAGCGCCGGGCCTCATAGGAACAGGCGGAAACCACCCCGCGATAGCCGGGGAGGGCACCGATGATAACCGGTTTATCTTTGTATTCCGGATTATCACGTTCCTCCACCGATGCATAAAAGGCATCGAGATCGACATGAAATATAACCGCTTCCATTCTGCCTGTCTGTTCTGCGATCAGAGCCCCCGGGAGTAACTCATGAGCAGGGATTCCAGGATGGACCTGATCTGCTGGTTCTCCTCCCGTTTCAGCCTGCGGTTTATAAGAGGCTCCAGTATGTCCGGGTCGCCCTCTTCAAGGAAGGGTATGAGGAGTTCATTTACATCTTCATCCGCGGAAAGATCAAACAGGACCTCCCAGGCATCGTCGCTGTTGCTTTTAACCAGGGAGTAGACAATGTCCCGTTTAGGTTCTTGTCCCGGTTCATCTTCAAGAATGGCCCGTGCAGCGGGGCCGGTTTCTGCGGAGGACATATCCCCCAGGGCCCGCAGCGCCGCAATACGGACAGACATCGGGCTTTCACCGCTTCCACTCGCTATCTCCGCCAGGGTTTTTTCCACAGCTGGTGATGATACTCCAATGCTATGCAGCGCCTTTATTGCCTCTTCCCTCAGGCTTTGGTCCTGTTCACCCCGGGCTACCAGGCTCAAAACGGAAAGGACTTCATCGTTAATTGTCCCCAGGGCACCAAGGCCGCGGAGAGAATAGAGCCGCAGTATGGAGTATTTTTCTCCCCGCATTTTGGCTGTGGTGGCAAAGGTCTGCCAAAGAAGCATGCTGGGATGATCTTCTCCTGCTTTTGCCAGCGCCCGAAGGGCGTTTATTCTTACTTCCAGGGGTTCTGTTTCGCTGGTAACAAGCTTCTGCAGCGCAGTCTGGGCGCGAAGGTTTCCGGAAACACCGATGCGATACAATCCCCAGGTCACATTTTTACGTACCTCCGGAGAAGATGAGGTTAAAAGGCTGAAAAAGGTGTTTAGCGCAGAGGAGTCCGATAACTCCGCAAGGAGTGATGAAGCCTCCTTTAAATAGAGGTCGTCCTTGGATGTGGCAAGCCCTCTGGAAAGAGAAGTCGCTACTACCTGCGGGTTTTGCGTGTATAGTGCCTTCAAAGTCTGCCTGGCACTGTTTCTTGTTTCCCGTTCCGGAGACCCCAGAAATTCCTGAATATTTACCGCTCCGCGAACTCCATCGGGGTGCTGTCCCAGGGCCTCGATAACTTCTCTGGTCATATCCTGGCTGATATTCCCGTCCCGTAAGAGTCCGACCATTGTGGGCACCGTCGAGGCGTGATTAATACGGTGAGCCGAGCGTACCGCCGCCAGCACAACCGTGGAGTTACGGTCATTTTTCATTGCGTTGAGAACCTGGACCGATGAAGCCTGGTCAGTATAATAGGAGAGACCTCTGATGGCAATGCTTCGTAAGACAGGATCGGGGTTCGCAAGGTACTCGGTAAGCAGCGAGGATATCCTTCGATCAATGTAGCCCCCGGAGGCCATAGCGCTGAGACTTCCTATTATCTCCTGCTCTTTTTCCGCATCCATCTCTTCTGCTGTAGTGCGTAAAATATCGAGCAGCGTGTCTGCGCTCTCCTTTCCTCCGATTTTTCCAAGAGCCCGGATGCATTCAAGGGTCTCAGGGCTTTCCGTTGATTCGTCGTTGAGCCGTTCAAGCAGAATTTGCTGGGCATCCGGGGTGCCGATGGCCCCCAGCGCCCGGATAGCTTCTCTTGAAAAAGTGTCATTGCGCAACAGATCGATCAGGTATGGAACCGCATTGTCCGACTTGAGCTTTCCAAGGGTCAGAATTGCGGTACGGGATCTCTCCTGATTCTCCGCCCGCTGTGGCATGGTGGCATTTATAAGGGTACTTTCAAAAATATCGTAATCCTCGGGCAAAAGATTTTCCGGAAGGGGATAACCCTTGTCTAAAAGGGAAAAAAGCTCGTTCCTGGCTTCCACAAAATCTGATTCCGCCTGCCGCCACTCCTTCTGATATGCCAGGTTCAGTCGGGATATCAGGTCCTCCATTGTGGCAAGGGCTTTGCGTCGGGCCGACGGAGAGAGATACAGCCCCTCTTCTCCCATAGCTTCCCGCTCCTGTATAAGGGCGCTGATGCGGGTACGGTAGTTAATTGTAAGAATCTCCGGAATCGCACCCTGAGGGTCGTCAAGAGCGTCGCGTACGGCATTCAGCCTGGTAATCGGCAGGTAGCGGTAGTTCTCAATTAGAAAATCGAAAATTTCCTGAACCTGAAGAATCTCGTCACGTAATCGTGATTCAGGAACAAGTTCATCCATGTCCTCCAGGCGGTCCAGGCTGCCGTTCTGATTCAGATCGATGTATCCCTGCCGCAGTTCCGGGAAAATGGTACCCAGCCGGGCACCCAGGGTATTGTCCACAATCCGCGGGGCGGCAAAACTGTCCTGGAAGCTCTGGATAAAAGTGAATAGAAAAAGTAAAAGGATTATCTTCAGGCTATTTCTCATAGAGTCAATCCTAATTCAGAGTCTAACGGGGTGTCAATTCAAATAAATTTATATCGTCAGCGTATTCCCGGATATGATGAATCAGGTAGTCGCTGCCCAGGGCTGTACGGTCCGGAAAAGGCCCTGAAAATCTGGCCCGTATCCGCATTTGCTGCACTGTTCCCGCGAGAAAAATCGTATCCAGAACAAGGGGGACCGGAGGGTTGTGTCCGATATGGATACGGGCGCTCTTTCCATCGTCTGACATAGTATAGGGATACTCAATATCGTAGATCAGGAAATCCTCAGTTCCGTAGAAAGAGATCTCAAAACTGTCAGGCTGGACCTCGGTGTCCAGGGTAATCAGATATCGATCGCGGTCCAGAAAGCGCTCCAGGCTTACTGATGTTGTAACCATGGATGTATCATACCGGTCTGTAAATTCAGCCTGACGGGTATTAAAAATTAGCTCCTGTGAGCCGCCTTCTTCGAAAAGGAGCAGGGAACGGACAGGCGCGGGACTCGAAATGCTGGTCTTTCGCTCATAGCCTTCGGCAAAGATTTTTTCTGTGACTGTTACCGGTTGGGGCCTTGGACCGGAGTAGGGATCGTAACTGAATATGTAAAGGATACTTATGAAGCTTATGGATACCGCGATTATTCCGGCGTTAATAAGGATTCTTTTCTGGAGACTCATGGTTGGATGACGGAATAGAAAATCCAGACGTATAAGCATCAGCAGGTAGGGAAGAATCAGTAAGGAGAGAAAAAGATTGCCCCACAGTGGAGAAAGAATCATATATTCTATTACCGTTATTGCCTGCTCGGTGAAAACACTATGAAGAGCCGAGAGTACTGGTATAACCGAAAGAATCAGCATACCGGTTTTCAGCAGCCTGGACGGGACAATACTGAAAAGAAAAGAGAAGCCGAAGGCCCATAAAAGGGGCACAGTCATTGAGATATCCAGGCTGCCGAGAATGATCATCGCCAGCATAAAGAAAAGCAGGGCTGAAGAGGTGTAAAAAGATGAACTGTGAGAGAAGGGCAGCTGCCGAAGAAGCCCGAAAAAAAGAAAAAAGAGCACCATGGCCACACCGGTTTTAATCATGAAGGAGGGAAAAGGCGTATAGTGCCAGATTGTTGGAAAATCCCGCAGTACAAGAAGCCCTTTCAGGGCATAGGTACCGATTAAAAGAAACAGGAATATCAAGGAAAGCAGAACCGGAATAGCCCATAAGTTACGGCGGATTGTTCTCAGGTAACGTTGAAACCGCCGTGTGCGGAAAAAAGGGTATCCCAGGGGCAGAATTATTATTCCAAGAAGAAAGCTGATATAAAGTCCCTCACCAATCGACAAGGGAGAACCTGCAAGATCAAAGTAGAGGTAATGCCGGTCCCATTCTTCCGGGAAGCCGTTGGAATTTTTGTCAAGAAAGGAAAAAAAGAAGGTAAAGAAGCTGGTAACCCATCGAATTGGATTTCTTGTCTCCCCCGCTGATTCTCCCTGCAGGGTGATCCCGGGATACCCTGCCTGCAGAAAGGGATTAATCCTCGTCTGGGTATGCCACATTCCGAGACGGTGAATCTGGTTCTCGTTATTCTTAAAATGATAGGGAAGTCCTGAGGCCTCCAGAGAACCGATGGTCCTCCATACATACCAGTAGGGGGCCACAATACCATCCCCTCCGGCCTGTATAAGGATTTCTTTGGGGATATCCGTTAAATTCAGATACAAAAAAGCCTGAGGTTCTTCAGGAAAAAAATCGGAAAGGAAATTCCCGGCTCCAAGCTGCTTCTCTTTGTCACCGCTGAATTCAGCTCCAAGAAAAAGAATACGCAATCCGATTGGAATATCCCGCTGGTAAAACTCCCTTGCCAGGGCCAGTCCAAGGGCCAGATTAATTGCACCATCAGACCCGGATGCGCTGCTGCGTGGATGATCAACAGGTACTACAATGTTCAGGGTATCCGCTTTTTCTCCCGGAATATCTATAATCAGGGTCGAAGAAAATGAATGATCGTGCCGTAGTTGTGTCAGCTTGTTTTCGCTGTAGTCAATCTTATTGTCATCAAGTACGGACTTAATGTATAAAAACGCAGCATTTTCGCCTTTTGACCCTTCCAGTCTTGGATAGAGGCTGTTAAAATAGGACAGATCGTTGAGGATCTCCCCCATGGGGGTTCGTATGATGCTTTGACCTGATAGTGTGTATGCGAGTAACACGAGAAAAACGATCGTTGAAAGAGAACGTTTCATCTGCACAGTAGCATACGGAAAATTGATTTCAATGGTCAATAGAGAGGATCCAATATGACCCTGCTTCCCCATATAGAGCATCGCGTCACTATCCGAAATTTTACGAAGGAACCGATTAATCAAGAGAGTCTTGATGCAATACTGGAGGCTGCCCGCCTTGCACCTTCAGCTAAAAATCGGCAGCCCTGGCGTTTTATTGTTGTACAGGACAGCGGGGTGCGGGGGCAGATTCAAAACGCCGCGTATAATGAGCCCCACGTCTCCTCCGCCCCGGTTCTGATTGCCGCCTGTACAACAAATGTAGATTACCGTATGCCCAATGGACAAACCTCGTATCCAATCGATATTGCAACCGCCGTTGCTTTTATGATGATTCAAGCGGAAGAAGAGAAACTGGGAAGTTCAATAGTTACCACATTCGATGAGACCCTGGTCAAGGAGATCCTTTCGGTTCCCCATTCAATGCGGGTAGTTATGCTGCTTGCTTTGGGACATGCGGAACAACGGCCTATGCGTCCTCCAAGGCATTCAGCGGATCAGATTATTTCCTACAACCACTGGTAGCCGCTAATCGGTATCGCTCAGACTCAGAATGGAATAAAGGCAGCGGCTTCTTTTTTCGAAGCGTTCTTTTCCCAGCACAATCATTTTCCGGATTAAGTCAGGGTAGGGCAAGCCTCCGGCTTCGCACATACGGGGAAACATACTGATGCTGGTAAATCCGGGAATGGTATTAATCTCGTTCAAGAGTATACGGCCGCTCTCTTTTTCCAGAAAAAAGTCGACCCGGGCCATGCCTTCAACACCTGCAGAACGGTAAGCTTCCTCGGCAATGCGTCGCAGCTCAGCAGCGGCAGTATCGTCAATCTTGGCAGGAAGCAGCAGAGCCGCCCCGTCGGGGTCGATATATTTTGCCTCGTAATCGTAAAAGCTGTGACTGGGAAGAATTTCTCCCGGCGGAAAGCTGCGGGTATGAAAATTGCCGATTACTGAACACTCAATCTCACGGCCGTTAACAGCAGGCTCCACCAGGGCTGACGTATCATAGCGCAGGGCTTCTTCCAGAGCCTTCTCCAGGGCCTGCCAGTTTTCAATCCTGGAAACCCCGACGGATGAACCGGCACGGACAGGTTTTACAAAGAGGGGCGGGGTAAAACAGTCTTTCAGCATTTTTAATTTCTTCGGCCATAAATCAGAGGAGGAAGAAAATTCCTCCGCCTCTACCCGCATAAAAGGTACGACCGACAGTCCCCGGGATGCCCAGATCTCCTTGGCAGCCCCCTTGTCCATGGAGAGGGAGCTTCCCAGAACCCCCGCACCTATATAGGGAATATTGCAGATTTCCAGGAGTCCCTGGACGGTGCCGTCTTCTCCGTTTGTCCCGTGGAGCACGGGGAAGGCAGCATCGATATCCAAACGTCTGCCTCTGCAGTGAAGACCATCCCCTGGAACGGCAGAAACCAGGGCCGCCTCATCTGCTGTGAGCGGCAGGTTTTCGGTATCCGGGGCTATCGGTTTTTCCGGCTGCAGATACCAGCGGCCAGTCTTTGTTATTCCGATCAAAAGAGGCGCGTAGATGCTGCGGTCAATGTGATGATAAACCGAACAGGCAGAACGCAGGGAAACCTCGTGTTCCCCTGATTTCCCACCGTAAAGTATGGCTATAACCTCTTTTTTCGTCATCCGGAAATCCTCCTGCTGTTCATAAATCCTACCATGGAAAAGAAACCGCAGTAAACCTGAACTTAAATAGAATATTCGTCCCCGGGATTCCAGCGGTAACGGAGCATATCAACCCCGCCTTCATGAGCCGGAACCCCCTCGGCTATCAGACGACTGATCTGCTCTTCCCTGCCTTCGCCGGGCTTCAAGGCTATACGTCCGTCAATGCTTACAACGCGGTGCCAGGGAAGATCATGTTTGCTGCTGGAAGACCGGAGGATCCACACCACACCGCGGGCACCTCCCGGTTTACCTGCCATTGCCGCGATCTGTCCATAGCTTGCTACTTTCCCCGTCGGAATGGAGCGCACAAGTCCAATAACAGCGGTGCTGAAGCTCACTGGTAACCCATCTCTGCCAGGGCGGCCACAAGGGCCTGTTCTTCGTCCCAGGGCCGGGGGCCGTCGGCATGGATAATAGATGCCTCGTGTCCCTTGCCGAGACAGACAAGCAGGTCCCCGGCGTGTGCGGTGCGGCAGGCCCGGGCGATTGCTTCTTTTCTGTCTGGAATAAGAAAAAGGTCTTCTCCCCTGGTTTTTCCTTCGCAGCCCGCGGCAATCTCTTCCAGAATTGATATGGATTCCTCTCTCCGGGGGTCCTCGTCGCAGAGAAACACGATGTCGGCAAAGCGGGAAGCTATACGGCCCTGGATGGGGCGTTTTTCCCTGTCCCGCTCACCGGCAGAACCGAAAAGGGCTATCAGCCGGCCTTCGCAGCGTTCCCGCAGCAGGGGGAAGAGTTTTTCAAAGGCTCCGGGACTGTGGGCATAATCGACCAGGACAGAAAAAGGCTGGCCCCTGCGTACCGGCTGCATTCTGCCCCGTACCGGCTGCAGGGTCGGCAGAAGCGGTACCAGCTCCGCCACAGACGTATTCAGCATGCTCGCTGCGGCAATGAGGGCCGCTGCGGCGTTGTCCACGTTAAAAAGGCCCTGCAGGCTCAAGGAGCAAGGGTAGCGGTCCTCTCTGTGAACAAGGGTAAAACGTATACCCTGTTCGTCTTCCCGGATGTCAACGGCTGTGTAATCAGCCGCCGTGGTATTGCTGCCATAGAGCAGGACCCTGCTGTTTCCGGCAGCCTCCAGAAACCGGGGAAGGTAGGCTTCCGCCGCCGGCAGCACAGCTGTTGCCGGAACAGAATGGCTCTCATTCAAGGATGCCATCAGTCTGGATTTGTCCCGTACGTACTGGTCCATGGTCCCGTGAAACTCAAGATGTTCGTGGCTGATATTGGTCAGAATTCCCAGGTTAAAATCTACGTCTCCCAGACGGTTATTTCTGGGAGAGAGCCCGTGAGAGGTGGCCTCGACCACGGCACAGGAGCAACCTTCATCCAGCATTTCCTGCAACAGTCGATGGACCTCAGGCGGTTCCGGGGTGGACTGGCGAAAGGCGTTCTTGCTCAGTTCCGTACCGTTGTGAAACTCAACGGTAGAGAGAAAACCGCAGCGTTCCCCGGCAGCCGCGATAAGCTGCCGAAGGTACGAGACGGTGGAGCTTTTACCATCCGTCCCGGTTACCCCTGCCGCTACCATTTTTCGTGACGGATGATCATAAAAGGCCGCAGCCAGGGGAGACATTATGGTCCGGGAATTCTGTACCCGGAGGTAGGCGACCCCGGGCTCGTATGAATCAAGGGGGCTGCTGTGAACAATGACCCGTGCCCCCTGCTGTATGGCGGATGGAATAAATCTGTGCCCGTCGGAATGTACACCCGGCAGGGCAAAGAAGAGATAATCCTCCTTTACTTCCCTGGAATCATAGGTCATTCCCCGGACTATCGGATTTTTCGGGCCCCGGGTTTCAAGGATATTGTCAGGAGAAACGAAGTCTGCTATTCTTTTGTTTACTATCCGGCGGGTATTATTCATGGATGCACAGACTCCTTTTTACAAGAGGAATTGTTCAGTGGACTTTACACAGTCTAACCCGGGAACACACCAGCTAACAAGCGCTATAAACAGTCTACTACCGATTTTAGGGGCAGAAAACAGGATGTACCAGTTACGAATAAACGGCGATTTCGCCGCCGCCCATTTTTTAAAAAACTATCATGGTAAATGCGAAAACCTGCATGGCCACAACTATAAAGTTCGGGTGTATGTTTCGGGAAAAGAGCTTGATGCCGGTGGTATGCTGATAGATTTCGGGATTCTTAAAAGCATCTTAAAGGATGTTCTTGCCAAACTTGACCACAGTAATCTGAACGATCACCCTTTTTTTAAGAAAGGGAATCCCAGTGCAGAGCTTATTGCCCGCTACATATACGATCAGATGGCTCCGGAAATACCCCGGGTCCATCTGGACAGGGTTGAGGTATTCGAAACAGAGAATAACGTTGCTTCCTACCTTCCGGATTGAGGCTATGCCCGCAGCAGACCTTTCTTCGGATTACCTGAAGCGGCAGCTTATCGCCTATATAGGCAACAAGCGGCGGCTTCTTCCATCCCTGCACAGGCTCTTTCTTCGCCTGGAAAAGGAGCATCCTGTCCGCAGTATGCTGGATCCCTTCGCTGGCAGCGGGGCGGCAGCGCGCCTCGGCAGGTCTATGGGGTACCAGGTTTTTGCCAACGACTGGGAAGAGTACAGCAGATTAATAAACGGTGTGTACCTGCGGCTTACACCCTCCCGGGTGGAGGGACTTTTTTCCCGTTACGGAGGATTACGGAAGCTCCTTGCAAAACTGAACTCATATACCGGCTCTGTGGAAGAGCCCTATTTTTCTCTCTACTATGCACCCCGATCAACGGAAGATGCGGATTACCGCACGGAGCGCCTCTTCTATACCCGGGAAAACGCCCTTTTTCTGGACCATGTGCGGGGCTGGATAGAGAGAGAGTATCCTTCGGACATGATTCATGATGAGGACATGAACGACGAGCGGGAGCTTCTTATAGCCCTGCTGCTCTATGAAGCTGCGACCCATGCCAACACTTCCGGGGTTTTCAAGGCTTGTCACAAGGGTTTTGGTGGTCACGGTTCGGACGCCCTTAAACGGATTATGGCTCCCATGGAGCTGGAATACCCTGTTCTGCTGGATGGCCCGATAGGCCAGGCCGGTTCGATGGACGCAGGCGACTGGGTCTGTGGAAAATCAGCGGATTTATGCTATCTGGACCCTCCCTATACAATTCATCAATACGGCAGTAACTATCATATGCTCAACAGTGTCGCTCTATGGGACCGTCCGGATGCACCATTGGATCTGAAAAGTGACGGTCGTCTGCGACGAAAGGCCGGTATCCGGGAGGACTGGATACAGACCCGCAGCCCATACTGCACAAAAAAGTTTGCCGCCGGAGCTTTAAAGAAGCTGCTTGCTGCGATTGATGCCCGCTACATAGTCCTTAGTTACAACAGCGACGGTATAATCTCCTTGGATGAACTCTGTCAAATACTTTCAGAAAGAGGGCGGCTGTCGGTCTATGCGGATGACTATGTTCAGTACCGGGGCGGTAAACAGGGACTCAACCGTAGAAATCTGACCATCGAGTTCCAATTGCTTGTGGAGAACGGAACTCCTCATCGCAAAAAAGATGGTGAGAAAATCCGCCGTTTTATAAAGCTGCAGGAACTTGGACAGCTCCTTCAGGGGGGATTTCATCCCCGGCGTCTTGCAGCGACAGGACTGGTAATGGGGGGAGTGCTGAATCTTGGCTCTATAGGGAGCCTGGCGATACCTCTCAAAGGGGGGTTCAAGCCGGACTCCTCTGCGCTGGAGCCGGAGGATTTTTTCTATCTTACCAATGATGAGATCGACACAAGCCTGAGATTGCTCAAGGATGCCCGTTTTCATGATAACCGGGAGGAGGCGGAGATCCTTCTTGAAATTCTTACTGCAGCAGAGGGCAGCTCAAAGGATATTAAAGCTGTTACAGACCGTTTCCTTCTTGTTCTTAAAAAACTTGCCCATAAAAAATATCTCCATATATACAAGGAAATTTATGCGCATGCCCTTTCTGTTCTATGCAGTGCAGACGCTGCAAAAAGGCTCGAAACACTGAACCGTGTGGCTCTGCGGCGGTTTAGCGGTTAAGCTCAAAGGGCCAGCGGTTTATTCCGCCGAAATCGACGACATTCGTAAACCCCTCTTTTTCTAGAAATCTCTTTGCCTGGGCCGAACGGTTGCCGGAACGACAATAGACAATCAGCAACGAATCCTTTTCCACCGCCGGCGGGTTGTTTCCGATAACCTGGAGCGGAAGGTTTTCTGCTGTGGGAATGTAGCCGGATTTGTATTCTACCGGGGTACGGACATCAAGCAGCAGGTAGGGGGTACTCTCTTCTTCGATAAGCAGCTGCAGCTTTTCCGGATCTCTGAAACCGGAAGAATCGCCGGTTTCCCGGGGGTAGAGAGAAAGCAGGGCAAAGGAGACGAGTCCAACAAGCGCGATAGCAAAAAGTATTCCGTTTTTTTGCAGTTTATATTCCATGCTTTTAATATAATAAAAATACTAATGTATGTGCAGAAAAAAATACCCGGCAGCCTGCAGGCGTACCGGGTATCGCTGTTGTTTTCAGCCGGTTTATTAACCGTCCTGATCGTAGAGGTAGCGGAAATACTCCATGTCGGTGGTCAGGGTCTTGTTGAACTTGCTCATGGTATTCCGGTAGCTCTCCAGGGAGCGCCAGAATATGGCGAACTCCTCATCGGCGCTGTAGGCATCGGCATAAATCCCGGCGGCCTCCCGGTCGGCATTACCTTTAAGGGTTTCTGCCTCGGTATAGGCCCTGGAAAGGATCGTACGCTTCTCGTTGTCAAGCTTACCGAGCCAGAAGGCCTTCTGGCCTTCACCCCGGGAGCGGAACTCCTGGGCCTTCTGATTCCGTTCGGCGATCATCCGGTTGTAGACGCTCTCGGTAAGGTCGTCGGAGTAGCGGATCTGTCGGATTATGATATCGATCAGCTCAATGCCGTATTGGGGAGTAACCTTCCTGGCCGCTTCGAACATCTCTTCGGAGAGCTTGTTCCGCCCTTTCGCAACCTCCGGGTAGGTCTTGCTGGTGTCAATGATGGCCGGGGTTTCTTCTGCAGCGATATCTTCTGCTTGTACTTCATCAGTATCAGCGGCAATTCGCACAACATCGCTGCGCTCGATCTCGTTTATTACGTTGCTGTTCCGTACCGCCTCAAAAAGCGGGTTATCGGCGATTACCGTACGGATGGAGGAATCGATAACCTCATCCAGACGGGCGAAGGCCTGATTAACCGAGGTTACCGATTCGTAGAAAAGGGTGGGATCGATGATCTTCCACCTGGCGGTGGCATCGACCCAGATAAACTGGTTCTCCGCCGTCGGCAGTCTCTGGGCGTCTCCGTCCCAGGAGAGGATTTTCTTGGGATATTTTGTCACCGTGTCGATTACGGGCATCTTGAATTTTAAGCCCGCGTCCCGGGATGTGGAAACAATGGCACCGAAACGGGTAACCACTGCCTGTTCCCCCTCAAATAGAATATAGAAAGGTCCCAATGCCACGAAGACTACCAGAAGTACAGCGACTACTATCAGTACTGTTGCGAGTCGTTTCATATTATAGTCCTCCCTGTCCCTGGAGGTTCTTCAGGGGTAAAAAGTTCTCCAGATTGCGGTCGATAAGATCGGATCCCGGGTCGTTGCCGAAGACATCCTCTATCATCTCGATGTAGAGCCTGGACCTGGTTACGTCCGGGTTTCTGCGGTATTCCTGCAATACCGAGGTAAAGCGGGCGACGTCTCCCTGGGCCCGGTTGACCTTTTCCGCGGCGTAGCCCTGGGCTTCCTGCACGAGCTGCTGGGCCTGTCCTTTGGCCTTGGGGATCTCCTTGTTGTACGCTTCCTGACCTTCGTTGATCAGCCGCTCCATATCCTGGATGGCCTTGTTGACGTCCTCGAAGGCGTCCTGTACCGAACCGGCGGGAGGAACGATGTTACGCAGCTTGACGGTGGTAACGTTGATTCCAAGCCCGTAACTTTTAAGGATCTCGTTCATGGTATCCTGGGCATGGATTTCGATGTTGGTACGCTCCGATCCGATAACGTCAAAGATTGTCCGGTCGCCGACAAGGCGGCTTACCACCGACTGGGAAATGTCCCGGATGGTCCGTTCCTTATTTTCGACATTGAAAAGCCACGCCTGGGGATCGACGATGCGGTACTGGATGGTCCATTCCACGTCAACGATGTTCAGATCTCCAGTCAGCATGATGGATTCTTCGGGAAAATCCGCCTTGGAGTAAACCGAGCTCACTCCGGCCCGTTCGGTGCGGAAACCGAACTGCTCGGTCTGGATTACCTGGGTAGGAACATTGTAGTTCCGTTCGATACCGAAAGGCAGCTTGAACTGCAGCCCCGGCCCGGTGATTGCTTTAAAATTGCCCAGAAAGAGAATCACCGCCTGCTCTGTCTGGTCGACTACATAGAAGCTCGACATGACGGTACCGGCGATTAACAGTACGACAATCGCCAGCATTATCATTTTCGGCCGCACCGGAAAGGGAAAGCCCTTCGGTGTCTGGTTACGGTCCGACATAACACCTCCTGTGTTTTCTTGGTGCGTGTCTTCCCGCTGCAGCTCAAAACCGGTATCCGGTTCTCCGCAGCTTTGAGACACACCACATAGGGTAAAGGGTACTTCCCAGGGCTGCGAGCGTCAAGGGAGTTTAAAAGGGATTGACTAAAGCCCGTTTTGCACTTTTCCCTTTCTCTTGCAACGGCGGCTATAATTCCATATAGTGGTGAGCTATGAAGAAGAGACTGATCACCTCGGCCTTACCGTACGTAAATAATATCCCTCATCTGGGCAACCTGATTCAGGTACTCTCAGCGGACGTTTTTGCCCGCTTCTGTCGTCTCAAAGGCTATGAAACCCTCTATGTCTGCGGAACCGATGAATACGGTACTGCCACCGAGACCAGGGCACAGGAGGAAGGAGTCTCTCCCAAGGAATTGTGCGACCGTTATTTTGTTATTCACGACGATATCTATAAATGGTTCAATATCGCTTTTGACAAGTTCGGCCGTACATCTACCCCGGAACAGACAGAGATTGTTCAGTCTGTCTTTAAAGGTTGCGACCGCCAGGGTTATATTAAAGAAGGCAGTATAGAACAGCTCTACTGCAGCAGCTGTCAGCGTTTTCTGGCGGACCGTTTTGTGCGGGGAACCTGTCCTCACTGCGGATACGAGGATGCCCGGGGAGACCAGTGCGAGAACTGCGGCAAGCTGCTGGACCCTACTGACCTGATTAAACCCCGCTGCGGCAGCTGCAGTGCCGAACCCGAAGTGCGGGAGACCCATCACCTGTACCTGGATCTGCCGGCGATTCTGCCCAGGCTTCAGACCTGGATGAACGACGCTTCGGTAAAAGGTTTCTGGGCCCGCAACGCAATACAGATGACCAACTCCTGGATCCGGGACGGCCTCAAGGAACGGGCCATAACGCGGGACCTGAAGTGGGGCATTCCGGTCCCCAAGAAGGGCTACGAAGACAAGGTCTTTTACGTTTGGTTTGATGCCCCCATCGGCTATATCTCCATAACTGCAACTCTTACGGATGAGTGGGAAAAGTGGTGGAAGGACCCGGGAAACGTAGAGCTTTTCCAGTTTATCGGCAAGGATAACATTCCTTTCCATACGGTAATCTTTCCTTCCTCCCTGCTGGGAAGCGGAGAAGACTGGACCCTGCTGCACCATATGTCCTCCACGGAGTACCTGAACTACGAAAGCGGCAAGTTCTCCAAGAGCAAGGGAATCGGTGTATTCGGCACCGACGCCAAGGAGACGGGAATCCCGGCGGATGTCTGGCGCTTCTATATCTACTATAACCGCCCTGAAAAGGCGGATGCCCTCTTTACCTGGAAGGATTTCCAGGAGAAGGTCAACGGCGAGCTGATTGGAAACCTGGGAAACCTGGTAAACCGTACGCTTACCTTTGTTAACCGCTTCTACGACGGAAAACTTCCCGAGGCCGAATCCGATTCCGCTTTCTGGAAAAAAGTTGCCGGGCATGAAGATGAAATTACCGCCCATCTGGAGCGGGCGGAACTTCGGGATGCCTTCCGGGAGATTTTTACCCTCTCTTCCATGGGTAACAAGGCCTTTCAGGACGGGGAACCCTGGCGCACCCGCACTGAAGCCCCCTACGAGGCTGCCCGGCTCCTGAAGGACCTTACCTATCTTATCCGGGACCTCGCCGTACTGGTTGCGCCGTATATCCCGGAAACATCGGAACGGATCGCCGCATGGCTTGGAATTGACCAGATTACCTGGGATTCCCTGGGGACTCCAGGAGGTATCCAGAGAATCGCCAAACCGGAGATCCTTTTTCAGCGTCTCGAGGATGATTTTATCGAGGGCTTAAAGGAACGTTTTGCAGGCAGCCAGGCCGAGAGGGAGGCTGCAAAAAAAGAAAAGGCCGAAGTTTCTCCTGAGGGTTTTTTCCGTAAGCGGCTGGATTTGCGGGTAGCCCGGATAGAATCTGTGGAACAGCACCCTAATGCTGATAAACTCTACGTGCTTCAGCTTAAGCTGGGAGAAGAATATCGACAGATAGTCTCCGGCCTGGTGGATCACTATAGTATCGATAACCTTAAGGGGCAGCACATCGTGCTGGTCTACAACCTGAAACCAGCCAAACTCAGGGGAATAAAGAGCGAGGGAATGCTTCTGGCAGCTTCCACGGAGGGCGAAAAGGAGCTGGAAGTGCTCTTTTTACCCGGGGTGGAGTCCGGGACCCGGCTTTCTCTGAAGGGTGAGGAACCTGCCTCCGAAGGGGCAAAACGGATCAGTATTGATGATTTCTTCTCCACCCCCATGCGGGTAGAGGAGAACACTGTCATGATCGGTTCTACCGCAATCGCCGCCGCAGGTAAAGCCGTGCGGACGCGGAGCCTGGCAAGGGGGAGTGTAGGCTGATTATGCCCGGCGCGATGATGGAACCGGTTTCTCTGGATGAACTCGATGCTCACGATAATCTGCTGCAGACCGGCTACTGGGGCAGAGTAAAGGAGAACTTCGGCTGGACCCCTTTTGCCTTCAGCTTTAACGAACATCCCCTGTTGGTGCTGGTGCGCCGACTTCCTCTGAGGCAGGGTATAGCCTATGTACCTCACGGTCCGATGAACGAGGTGGAACCCCATTTTTTTGCCCTCTTTGCTCGTAACATGGCCCTTTCTCTGCCTTCTTATGTAACTTTCATCCGTTTCGATCTTCCATGGCGGGTGTCGGCTGCAGAGGACAGAAAAGGTTATCTGGAATCTCCCTTCCGACGGGCCCTGGTAGATATTCAGCCCCCCGATACAGTCATTGTATCTCTGACAAAGAGTGAAGACGAGATCCTGGCGGATATGAAAAAAAAGACCCGCTACAATATACGGCTGGCCCGGAAGAAGGGAGTTATCGTTCGCAGCGGCAGCCTCAGGGACCTGGAAACCTGGTATGAAATTTACCAGGAGACCGCCGAGCGGGATGGCATCAGTATTCACTCCTATGATTATTACCGCAAGGTTTTTCAGGAGGGACTCAAGCGGAAAAACCCTTCGGTCAGGCTGCTCCTCGCGGAAGTAGAGGGAGATGTGGTAGCCGGGAACATCATTGCCCTCCATGGCACCTCCGCCACCTATCTGTATGGGGCCTCCCGTTCTGTGCACAGAAACCTAATGCCCACCTATCTCCTGCAGTGGGAGGCCATTCGTATTGCAAAACAGCACGGCTGTGAAAGTTACGATCTGTACGGGATTCCCCCTCTGACGATAAGGACCATCCCATGAGTGGTCTGTACCGCTTTAAAACGGGGTTTGGAGGAGAAATCGTCAACCGTGCCGGCTGCTGGGATTTTCCTGTCCGAACCGGGGCCTATGCCCTGTATCGGCTGGCAGAGGGCACACGGAACATCTACTACAAACGCCTTCGCCGCTAACTGTTTTTTGCCGGTTTCGGCGATTCCGCGGACATTTTACGGACAAGGTCACGAAAAAGGTCTCCCCGGTGGAACTCATTTTGGAACATGCCGAATGAGGCGCATCCCGGTGAAAGCAGCACCACGTCTCCAGGACAGACATCGCTCTGTACCGCCGTAAGGGCAGATTTCAGTGAATCAAACGGACCCTTGTAAGGGAGATTCGCCTTGGAGGCGGCAGCTTCAAACCGGAGCGTGGCATTCCCTTCCAGCAGGTAGAGCCCGGATACCCGGCGCAGGGCATCGGAAAAGCCGCTAAAGTCCAGGTCCTTATCCGTGCCCCCGGCAATCAGCCGTACCGGGGCCTCGAAACTCGAGATAGCCGCTGCCGCTGCCTGGGGAATTGTGGCGGCACTGTCGTTAACATAGCTGACCCCGCCGATACAGGCTACTTTTTCCAGTCTGTGGGGAATCCCGCGGAACTCACCAAGACCCTCCCGCACCGTTTCGGCTGGAACCTGTGCTGCCTGCAGCATAACAGCCGCAGCCAGCAGGTTCAGGCGGTTATGGGTCCCGGGTATGCCAAGGTTCTCCGGCAGGATTTCCAGTTCTTTTCCGCCATAGCGGAGGAAGCCGGTCTTGTTACGCAGAAAACCTCCTTCCAGGGAATCGGGAAGGGTGGTATTGGAAAAATAGAGTACCTTTGCTCCGGATTTTTCCGCATACTCCCGTCCGTAGGGATCATCATAGTTTAAGACGGAGAAATCATCTGCATTCTGGTTTGTAAAAATCAGGGCTTTGTCTGCCACATAGTCTGCAAACTTTTCGTAGCGGTTCTGATGGTCATGCATGATATTGGTGATCATGCTGTAACGGGGTTTCAGGCCCTCCCGGGGAATACAGTCAGCCAGCTGCCAGGAGGAAAGCTCCAGCACCACCGGGGCATCGCTCTCCCGCAAAACACCCTTATTAATGTCGCGAAGCAAAAAGCTTAAAGGGCTTACGGTGATGTTTCCTCCAAGATCGGTTTGCGGAAAGTCCCTGGAAAGGACATGATATACGGCGCTGGCAGTGGTTGATTTTCCCTTTGTGCCGGTAATGGCAAAAACCTCCCGGCGGCTGAGTCCAAGGAAAACCGCGATATCGCTGCTTAAGGCTTTCGCGGCCTGCAGATAAGGAGAGTTCGGCGGAACTGCGGGGTTCTTAATAACAAGGTCTGCGCCGGAGAAATCATCCATCCGGTGCTCTCCAAGACGGTAGCTTATATCCAGGTCTTCAAGGCTGATCAGGGAACTTGCAAGTTCATCGGATGTCCGTAAATCGGTAACCAGTACCCGTGCTCCAAGGCGTGAGAAAAACCGGGCCGCAGCAGCGCCGCCTCCATGCAGTCCAAGGCCCATAATGGTAATGTGCATGCCGGGAATATCTTCAAGTCGCAGTTTCAAGCACAAACTCCTTCATGTCGTGTTCATTCAGATAGCGTTTAACCCGGATATTCTGCCATACGCCGTTCCAGAGCGGGGGTACCTGCTTTTTAAGGGAGGAGAATACCGGTAAATCCGGACTGAAGGCTTCCTTTTTCAGCTGGGTTTGAATGGAATCTATCTCCGGTTCCAGGAACTCAAGGGCCCGACGCAGACGGGGCACCCCGCGGCGCCGTTCGTCGGGATCACTGTCAATGAGGGCATGACAGATCGAACGGTACTTACAGGTAAAAGGGTAGTAGGGGTAGAGGCTTGTCTCCCCGGGGACAAAAAGCCGGGAAAAGAATTTGGTCAGCTCGTGGTCAATCCAGATTCCCTGAACAAAATATCCCCGTCCGGTTTCGCCTATCCAGGTCTGAGATATAACCTGCTTTACCACAAACCCGCTGACTCTCCGCTCTTCCAGCAGGATATCCTTTAATGGTATCAGATCACAGTCCAGGTAGATTCTGCTGGTACGGTAGCGGGGTGTCAGATCATTGCCCCCGGAGTCAAGCAGTTCGCCGTCGTGGGGCCGGAAACTAAGATCAAGCCTTCCGAGGTACAAAAATGGTACGTCGTTTATACGGAAAACCTGAAAAAAACAGGGACGCAGGACCTCGGCGGGATCAAAATAATATGTCGTCTCTCTGAAGAACCCCGGAATATGGACAATCAGATTTTCCATGAGCTGCCGAAGCGCCGTCAGGTAGCTCTCCTGTGGTGTATCTTTACGAATATCGTGGTGGACCGGCAGGCTTGGAATCTCTATCTCCTGGGGCAGTTTCAGGAAGAACTCTTCATTCTGATTAAAATGCTGCGGCAAAAGGCTGGTATGCGAAGATGCGGAACGGATCATGTCATTGATCCGGGAATCAGTATACCGGACCGGTATAGTATTGACGATTTTATCCACTCGGGACATCATACAGCTATAAAGGGCGAAATTCAACATCAATAACAATTCCGACAAACCCTGCCTCAGGCCTTGACTTCCATGTCAAATACCCTGCATACTGCCACACAACTTGTTTAGTGACGCAAGTTTATGTATCTTTATACCGTATGGAGACATATGTGTCTGGGTACATACTAAAACTGTAAAGAAAGGAGCCGGTTGCTGTGCCTTGCGGACGAAAAAGAAAGCGACATAAGATTGCTACCCATAAGCGTAAAAAAAAGCTTCGGAAGAACCGACACAAAAAGAAATAACAAGGTAAAACAGGGATTGTGCGTCTTTGGGATGCCAATCCCCGAACCTTGATGGTTCTCCGATATGAAACAGTTGACAGCCCTCCTATCAGCATTAATTCTATTTTCTACCTATTCTGGTGCTGATAGTCTTGTGCCCCCGGATTTCCCCGGCTATCTGACCGCTGCCGGATCTCTTCAGGTGGGAGATCTGGTAGGGGTAGCTATTACATCCGAAACTTCGATGCAATATACCTCATCTTTCAGCAGCACGGGCAGTGTTTCCCTTACCTTTACCGGTGGAGAGGGTGACGGGCTCTTTAATTTTCTTCCTTCCAGTGATTCCATGAACCAGATTAGCGCAGACGGGGAAGAGGAAACTACCTTTTCGACCCGTATAGGAGCCAGAATTGTACAAACCGGTCCGGCGGGAAGTTTCTTTCTTCAGGGCAGCAGGGAAACGCGAATAGACCGGGCTGTACAGCGCGTAGAGATAGAGGGCTGGGCAAACCTGCGGGACCTGAACGATGAGGGCAGAATAGCCTTTGACGATCTTGCGGATTCTGTTCTGGTATATTCCAGTTTCAGCAGAGGCGATGGACAGGTTATAGGCAATGAAGACCTCGTCCGCCAGAAGGAAGCTGCGGAACAGACCGAACAGGATGTTCCACCTGTCCCGGAAGAGGAGTTTCTGCCTGAGGCTCTTGCTGAAATCCCGGAGGAGACCCTGCCTGAAGAACCAGCGTCCATGAGCGCAGCGTATTCTTTTTCCAATGACGCCCGCAGAAGATTACTTTTAGAATATATTAACCAGATGATAAATTTACTTTTCTCACCCTCTGAGTAGCCGTATCTTAAGAAGCATTAACTGGAGAAGCCTGATGGAAGATTCCCTGTTGAATAAAATAAATGGTCCTGAAGATCTTCGTAATTTGGAAAAAAAGAGCCTCCCCCGACTCGCCCAGGAGATCCGGGAACGTATTATAGACGTTGTCAGCAGAAACGGCGGCCATTTGGCCAGCAATCTCGGCGCTGTTGAACTGAGCATGGCCCTGCACCTGGCCTTTGAATCGCCGAAGGATAAACTGATCTGGGACGTTGGACATCAATGTTACACCCATAAGCTTCTGACCGGGCGGAACAAAAGTTTCGACAGTATACGCAAGAAAGACGGTATAAGCGGATTTCCGAAAAACAGTGAGAGTCCCCACGATATTGTGGAAACCGGACATGCTTCAACCTCGATTTCCGAGGCCCTGGGGGTGCTTACCGGGCAGGACGTAAGCGGAGAAGAAGGTGCCGTCGTGGCGATTATCGGGGACGGAGCCATGACCGGCGGAATGGCATTTGAGGCTCTGAATCACGCAGGACACCTGAAAAAGCAGCTCATCGTTATTCTGAACGATAACACCATGTCTATCAGCAAGAATGTCGGGGCCCTTACCGTCAGCGGCAAATGGCTGCTTTCCAACTATTTAAGCCGGCTTTTTGCTTCAAAGCGCTACCAGAAACTGCGCGAAAAGTTTGATCAGGGGATAAAAGGGTTGCCTGTTATAGGTATGAAACTCTTTGACCTGAGTGTCCGTATTCGTAAGGGCTTTAAAGCAGTTCTCTACAAAGAGAGCATCTTCTCTGATCTCGGTTTTGAATATGTGGGACCTATCGACGGGCACAGTATCTCAAAACTTAAAGAGGTATTTGAAGAGGTAAAAAAGATCGGACGTCCCACGGTTGTGCATGTGGTGACTCAAAAAGGCCGGGGATATGAACATGCGGAGGGAAATCCAACCCTTTTCCACGGTATAGCTCCTTTTACCATAGAAGACGGAAAGCTGACGGAGCGGGCTTCCTACTCTTTTACCGCTGCTTTTTCCGACAGCATAGTTAAATACGCGGAATCGGATTCGCGGATTACTGCCATAACGGCGGCCATGTCCAAGGGGACCGGTCTGCACAATTTTCAGGAGCGTTTTCCTGATCGGTTTTTTGATGCAGGGATTGCCGAGGAGCATGCTGTCGCTTTCGCCGCAGGTCAGGCACGAGCCGGGTGTCGTCCTGTTGTTGCTATCTATTCGACTTTTATGCAACGTACAGTAGACCAGGTTTTCCACGATATAGCCTTACCAGGGCTGCCGGTTATTATTGCCATGGACAGGGCGGGCCTGGTTGGGGACGATGGAGAAACCCACCAGGGACTCTACGATATAGCGCTGTTCAAGTCTGTTCCTGGTATGACGATAATTGCACCCGGCTGCAGGCAGGAGATGGCCGCTGCCATGGATTATGCCCTCAGCCTTAACGGCCCCTGCATGCTGCGTTACCCGAAAGCGTCAGCCCTGAGTTGTGATGACATGGCTGTTCCCTGGCAGACGGGGAGGGGAAGGCTCCTTAGCGAAGGGCCATCCAACACCCTGCTGATAACTCCCGGCGGTATTTTAAAGGAAGCCCGTACCGCTGCGGCCGAACTTAGAGAGGAAGGTCTATACTGCGACATATATAATCTGCGCTTTATAAAGCCTCTGGATGAGGAGTATCTCGCGGAGATCCTTGATTCTTATACCAACGTAATCTGTATCGAAGATTCCGCACGCATCGGCGGTATAGGGGAGACCATAGCCTCCATAGTGCTGAAACGCCAATTGAACTGCCGTTTCAGCTACTACGGGCTTCCTGACGCCTTTTATGCCCAGGGTACACGGGAAGAACTGCTGACGGAATTTGAACTTGACCCCGCTGGAATAGCAGCACGGGTTCGACTGGTCGAAGAGACTGAACTAAGCCTCTACACCAGAGAGCGAAAAGTCGAAGGGGCCTGATACCGGCCCCCTGAAAGTAGAAAGCCTGCGCTGCTGTTAGCGCAGGCTCTTCATGGCGGTCATGAATCCCCGCAGTTTTGCACCGACAGTCTCCACCGGATGGTTTCTGATTTCCCTGTTGACCTTAATAAGCTCAATATTATCGACATCATTACTGCCGCCCTTATAGCTTTTTCCCGCAACATCAGAATCGATCTTTTTCATGAAGTCCTGCAACAGGGGAACGCAGGCATTGGCAAAGAGATAACAGCCGTATTCTGCTGTATCAGAAATTACCTTGTTCATTTCATAAAGCTTTTTTCTGCTGATCAGGTTTGCAATGAGGGGGACCTCGTGGAGGGACTCATAATAGGCAGATTCGGCTTTAATCCCCGAGGAGATCATGGTTTCGAACGCCAGTTCTACTCCTGCTTTTACCATCGCCACCATCAGTACTCCGTGGTCAAAGTACTCCTGCTCGCTTATCTCCATGGTTCCGGTGGCGGTCCTTTCAAAGCCGGTGTTGTTGGTCTCTTCCCTCCAAGTTAGGAGATCCTTGTCATCCCTGGACCAGTCCTCCATCATGGTGGAGCTGAACTTGCCTGACATGATGTCGTCCATATGCTTCCGATACAGGGGGGTCATGATTTCCTTTAATTCCTGGGAAAGTTCAAAAGCCCTGATCTTTGCAGGATTGGAAAGGCGGTCCATCATGTTGGTAATACCGCCGTGTTTCATGGCTTCTGAAACGGTTTCCCATCCGAACTGAACCAGCTTACAGGCGTAATCCTCTTTGATTCCCTTCTCCACCATCTTGTCGAAGATCAGGATGGACCCGGTCTGGAGCATACCGCAGAGAATGGTCTGTTCTCCCATAAGGTCTGATTTAACCTCGGCAATAAAGGAGGACTTCAGTACTCCAGCACGGTGACCGCCGGTTCCGGCCGCATAGGCCTTGGCAAGTTCAAGGCCCTCACCGTTCGGATCATTTTCCGGGTGTACGGCAATCAGGGTGGGAACCCCGAATCCCCGTTTGTACTCTTCCCTGACTTCTGAACCCGGCGATTTGGGAGCAACCATAATAACGGTAATGTCGTCGCGGATCTTCTTGCCCTCTTCCACAATGTTAAAACCGTGGGAGTAGAGCAGGGCGGAACCCTTTTTCATAAGAGGCATTACGGTATCGATGACGGCAGAATGCTGCTTGTCCGGCGTAAGGTTGGCAACCAGGTCGGCCTGGGGAATCATTTCGTTGTGGGTACCCACTGCAAAACCGTTTTCGGTGGCATTAATAAACGACTGCCGTTTCTTGCTGATGGCCTCTGCCCTGAGAGCGTAGGAGACATCCAGGCCGGAATCCCGAAGATTTAGTCCCTGGTTAAGCCCCTGGGCGCCACAGCCTACGATAACGATCCTTTTACCCTTGAGTTTTTCCACTCCGGAGAACTCTGCAGGATCCATAAAATCGCAGGTACCCAGTTGTTCGAGCTGTCTGCGCAGGGGAAGTGAATTAAAATAGTTCATATTTTCTACCTTTTCTCAGCTTGGATTTATGTACTCGTCAAGCATACGACCAAGAATTGTCTCTGTCAATATTGAAAATATTGCATAAATAACAAGCAATAGGTGCATAATACGCAACAAAAACGCTTGCAGTATTTTTACAACCTGTGATCTACTTTGAAGCGATGAAACAGGATGATCTATTAGTCTCGGTACGGAACATCGTATTAACTGCAGCTGCCGGAGGTGAACACAGTTTTCCCGACTGTGATATACGTTTCGGCAGATGTACAGTCCTGTACGGGCCCAATGGCAGCGGGAAAACCTGGTACAGCCGCCTGCTGGCAGGCGAGGTAATCCCCTTCGGCGGGACACGGGACGCAGCACCGGAACTCAACGCCAGGACCGAGTCCGTCTCTTTTGAAACGGGATTGTATCTTTTAGAGGCGGAAAAACGCCGGGATGAGAGCGACCTCAACGGCGGCGCCCCGGATCTGGGGCGTCCTGTGGGAGAATATCTTGGCATACGCGGGAATCTGCCCCGGCAGTATCACGGCCTTATGCAGCGTTTTCGTCTGAATTCCCTGCTGAATCGTGGACTGCGGGCACTCTCTTCCGGTGAACTGAGAAAAGTCCTGATTATGCATGCCCTTATCGACGAACCGCTGCTGCTGATACTCGATGACCCCTTTGACGGCCTGGATATTGAAGCCCGTAAGGAGTTAACCGATCTGCTTGAGCATCTGCTGGCACAATGCGCCCTGGTCATTATAACAGGACGGCGCAGGGAGGCGCCGGAATATACGGACCAGCTTATTGAACTATCTGCCGCGCTTACGGATAAGAAATTTGACAAAGCGGATCTTCCGGGAAATGAAAAAGCCGGGCTGTGGGAGAAGATCCGGCGCCGCCGGGAAAACGGTATGGAAAAAGAAAAAGAAAGAACCAAAGGAAGACCTCTTTTGGACATGAGGCAGATTAATGTCTCCTACCGGAACGAGGTTATACTGCGGGATGTCAACTGGAAGGTCTTGTCCGGAGAGGCATGGAAGATATCCGGCCCCAACGGCGCCGGTAAAACAACCCTGATGGAGCTTGTAAACGGCGATAACCCCAAGGCTTACGGACAGGAGCTCTACCTTTTTGGCAGGCGCAAAGGCACCGGTGAGAGCGTCTGGGAGATTAAAAAGCAGATCGGCCATGTTTCTGCTGCTCTGCATATGCGTCAGCTTATGGGGATTCCGGTTATGAGTGTGGTGCTTTCCGGTTTTTTTGATACTCTTGGCCTCTATGACAGGCCGAAGGATATCCAGATAGACGAAGCCCGGGAGTGGTCAAGACTTTTTGGAATAGATGATGTTCTGACGAAACCAATGCGGCAGGTTTCCTTCGGGATTCAGCGGGTGGCCCTGATTGTGCGGGCCCTGATAAAACGCCCTGAGCTCCTGCTTCTGGATGAACCCTGTCATGGACTTGATGATCACAACACATCGATGGTTTTGCAGGCGGCTCAGCTGATTGCCAAGAATGAAATTGCAACCCTCCTGTATGTAAGCCACGATCCGGATCACCATGTACCCGCTATCACACACCATTTACTGCTGAAGCCCCATGAAAAGGGCGGGTATACAGCGGAAGTACAGAAGCTCTAGAAGCGGAAACCGGCTCCCAGAATTATACTTCTAATATCCATATCTTCCGGTTCAAGAAAGATTTCGTCAGCAGAGAGTTCCGGAACATAGGTATAATTTAATCGCACGGAAAGACACACACTGCTTAGATAAAAGTCCATGCCCCCTTCAAAACTGAGTCCAAGACCTTCTTCCATCCATCCTTCACCCGGATCCCAGTTGTCTCCCAGGGTTAAAATAACATAGTTAAGACCGCCGCCGAAATAGAGGGACAAAATCCCCCCAATGGGGAGCAGCATGCCGAAGGTGAAACGAAGATCCATGACAGAAAAATCCCGGGCTTCGTAACCATCATCGCCTTCAAAATTCTGCCATCCGTAGCCCATGCCCATCCCCAGATAGAAGCTGTTTGTCATGTCCAGCAGCAGGTGGAGATCGAAGCCGTTTGTCGGGAGATCATAGGAGTGCGGATACGAATAGCTTGCGTATAGCGCATCGATGGCTGACCCGGAGAACTGCGGCAACATCCAGGAAAAGGTCAGGTGGGAACGTTTCGGTTTAGCCGGCGTCTGCGCAATGGCCATGGTATCTGACCATCCAATCAGACAGGACAAAAACAAAACAGCGATAATAAGGAGCCTGGAAAGACGCATTGGTCACCCTCCTTACGCCGTATTAATAGTAAAGATAGTGGCATAAAGATGGGAATACAAGGATGTGAAAGTTTTTTTGTATAAAAACAGCCCTGCCTGCCGGTTGCATCATACCGCTTAGTTAGTGTCCCGAACCGTGGGGATATTTTACGAATACGCATAGGCCGGAAGATACTCTGCCGTAATCTTCATGGGAGTCACAATGCTGCGCAGCCATATCATTCTGTCGCTGGAAGACATCCGACACATTCTGCTGAAGAACCGCCGCCGGGTGAACAGTGTTTTCATCTCACTTTTGATCCGCTGTGCAAGAATCCCCGCTCGTTCTGCGTGGGTTATGGTGTTGTCTCCCTGCTTCGCTATCCGATAAGGTTTGCAGTAGTTGTGGTACAAGCGGTAGATGGCAAGCCGCTCCATGCAGTTGGACGCATTGCGGGCAAACCGGACTGTCTCCCGGGTATGATCTGCACTGTCCTTTCGTATTTCCCGGTCAAGATAATTGACACTGAATAGATCATTCCGCAGTGTCCGGGGTAATTTTGAGCTGATTCGCCGGTGGTGTATGCGCTTTTGGTCTTCGGCAGTAAGATCACGATACACTTTAGCATACTGCAGATGCTCATCAGTAAAGAGCTGAACACTGGAACAGGCACTTTGCTCCTGCAAATCGAGACATACACGCACTAACTCCTGGAATGATCGATAAATACTTCTCCGATGCAGGTTGAACCTGGCCTGCATTTGTATGTTTCGTTTTTTCTGATACTCGGTCATGCGCCCCTTTCTCCGCAAATGGGCATAGTCCAAGGAGAACCAGAACTGGGATTCCTTTCCAACCAGAAGGTTTATATTATTGGGAAAGTACTGGGACAGAACAAAGCTTTCAAATCCGTCGGCTGCCAGATCTTCGGTTAAATGGAGTTCTGCAGACAAGGAGGCGTGGATGGCGATTGCCTGCCGTGCAAGCCTGCTGATGCGGTTGGTGATTGTTGTCGGCGAGACCTTCAGAATGCGCGCGGTATCCCGGATTCCGGAGGAGGTAAAGAGATGGGAGAAGATTGTTCGGTAGGGAAGTTTTCTCTTTGCAAAAAAATCGATGCTGAAGGTTTGGGAAGAGAAGCCTGCACCGCAGTGTTTGCAGTGGAAACGCTGGATTTTTCCAAAGAGGCGGGATTGGTAGCTGCCGTTTTTTACATACCAACCGGTGACAGATTGGTCGGAAGGGTGATTCTGACAGTCCCTGTTGGGACAAAATGAGGGACGAAACATGCTTGCAACTCCTTTTTTTCGCGGATCTACTGGTAAATACCAGCGATACAAGGAGTTTGCTTCAAATCATCCCCACGGTTTGGGACACTAGTTACCGCTTACACTAATATCGTCAATCAGTCCATCTGCTTCCGGGAATAGTAGGGAGAAACAAGGGCTTCGAGAACCCGGTTTGTGCGAGCCGCGCTTATCGCGTCGCAGGGAGCAGAGACACCGCCGCGGATTTCATTGTTTATCATTTCAATGATAGCCTGGTGAACATGGTCAGGAAAAGCTTTTTGATCCATTTCTGATACAGATCCATCTTTCTGTAGAAGGACCGGTTTGTCATCAAAGGTTGAATATTCCAGAGTCCCTTCGCTGCCCCTGATAACAGTTCTGTCTCTTTCTGTCCGTCCGGAGAAATCCCATAGAGCCGATCCGCTTACATAGGAATCAGGATTTTCTCTGCTGTGTACAATAATTGTTGCAGCGACAATATCTTCTGCTTTATAATTGCCGCCCCGGTTAGTTGCCAGGGAAGAAGCCGGAGAAACAGTTCCGAGAAACCAGTCTAAAAGGTCAAGCATATGGCTACCTATATCGGCAACGATACCGGCACCTGAGCTCAGGGGATCAACCCGCCACAATCCTTCGCCTTCGTGTGACTTGTAGCGTGAACAATCCTGGCTGAACTCAATAAGCACACTGCGTGGCTCGCCTATAACTCCGATACTGAGGGCTTCTTTTATTGCGATGAACTTTTCCAGGCCCCGACGGTAATAGGCAACCCACAGGGGAATCCCGGTTTTTATGGAACAGTTGAGCATGGCATCGCAATCCGCAATGCTGGTGGCCATAGGCTTTTCTACCAGAACGGGTTTTCCGGCCAGCATGGATGCTTCGGCATATGTACGGTGTAAGTAGGGAGGTGTAGCGACGTATACAGCGTCTACTTCGGGGTCATCAATCAGCCGCTGAGGATCCGTATACCATTTAGGAACATTGTGCCTGCGAGCGAAATCCGCGGCCCCTTCTTCGCTTCTCTTTGTAATAGCCGCGAGGCGGGAGTTTGGCGCTTTATAAAAGCCGGGGCCGCTCTTTTTTTCACAGACATCCCCTGCACCGATAATTCCCCATGAGACAGTCTTGTTTGAATTCATGATAATACTTTCCTTTTTTGTGCAAGCCTCTTTAATAGAGTTATGCAGTGCCCCGCTTGATAAGTTCCGGGTACAGGAGGGTGTGGGACGGTAAATCCCGGCCAAGAAGTATGTCCGTAATGGCGCGGGCGAGCATAATGCCCGTCATCTCTTCTTTATTGTCGATCACTGTCATCGGAGGGTTTGAGATTTGCGAAAAGACTGTATTGTTAAAGCCGATTACCTTGACATCTCCGGGTATCCTTTTTCCAAGTCGTTCAAGCTCCTGTATGGCACCAAGACAGGTGATATCGTCACAGCCAATAATCGCCGCGTAATCCGCATTCCTCCGGTAGAGTTCCTTTATCGCGGTGATGCCTCCGTTAAGTCCACTATCTGTTTTTACTACCAGGTTTTTATTGTAGTCGATGCCGAATTCCTTGAGCTTTTTTCGGTATTCATGGCGCTTTTGATTTCCAACCAGGGTGTCATAATCCTGAATATAGGCAATCTCGCGGACGCCTTTTCCGTTTACCAGGAAATCCATTGATAAATCAATACCGTAGGACTCTTCGGTTGAGAAGTTGTATATGTTAGGTCCGGAAAGAGTCGTATTATGCATTACAATGGGGGTGTCTTTAAGATACTTTTCTATGCTTTCCGCGGTTTCTTCGGAGGAGAGTACAGAACCGACCATGATAACACCGTCCACCTGTTTTTCGGCCAGCACGCGAATATATTCGAACATCTTTTTCCGGTCGTAGCCGGTATTGCAAAGAATGGTGTTGTATCCGCTGGCACTCAATTTTTGCTCTATTGTAAAAGCGATATTCGCATAATGTAAATGCCGTACATCGACAGCCATAACGGCAATTACATTCGTGGATTTATTAACAAGACTCTTGGCAACTGCGCTGGGCACATAGTCATGCTTTTTCAGTACCGCCATGACCTGTTCTTTAGTAGACTTTTTAACGTTTGGATGATTGTTCAAAACCCTCGAAACGGTGGAGATTGAAACACCCGCTTCTTTTGCCATATCGTAAATATTCACATTGCTCCCACTATGATGGGTTCAGCCGCTCTTTGGATAAAGGGGCTGTATCGTCCTTATGATAGACCCAACTTATGTATTTTTTCAACTATAAACGTTAGGAAGTGATGCTGGTACGAAATGACTGGTATCGGGGCAGGATATCCTGCCCCGATTTTCAGATGTAATTAAACAGCAATCTTATTTTGCAGCGGAAAGGACTGCTTCAATAAGACCGTTATTATATTTTTCTTCGTACTCTTCCCACAGAGAGCTGGTCGCCTTTCGGAAAGCATCCAGATCAGCAACGTCGTTGAACTCAACGCCTTCTGCTTTAAGAGCGGTCATCGCCTGCTGTGTGTTTTCAGCCCAGATGCTACGTTCGTATTCAACAGCTTTCTTGGCTTCTTCTACGATGATCTTCTTGTGATCTTCGGAGAGTTTTCCCCAGGTTTTAGCGGAAATAGCGAAAAGGTCGGGGGTCATGAAGTGACGTGTCAAAGAAACATACTTTGTAACTTCATGCAGTTTGAGAGTATAAAGGGTGATGGGGCTGTTCTCCCAACCATCCAGCACACCCTGCTCAAGGGCGGAGTAAACATCTGCCTGGCTCATCGGGGTTGCGATGGCACCCATACGGTTAATGCCCTCGAGGGTAATGTTTGTGGGAATTGTTCTAATTTTGAGTCCATTAAGATCGACAGGACTATTTACAGGTCGAACATTGTTCATAAGACTCCGGGACCCGCCGTAGAAGTATCCTAGGGGCATAAATCCTTTTTTAAGCAGGGCGTCGGCGAGAATATCTCCAGCCTTTCCATTGAGTGCAGTGTAGAGGTGGTCTTCGCTCTGGAATAGAAAGGCGAGAGCAAGAACCTCCATCTCGGGGACATAGTTAGCAAAAGCACCGGCAAACTGGTTACACATATCGATGGTTCCGAGCTGCACACCCTCGACCATCTCTTCGTTTCCACCCAGCTGGCTGTTAGGAAACAACTCTACCGCAACCTGTCCTTCAGTCCTCTCCGTAACACCATCAGCAAACTGCTTAAGGGCCATGTTCATCGGGTGATCCATGGTGAGGGTATTGGTGACCCGAAGGGTAATGGGACCCTTGGCACCGCTGTTCTCTCCCTGACCGTTTGCGAACACAAATGCTCCGATAAAGAGCAACACAAGAATAACACTAAGTTTCTTCATTGAAACCTCCAAAAAAAATTATTTGATATACCCAGTTAATTCGGGTATCCAAAGTGAAAGTGAGGGAATAAAGATCACCAAAAGAACCACCAGAATCATTACAGCCATATAACGGGTATAGGTATTAAGCATGTCGCTTAATTTGGCACCGGAAATTCCACTGGCAACAAAGAGGGCGACCCCGACAGGTGGTGTACATTGGCCAACCGCCATATTAGTAATTGTCATAACACCAAAATGAATCGGATGTATTCCGAGGGCTTGAACAACAGGCCATATAATGGGAACAACAATAATGATGATTGCAGATGGATCGAGAAATGTTCCCAGTACAAGAAAAAGAATGTTGATCAGGATGAGCAGTATCCACTTATTGTCGGTTATGGAAACAAGGAAATTAGCTATCTGGGCCGGGATCTGTTCTGCCGCCAGAACCCAGCCGAAGCTGGCAGCAGCGGCAATAGTTAAAACAACAACCCCGGTGGTGAGGGCTGATTTAACAAGAACCTTCGGGAGATCTGCGAATTTCAACTCTTTATAGACAAAGAAGCCGACGACGAACGCGTATACGGCGGCGATTACCGAGGCTTCGGTAGCGGTAAAGATTCCTGCGGTTATTCCGCCAACAATGATTACCACGGTAAAAAGGGCAAGGAAGGAGTCGGCAAAGGACCGGCAAATTTCCTTGAAGCTGGCACGGGACTCCGGATCAATTTTCCGGATCTTGGTGTAGATAATGTTGACTATCATCAGAAACATGCCAATAAGAATGCCCGGAATAATACCTCCCATGAACATTCTGCCAATGGAAATACCTGCGGTTACTCCTAAAATGATCATTGGGATACTTGGAGGAATGACGATTCCGATGGATCCGGCCGTTGCCATAACGCTTGTAGCTATATCATTGCCATAGCCTTTGCGTTTCATTGCAGGAATCAGCAGGCTTCCTACTGCAGCTGTATCTGCGGCGGCAGCCCCGGACAATCCGGCAAAAAACATGGCTGCAATAACACTCGCGTTAGCAAGTCCACCCCGAATATGGCCGATGATGTTGGAGGCAAAGGTAACAAGCCGCCTGGATATCCCGCCGCTGTCCATGAAGCCGCCGGCCAGAATAAAGAAGGGAACAGCAATAAGACTAAAATTGCTGCTTGCCCGGAACATCTTTACAACAATCGCAAAAAGATCTATGTCGCTAAAGAAAGCCATTGAGATAACTGTTGAGATGAGGAGAGAAAAGGATACCGGTGTCTCCAGAATCAGCAGTACGACAAAGGATAAAAATAAAGTTGCTATCATTCGTACTCCTCCATGGTTCCGGGTTCAATGTCCAGAAGTATCTCCACGGTTTTTTCTATACCATGGATCAGAATAAAAGCGCCGCTTACAGGCATGGCTAAATAAGCCCAGAACATGGATATCGGAAGAATGTTCATGCGTTGAATGTGGTTGGCAATAGACAAGCGGGTTCCCATAAAAAGAAGAAAGGCTGCGAAAATACATATAAGCAGGGATACAAAGAAACGAATGGATTTTAAAAACCTTTCCGGAAAATGCTTTATTACAATGTCTACGGAAAAATGGGAATTGGTATAGATTGCCATACTGGCTCCTATAAAGCTTGCCCAGGTAAAAGAGTAGGTAAGAAGTTCTTCCGACCAGCCAATGGGGGCTTTCAGGATAAAGCGGGAGAAAACTTGCAGAAAGCCAAAAACAAGCATCCCAAGCATCAGAAGAATAAGTATTGTTTTTTCAATAAAAAGTATTACATGATTAATCTGTCCCAAGGTACGCATAACCGAACCGGACTGTGCTGACATCTGGGCCTCCTTATTTGGTTCCTTTAAGAAAATTGTAAATTGATGTTGGAATTGCTACTCCTTCAACCATAGAGCGTTTCATGGTATTTGCTTCTATCTCCCCGGGAACCATAACTTTGTCATAGCCGGGAGCCGGAAGCTGAGAATGGAGTTCATCAATCATTGCTTGGGCTGTTCTGAAGATTTCCGGTCCGGCGAATATCGCTGGATCAATAATAAGGTGAAAGCTGGACAGATTTCGGCAGGTTTCAAGCTCACCGTACATTGGTCTGATGTGAGGGCCGAAAACACTGCCGATAAGCAATCCTGTCAGAGCTTCTACCATCATATTGATTCCGTATCCTTTGTATCCGCCAAAAGGAAAAAGAGAGAAGGCAGCGTTCGCGTCGGTTGTAACCTCTCCATCCTCTGTGACGGCCCAGCCTTCAGGAATCTTGCTTCCCTTTTCCCGGGCGTAATAGATTTTGCCGAAGGCTACTTCGCTGGTCGCCATATCCAGAAGGATGGAACCGCTTTCAGCAGGAAACCCGAAGGCGAAAGGATTAGTCCCCAAAAAACGGTTTTTTCCTCCAAAAGGAACAACCGCTGAATCAGTATTAGCGGAAACTATAGAGGCCATCTTCTTTTCCAGAGCCATGTTTACATAATACGCCAGGGCACCACAGTGACTGCTGTTTTTTACTCCCACAAGGGCAATACCCTGTTCACTGGCAATTTCTATAGCCTTCTCTGTGGCGGTTGATGCTGCTACATGACCCATGCCACCCTCTGCGTCGATTAATCCTATAGCAGGCTTTATTTTATTCAGGCTCAGATCGGGTTTGAGATTAATTCCACCTTTCCGGATCCTTTGAATATAGTGCTCAACCCGCAGAACCCCGTGGGAATGGGTGCCGCGTAAATCAGCAAAAACAAGGACATCTGAAACGGTCCGCGCATTCGCCTCGGGCATGCCGGTGGCAGTCAAATGTTGAATTACCAGTGTTTTGAGTTCATCGGCATGTACCTGAATCATTTCATCTTCCATCAATATACTCCGTTGTTAGAACAGATTAAAATGTTGAAAGCGCTTTCAGTAAAATTGCATCATAATACGGGAGCTTGTGTAATGCAAGTAATATTTTTTCCATAAAATAAAGATTTTCTTTCACATATGACTTTTCAGACGTAATTTTCCAGAGTGAAAATTGAAAAATAGTCGTATCGACAGACGCATTAGGAGATGATATACTATCAACATTGAGTGCTGAGATAATATAAAACATCTTAAGAAAAGCGCTTTCAGTCAAGGAGAGAAATCGTGGATGCATACGTTCTACATGGACCAGAAGATTTACGAAGGGAAAAACGGCAGGAGAGAAAACCATCCGCCAACGAGGTCCTGATTGATGTAAAAAGAGTCGGAATATGCGGTTCGGATATTCATTATTACCAGCATTTCCGGATTGGTCAGTTTATACCACAGGCGCCCTTGGTTCTCGGTCATGAGTTTGCAGGACTTGTAATAGAGGTTGGCTCGGATGTTAAGAATGTAAAGGTGGGTGACAGGGTAACTGCAGAACCTTCGATAGAATGTGGAAAATGCAAATACTGCAGGGCCGGGCGATACAATCTCTGCACCAATCTGCGCTTTCTGGGGACCGCGGCCACTATACCTCATATTGACGGAGGATTTGCAGAGAGGATCGTCGTTCCCGAAAGCCACTGCTATATTCTCGATGAATCTCTGGACTATGGTGCCGGAGCCATGATAGAGCCTCTGGCTGTTGGCGCTAACGGTGTAATGAGGGCGGGGACAGTAGCCGGCAACAGAGTGCTTATTGTCGGAGGCGGAACAATAGGTCAGATGGTTCTGGGGGTTGCCTCAGCATTGGGCGCAACCGACATTACCCTGGCGGATCTTGCGGAATATCCCCGCAGCTTTGCCTTGGAACATGGTGCAACCGCTGCTATTGATCCCACCGAACCGGGTATTATTGAAAGACTGATGGCAGAAGGCGGCTTCGATGTAGTATTCGAGGCATCCGGAGCGCCTGCAGGGCTAAGCTTTGCCTACCAGACTGCTGCCAAAGGCGGCAGGATTGTACAAATTGGTACTCAGCCGGACAGTGTTACACTGCCGGTTAATCTGGTTATGTCTAAGGAACTGACGGTTTTCGGATCAATGCGCTATGCTCATGTCTATCCGATGGTGCTGGATCTGATCCGCTCAGGTAGAATCGCTGTAAATGATCTTATCTCAGCAGTCTATCCCTATGACAATATGCAGGAAGCCATGGATAGAGCGGTCGCCAAAGACAAGGTCGTGAAAATACAGGTCGAAAGAAAATAAACTCAGTTACGGGAGCATTATGAAATATTAATGTTCCCTTAACGTATTTCAGGAAAATATTAATAGTATCTCCGCTATATCTTTAATCAATTTCTAAGTACAGTAGAGTCAATACAAGGACCCTGTATGAATGAGGATGAAGAGATAATTTTTAACGCCTCGGAAAATGGAACCCACTCGGGAAGGCTCAATGAACACCTTCTTGTAGCCGTAAGCCACAGCCCCAATTCTGTACATCTTCTGAATAGAACAAAGAAAATGGTAGAAAAACTGAATGCAAGCTGGACCGCCCTGTATGTTGAAACCGGTACTCCCTTGCGGGATTATGAACGGGATATGCTGCATAAGAACCTGGAACTCGCGCGCCATTTAGGAGCAGAAGTAGTCTCTCTGCCTGCAGAGGATATCCCGGGAGAGGTTATCCATTACGCACGCATGAAGAACATAAGCCAGATAATTATTGGAAAGAGCAACAACGGTTCCAGAATATTACATCCACGGCATAAAAGCATTACCCAGCGCATTATACAGGACAGTGGTACTATTGATGTTCTCGTTGTTCAGGAAAAGCCGATTCGCTACTCTGGAAGATGGCTGACACGTTTTAGTATATGGAATTTTGCGACCCTTCCGCACCTGCTTTCTCTCGCCGTTGTTCTCATTGTTACGGGAATAAACCTGATTGCGCTTCCATTGATTGGGTATCGCTCAGTTTCTACAATTTACCTTCTAACGATTACTGCCCTGGCATTTTTTCTGGGTAAAGCGGTGGTCTGGATTGCTCCAACATCAAGTGCGCTACTCTGGAATTACCTGTTTATACCACCCAGGATGACTTTTACCATTGGGGACCTGGAAGATGTTCTTATGTTTGTCATGTACTTTGTTGCCGCATCAACCACCGGATATTTGACTTCCCGATTAAAGGCGAACGAGCGTGTTCTTGTCACACGGGAAGAAAAAATGACCCTTCTCTATAACTTTTCCTAAAGTCTCTCGGAAAAGCAAACAATTAAAGGTATTGTCGATACCAGTCTTGATTATATTTCCCGCTATTTTCATGCAAAGACTGTACTGTTTCTGAGACAGGAATCCGGAATACTGGATCGGTATCCGATCACAATCCGTGGTACAGACCTTGATGATAAAGAATACGACTGTGCCAGTTACTGTTTTGCTCATAACAAGCCCTGCGGACGATATACAAACAGTATTCCGGATGTGGAGTATCACTATGTACCTCTTTGTAGTCCCGGGAATACAATGGGGGTTCTTGGCATACGGCTTAAGGAACAGCGTGCCTGGACAAAGGATCAGGAAGATCTTCTTCTGACTTTAGGAAGGAACCTTGCTCTTTCTTTGGAACGGGAAATGCTGGCTCAGGAATACAGGCGAAATATGATGACCGCAGAATCCGAGCGTCTTTCAAAAGTCCTGCTGAATACCGTATCTCATGAATTACGCACTCCTTTAACTACCATCAAGGGCTCAATTACGGCCTTAATGGATTCTTCTACTGTTGAAGATTCCAATACTCGGGATGAGTTGCTCAGAGAAACCTTGATTGCCTCGGATCGGCTGAATAATATTGTTGGAAACCTGTTGTCAATGAGCAGACTCGAATCGGGAGTGCTGCGACTCAAGAAAACCTGGAGTGATGTAAACGATCTGTTGAGTGTGGCCCTGGATCATCTGCGGGGAGAACTCAAGGAACATCCAGTCAATATCCATGTCCCTGAAGATCAGCCGGCAGTTTTGGTAGACTTTGTTCTCTTTGTACAGGTGATAACCAATCTGGTACAGAATGCTGCTGCCTACACACCGGCTGGAGCTTCGATTCGAATTGCATCAAATGTAATAGACAATAGATTTGAGTTAATCATCTGTGATTCCGGAAAAGGGGTTTCTCAACCGGAACTGAATCATTTGTTCGATAAGTTTTATCGTGGCAGTAACGAAGCTCCCGGAGGTGTAGGGCTTGGACTTGCCATCTGCCGCGGAATTGTAGAAGCCCACGGAGGCGCTATTGACGCGTACAACGATGAAAAGGAAGGTCTTTGTGTGCGTATTGCTATTCCTGATTCTATTTACGACGATTCTGCCAACGAGGACGAGCTGTGATCAGAGTAGTAGCCATCGATGATGAAGTACAAATACGACGCTTTTTGCGGATCTGCCTGGAACGTAACGATTTCAGAATATACGATGCGGCTAACGGTGAAGAGGGCTTACGCCAGATACTAAATGTAAAGCCTGATCTTATTCTGCTGGATCTCGGTTTGCCGGATATGGATGGCAGAGATGTCCTGGCATCACTGCGGGAATGGTCTTCGGTTCCGGTAATTATTCTTTCTGTGAGAAACACTGAGGATGATATTGTCGCCTTGCTGAATGCCGGTGCCGATGACTACATGATAAAACCTTTTAATACCGGTGAGCTGATTGCCAGAATTCGTGTAGCTCTGCGTCATCGAAATCCGGAACCGGCGGAACAGATATTTTCTGCAGGTGTGTTGACGGTTGACGTAGGCAGCAGAGAAGTAAAGGTGGAGGGCAAGGAAATAAAACTGACTCCTACCGAGTACGCCCTTCTTCGTCTTTTTATTCAGCATGCAGGAAAGGTTTTAACCCATCAGCAGATATTACGGGAAGTGTGGGGCCCGAATATGCAGGAAGAGTATAACTACCTGAGGGTTTACATTACCCAGCTGCGTAAAAAGATCGAACTGAACCCGGCACGTCCGCAGGTACTTTTAACTGAACCAGGTGTAGGTTATCGGCTCAAAATATAACCTGACATAATACGAGGATTACTGTGCACAGACTGTTTAGCTCTCAACAATTCACACTGCTGGCATTCTTTATTGTTGTAATATTGACAGGTTCGATACTGTTAGTCCAGCCCGCTGCCTGGAATGGCAGTGGACAACTATCCTATCTTGATGCCGTGTTTACTTCGACCTCTGCTGTATGCGTAACCGGTCTTATTACCGTCGATACCGCTCAGTATTCCTTTTTTGGTAAACTGGTAATAATGGCCCTTATTCAAATCGGTGGACTGGGTATTATGAGTTTTGCTACCATTTTCCTTATTACTCCGAGTCTGCGTCTATCTCTTTCTCATCAGCAGATAATACAGAATTACTTTGTAGAGACGGTAGAACATCGGGACCGGCATATAATCAGCAGTATTGTTCTCTTTACCCTGATTGCCGAAGCTGTCGGGGCTATCCTGCTCTATACCCGTTTTTCCGCCATGCAGGATTCAGGAACTGTGTTCAATGACAGTGTTTTGCTGACCTCGGTTTTTCATTCAGTTTCGGCATTTTGCAATGCCGGTTTTTCACTTTTTTCCAACAGTCTCGAGAATTACCCTGAGGACAAGCTCGTTCTTGTTACTGTTATGAGCTTGATCGTCCTTGGGGGACTTGGTTTTGTTGTGTTTAACGATCTTATTAAGCGTCTGCGTGGGAAGAACCGGAATCTTACGCTTCATTCCCGGATGGTTCTGTTTATGACTGTGACTCTTATTTTTGGCGGAGCAGTCGTCTATTATTTTCTGGAAGGTCATGGTACCATGGCCGGACTTCAGGAACACCAAAAATGGGTTAATTCGTTTTTTCAATCCGTAACGACCAGAACCGCCGGGTTTAACACAATTCCTCAAGGTGATTTATCCTCACCGGCGAAGGCCTTCACCTTGTTTCTCATGTTTACCGGCGGGGCCCCGGGATCGATAGCCGGGGGAGTCAAGGTAACAACCATGCTTATTGTGCTTACAGTGATCTTTCGCGGCACTTTCAAGGAAGGCACATTAAACATCGGGAAACGACAAATCCCCGCAGAAACAGTAAGCAATGCCCATCTGTTTATTCTGAGGGCAGTAACCCTGGTAGCCTGCGGAGCATTTGCCTTGACGATATCTGAATTAATGATAGCTGATTCAAGCTGGTCATATATGGATGTCCTGTTCGAAGTATTTTCTGCTTTTGGTACGGTTGGTCTGTCTACCGGAGTGACCCCTACGCTCTCTTCTGCGGGAAAAATGGTTATAATCTTTGTCATGTTTGCCGGCCGTGTCGGACTTATTTCTGTAACCCTTACTCAGTCTCCGGAGAACCTTCGTCACAACATCGAATATGTTACTGAAAGGGTTATGATAGGATAAGAAGCATTATTATATTAATATTAACTTAATGTTATAGATGTAAATATTAACACATTACATATGTATTCTGTAATTATATTAATCCATCCCAAATATACTCCTTCCCTGTACTGACGTATACTCACTTTTGTGAGGTAAACGGATGGCCCGCATCCTAGTTGTTGAAAAAGAACTGCAGTTACGGCGATTTTTACGGAAACAGTTATCAGGCCGGGGATTTAAAATCTCAGAGGTTGTAAACGTTAACGAGGGAATCCTGAGGGTTCGTACGCTTCATCCGTATCTGATACTGATTGATCTCGATTATGCTGAATCTGACGATCTTGAAGTTATTCACTCCTTCCGACGAGGTTCCTCCGCTCCCATTGTATGTCTGGTGGGAAAAGAAAAAACAATGCGTATTGCGTCCATTCTCGAGGCAGGTGCTGATGACTGCGTTGTTAAACCTTTTGGTATTCGAGAGTTGATCTCCCGAATAGAAATTTCTATCTGTCCTGCCATGCGCTTATTTCCAAGAACTACCCTTCAGAAAGGAGAAATTGTTCTGGATCCCATACGCGGTACTGTGGCTGCTGGAAACTCAGTTACACGGTTACAGCCTGCCGAGTATACGGTACTCAGGGCATTGATTCGACACGCTGGTGATGTTGTGCCGTATAACAGGTTGCTTTCGGAGTTAGGCGGTCCTGAAAAACAGGAAGACAGAAACCGTCTGCGGGTATACATCAGCAAGATACGGAATATCCTCGGCAAGGATTCTCAGGATGAAGAGTTACTGGTAACCGTTCAGGGTATCGGTTACCGCTTTCGAAGGAGGGACTGATATGCATACTGCTCAGCAGGTAAGGCCAGTACTGAATGGTTTGAACAGAAATACTGGTATGGAAATAATTTCGGAATGTGTGTACGCTAATCCTGCTGTACGGGTTTTCATTTTTTACAGCAGTTTAATATTGGCGGGTCTGGTAGCCTTGACATTTTTTCCTGTGCTGGAAGAAAGGCCGCTTTCGTTGATGGATGCCCTGTTTACATCCGTATCGGCCGTTACGCTTACTGGATTGTCAACAGTATCAGTGTCTCTTTTCAGTCGGCAGGGACAGTGGATTATGCTGGTCCTGATGCAGACAGGCGGTATCGGCATACTCTATTTCGCTTCCCGCCTGCTGATTATTCCGGGGCGTTCAGCATCCAGATCCCAGCATATGATGGTCCGGGAAAGATGGAGTGAAGTAAACGAACTTGCTCCAAAAAAACTGACACAAAACATTATCCTGGGAGTCCTTAGCCTTGAGATTTTAGGGACCACAATTCTCTATTTTCTGTTCAGTGGAAATGGTGTTGACTCTCCATTCTTCGTCTCTCTGTTTCATTCTGTCTCTGCATTAGTTAATGGAGGATTTACTACCTTTACGGCCGGAAACCTTGAACTACTTACTACGGCTCCAATAGCTGCTGCTCTCGGAATTCTCATACTTCTCGGAAGGCTTGGGTATGTGGTTTTTGCTGAGGTCTTTCAAAAGACCACTCATAAAAGTCATCAGTGGAGTCTCAATGTACCGGTTTCACTTATTGGTACCGCGGTTATAATCATCCTCGGAACAGGGTTGTACATGTTTGTGGGCCGAAACTCCAATACTGGTTTCTGGACAGCCTTGATGCGCACCATTAATGTGCGAACAGCGGGATTTTCTATTATCGATCCTGCACAAAGTTTTCCTGTCGCACGAATTCTTTCGATGCTTCTAATGTTTGTTGGCGGAGCCGCAGGTTCTGTAACAGGAGGAATCAAGATAACAGCCGCAGTAATTCTGGTTCTTACTGCTGTAAAGGGTTATGGAACGGAAAAACGTATAATACTGTTCCGGAGGAGAATCTCCGTTACGGCTCAAAGCAGGACAGTCCTGTTTTTCTTGAGGGCTGTTGGTCTGGCAGTTACTTCAATACTGCTCCTTGCTCTGACCGAGACTGTGTTCAATTCAACCGCTGGGTTTGCCTTTGGCGATCTTGTTTTTGAGTCTGTTTCAGCATTCACAACCTCCGGGTTATCCACCGGGATTACAACTTCTTTATCGAATGCTGGCAAGTTAATTCTAATTGCTACTATGATAACGGGACGGATAGGGCTTCTGCTGCTGGTGGCACAGATGGGTAGAGGTCCCCGATCAAAACCTGAAAAAGTGACTCATACAATATATCCGGAAGGTGAGGTACTGCTGGGATGAAACAATTTGCAATAATAGGGCTCGGCACCTTTGGAAAACGCATGGCGGACGAATTTACTCAATTAGGGATTGAATCCCTGGTTATCGATAAAGAGCGGGAGTCTGTCGATCGGTACAAACATGTTGCTGCAGCCGCGTACTGTGTAGACGCCCTTAATCCGGAAGCGATTAATCGCACCGTACCAGCCAGCATTGACGGGGCAATAGTTGATTTGGGAAAACAGATGGAGACCTCGATATTAACAGTGAACTATCTGAAAAAACTCGGTGTGAAGCAAATAGTCGTAAAGGCAGAGAACGACGAACACGCGGAAATTCTGAGGATCGTAGGTGCTGACAGGATAATTTTTCCTGAAAAGGAAGCCGCACAAAAGATAACCCCGTCACTTGTGTCATCTTCCATAATTAACTTATTACCCGCGGGGCAGGGGCTTATTATAGCGGAAATACGTTCTCCTGAGAGCATGATGGGAAAAACGATTCGCGAGGCCGATGTGCGCCGTAAGTATGGCGTTAATGTGGTTGGTGTACGGCATGAGGACGAAGGTGAATATGAGCTGACCTCTGTTGATTACCGTTTTCAACCACTGGACATTCTGCTTATTGCCGGTCAGCAGGAACAGGTGGCCAACTTTTCTGGTATAGCAGGATCAGTCAAAAAGAAGACCATCCGTACTCTGCTCAGGAGACTGCAGATAGCCTAGTTTATATGCCGATTTCAAGAATGTAGCGTGTTCCACCAGTACAATCTATGGATAACGTTCCATCAATCTGTTTGGTCAGCAGGTGAATAAGTTCCAGGCCGAATGTGGAAGTCTCGTCCAAATCTGTGTCTTCCGGAAGTCCAATACCGTCATCAGCATAAACCAGACTTACAGTGTTGTTTTGACGGTATGCCTGCACCGATATTGTTCCGGAGGTTTTTTGCGGGAAGGCGTATTTCATAGAGTTGGTCAGCATCTCGCTTATCATGATCCCGATAGTTGACAGGAGTTTTGTATCAAGAGTTATATCCTCAAGGGCAATTTCTGTTTTAATTCTATGGGCAGAAGGATACTGAGCAATTACTTCTTTAATGAGGGAGGTAAGAAAATTCTTAATGCTCAGTTCCGTAAAACTTCTGGAACGGTAGAGTTTGTCGTAGAGAACCATCATACCCTGAAGACGGTTGGCGGCATCCAGCAGAATATCCTGACATGATATGTCTGGTGCAGACCTGCTTTGAATGGATAAAAGGCTCCGGATAACACCCATGTTGTTTTTAATACGGTGATGTGTCTCTTTCAGTAGAAGCTCTTTTTCCTGAAGCAGGGAAGAAATCTGCTCTTCAGCTTTTTTACGTTCCGTAATGTCCCTGGCAATGCTGAGGATTGCCTGCTGCCCTCTGTACATAACTATAGTGGAACAAATTTCCACAGGTATTACTCGTCCGCTTCTGGCTTTATGACTTGTCTCAAAAAATTGTGTTTTTTCATCAGCCATATGCTCTAACAAATAGTGTATTCTCTCCGCACTCATGGAAGCATCTATATCGCTGGGTCCCATTGTGCTCAGATTTTCCCGGGAATATCCTAGTTGACGGACAGCAGTATCGTTAAAATCTATGAAGCTTCCGTCATAACTGATTACCCAGACCGATTCGTTCATTGCATTTATTATGGATCGATAGTTCTCTGAATCCTCACCGTGTTCCTTCTCTGTCTTTTCCTGAATAAACAAACGGAGGGCTGTCTGAATTGAGGCTATAAAGAGAGCCTCGGGAGAATCTGTGCTAAGGTATCCGTAAGATTGTATGTCCCTGGATTTGGGAACCTTTGGGATGCCTTGTGACGAAACCAGAAAAATGAGAGGTTTTTCGTACTCTTCTGTTAAATGTTCGGCAGCCGATATCCCGTCACAGCCGTTTGAAAGGTTTATATCGAGCAGGATAAGGCTTATGTCCTGAGATTCTTTCAACATCGACAACGCACTTGAGAATGAGCCGGCGAATTTTACCCCAAAACCAGCCTTGATGAGTATATCTTTTTTTTGCCTGGCAATGGCCGGATGGTCTTCTATGAGGAGAATAATTGTGTTTGCGGAAGCTGCCACTCTTATCTGCCTTAACAATAATGATAAAAAGATCAGTATTGGTGTATTTGGAGAATTATACCATTACTTTAGCCGTTATGTACACGAAAAGTGATAAAAGCCACTGTTATCTATCGTAAATTCTATATATTATGCCGTATCCCTGTGAAAGGAACGAGGGAACGAGTTTCTGAACAATTGGTATGGAATGAAAGAGACAAAACAAAACTATCCTGACGACCCTTCCTACTTTTTTCACAGACTGGAATCCAATGTTTTCCTGTACAAGCGTATTCTGTTTATTCTCGGTATAAGCAGTATAGGATTTCTTGTACGAAATCTATTATATTTCTATTCTGTTTATGATATTGCAAAGTATTATCTCTATATTTATATAATTGGATGTATCAGTATTTTTCCGATACGCATGACGATTTCCAGTCTATATAAGCATCAGAAATATAAAGCTGTGAACCGTTTAATTATCATATCGGCATTTATTATCTTCATACTACTTGTGCTGATTTCTGTTTTGGATTCAACCAGAATTAAAGTAAATGAACCGGTAAATGATTATAATTTTTCCGGATATATTCTGGGACTCTTTATTGCAGGTTTTGTGTTACGACTGGAATGGAAGGTTTCGCTTGTGATCTATATGTCCGGAATAGTAACTTTTATAAGTCTCTACTATATCTTTTCTCCACGTATTTTCTCCATACAATCTGTTCTGCCCTTTGTCGCGGTAAATTTTCTGGCTCTGTATTTTTCATACTCCAGGGAAAAATTCTACCTCATTCTGTATTTAGATAAAACCACTTTACTGCAACAGACATGGAAGGATAGTCTCACGGAAAGTTTTAATCGCAGATATATGAAGCGGGTCATACAGCAGAATTTTGTACATAAAAGAGGGATGGATACACCATTCAGCTGTATTTTTACTGATATCGATTTCTTTAAAGAAGTAAACGATAAGTATGGACATGACACAGGGGATGTAATTATCATTGACTTCTCAAATGCATTACAGAAAGAGTCCAGGAATATGGATTTGGTAATAAGGTACGGGGGCGAGGAATTTCTGATTATTCTTCCGAATACCCACCTGAAAGAGGCCAAAGGAATCGCTGAACGAATACGGCATGTTATCGAGGATAGTTATTTTAGTGATAACAAGATCAGGATAACAGCAAGTTTTGGTGTAACAGAAGCAAATGATGATGATACGGAAGAAACCATTATCCGCAGAGTGGATTCGTTGTTATACAAAGCAAAAAAAGAAGGAAGAAACAGGTGTTGTTTGGGTTAAACCGACACGCTTGATGCAGCTTATTGGCGTTTTAAGGAGAAACTTGCTAAATTTTGTTATAAGGAACTTCTTTTTCGGTAAATCGTCAGATAAACATAAAATCCGCCTTGCGGTCTGCAACAGAAACATGCTGGATTTTGACTTTGACAGGATCCCCTAGACGAAAAATACGTCCGGATTCCTTACCTTTATACAGGTAATTCTCACTGTCGTATTCGTAATAGTCATCCTTCAATGAAGAAAGCGGAACCAGACCTTCGACAAGATAATGGGACAGCTCTATAAAAAGACCGAAGGATGTGACTCCGGATATAATTCCCTCGTAGGTGTGGCCGATTTTTCGTGAAAGGAATTCGAGGGATTTGACTTTGGTGTATTCCCGTTCCGCAGCGACCGCGATTTTCTCGCGCTCGCTGCTTCGGGCGCAGGTCGTATCGAGATAATCCATAAGTCCGGCGGCCTCCTTAAGCCTGCGCCTGACTCCCTGTTCGTTCCCGGCTTTGCTGGAAGCTTTTCCATTTTCCCACGTACCTGCCGGCAGAATTTCAAGATAGCGCTTCAGCAGTCGATGAACGACGAGATCGGGATATCGACGGATCGGAGAGGTGAAGTGCGTATAGGCCTCAAAGGCGAGGCCAAAATGCCCTTTGTTTTCAGTGCTGTAAACCGCCTTGGTCATAGACTGCAGGGCGACTTTTTCGACAAGATTCTTGAATTCGAGGTTCTGTATTATACCGAGGATATTCCGGTAATCGTCAGGTTCAATGGCGTCACCGATCTTGTAGGGAATACCAAGGTTGGCCACCATCGCCAGAAACGCTCTGACGTCGCTCTCGTCTGGTTTCTCGTGTACCCGGTACACGAAGGGAATCCTGGACTTGAGCCGTTTCTCTGCGGCAACAATGTGACCGGCGATTGTCCGGTTAGCAAGCAGCATGAACTCTTCCACCAGCCGATGCGACTCGAGACTCTTCTTGGGTATTATTGTGCGTGGGATTCCCTCGTCGTCGAGGGTAATAACGGTCTCGGTCATATCGAAATCTATACTGCCCCGTTCCTCCCGCCGCTTTTGCAGTACCTGGCTGAGCATCTGCATCAGGTGAATAGCAGAGGCGTATTTGTGTTCCCTGCCCTTGATGATCTCCTCAACCTCTTCGTAAGTGAATCGTTGTTTGCTCTCGATAACCGTCTCCGCGATCTGATAATCGTGAATTTCGCCCATGGAACTGATCTGCATAAGAACGGAGAAAGCCAGCCGTGGTTTATGCGGCACTAAACTGCAGATCTCGTTTGACAGACGTTCCGGCAGCATTGGCAGAACCTTCTGCACAAAATATACCGAGGTTCCACGCTCCCAGGCCTCCTTGTCGATGACGCTGTTTTCCGGTACAAAGTGGCTTACGTCCGCAATGTGGACCCCAATTTCGAAGAGCCCTGACGGGAGCTGCCGCAGCGAAACAGCATCGTCAAAGTCTTTGGCGGTATCGGGATCAATGGTAAAGCAGTCAAGCTTCCTCAAGTCCAGCCGGTTCTTTACCGCTTTTCTAATAACAGGATCCCTGAGCTTTTCTGCTTCCTGCATTACTTCCTCAGGGAACTCAAGAGGCAGTCCGTGGGAGAGGGCCACAACCTTGAGGTCTATTCCCGCTTCATCCTGGTTTCCAAGAATGCCGGTTACAGTGCCCCGCGGCTTTGTATCAGGATTATTCCACTCCATAAGCCGGGCGACAACGACTTGACCATCCTTTAACTCTTTGCCGATTTTTGAGTTTTCTATCTCTTTTTGTGGAATAAAGAGGGACGAGGGAAGCCGCTCGTCTTCCGGATATACCTTTCCGCCGCCCGAGCTCGTGCGAAAAATTCCGATAATGTTGCGGCCAGAGCGTTCTATTATCTTGATTATTTTACCGGAAGGTTTTCTTCCTTTACCAAAGACAATTGCTTCAACTATATCGCCGTCCATGGCATTGGCAAGATTATCAAAACTGATAAAGATATCAGCCTCGTCATCCTGAAGGACGAAACCGAATCCCTTGGCATTAATCTGAAGTTTTCCTGTTATTGTTTTTTGTCTTTTCATTATTCATTCTCCAATTAAAAGATAAGCAAAGTGTTTAATGAACACAAGCGCCGATGGCAACCGAAAAAACCGGTAAAGGATTTTTCAATGTACTGGGAAAACAAACACAGAGAACCGCGAAGCCGATAAACTTTAGCAGCTTAATATCCAGGATATTCCGGATTTCCGTTACAATACTGCCGCTCCCGGAATCCCTTGGAACCGGGGCTATTTCCAGTAAAAGCGCCATGGAATAATACCCATAATGTCGTCAAGTTCGGCTATATCCAGCAGGAGTTCGCCGTTTTGGGAACTGTAGCGATCCGGTCTCCTTCCAAACGCTCAGTCTTATGCCGACACTGCTGAACAAATAAATCGCTGCAAAACCGCATACCTGCTAACACAAGTGTAGCCTTTTTCAGCTGCCTGTTCAGCCCCCCGAGAACAATAAACCCGACAATCGAAGGCAGTCCCGCCGCTTTGAGTCCGGACTTAAGGAGTATCGCCAGAATGACCAGCACTCTGAAAGAGAGTATGAGAGCGAATAGATGAAGCTGATCCACACATGCCTCCCAGCTCAGTCCATATCGTTCTCTGCAGCCTTGGGGTTGTACAGAAAATCACCGTTTTCCCGGTAAATTCCAATGACCGACAATATGGGCCAGTAACATTACACCCGCCGAGATATCCAGAACGAGATACGGAGCTCGCTTATGTTGTGCTGACTTGCTGTTTGTGTCGATAACAGGGAGGCACTCTGACAGCTACTGTAAATAGCGCGAGCACGTTTTGGAAAGACCTTGCTGTCAACAGCGTTGAAAATATGAGAATTTATACCAGTCTGCGATGGAGTTCAGAAATGTTACAGGACACTGAGCGAGTCGGTGATCCTTATCCTCTCTGTTTGTTTTTATTAAATATTTTTTCCTGCACCACTGACCGAAGAGGCGAGGATACTGGCTTTGACAGTCAAATAAATACCCGTCGTTTTTCGGCGGGCATTATTCATACATATACAAGGATTAGAATTAGCTTGTCTTCTCCCAGTCTTCTCGTATCTTAACTTTGGCCTTGTCCCACTCTTTGTTGATGGTTTCTTCCATGCTCGCCTCCAGCTTGGCTCTCTCAGCGTCCGCTTTTGACCGGATTTCTGCGGCTAAAGTATTGCTCCATTCCTGCTTTATGCCAGGCATGGCAGCTTCCCATTTTACGTTGGACGCTTTTTCCGCTTTTTCAACGGTCACCATCAAAGTCTTTCCTTTGACAGCTTCTTCCGAACCAGGTTGATTTGCGAACAGAGTGATAAGCGACTCCTTTGCTTTGATGAAATTTCGATTTTCGAACTGTGCTTCGGCGTCTGCAAGCAGACGGCCAGCTTCGTATCGGGAAGTGTCAAGTGTTTTGGTTAACTGTTCATTCTGCTTGTTGGCAGTGTTAACAACGGTAAAGCTCATTACAGCAAATACCAGCAATCCACCGGCCAGGAAAAACCCGATTCGACCTGTGTAAAGTTTCATGGTTTCTTTCTTTGTCATTGAATCCTCCGATCCGATTGGTCTAAACCCGCGTAGCACGGATTTAAAACTATTTCTAAGCCGGTCAAACCACAATTCAGATTGGTTAAATGGTCGAATCGACTGATATCGTCCTATGTACTAAAGTACGTCTATTTAGAAGTAAAAGAAAGGAAATTAGCGATACTGTTTAAATTGGTACGTAATTCCACCGGGAGCGTTTCCCAGAAATGGATCAGCGTATTTATATAAGGTAAGCTTTCCTTGTTTATCCGTTTCCAGATGTTCGTAGTAGCAAAGAAGGTGCTGACATCCGTAAAACGTAATCCGCACAAGCAAAAAAAATGCCCTGAACTGATTACAGGGCAAAGCTTTAAGCTCTGCGGCGAAGAGGACTTGAACCTCCACGGCCTAACGGCCACTAGCCCCTCAAGCTGAATTGTCTACCTTTGGTAGCCACCAATAGCCTTTAATATACTTTATATAATACTACACAGTAAGGAAATACGCAAGCGCAACTAGCATTTTCTCTTTTGACCTTTACAATTCCAGCCACCAATCAGCCACCAATTCTTTATTCTTAGATCGACATTTATCTTCATAAAAAAGAGTTCTGAAATAGCTATTGCAATATAACACCAAATGTGATAAAAATTGTGTTATAAATACGGGAGGGAGATAGAATGGGTGATTTAAGTAAATTCCGGTCGGTAAGATTGAGAGAAGATACGGTAGAAGAATTAAAGAGTTTTGCTGTCACTGTCGGTGCAGCTGGCAAAACGAAACCTCCATCATTATCGCTTCTTATTCAAGCAGCAATTTACGATATGCTAGATCGTAGATACCCAGATTCCTGGACTCAGTTAGCGGTTGATATCGAAGGGGACCCTAAAAAAGCTACGCAGAAATGGTCAGAATGGCTTAAAGGACTGAAAGTTAATACTCAGATTAATAACCTTCGTGGTCCTGAAAATCTGAACCATGACGAAGCCTCTTATCAGAAAGCGATTAGAGAATTACAAGCTGATTTCGACGATAACGATTGAAGATCAAAAATGCAAATCCAGGGAAAGAGCTTAATTACTATTGATGAGGCCGTACAAAAGTACGGCCTGTCTAAACAGTTCTTTTGGAGTCACACTTCTGCACGGGATGTTCCGTTTTATAAATGGGGTCGGCGTGTCGTGTTTGATGTCGTAGAGCTGGAAGAGTGGCTCCTGAAACGTGGACGGGTAGAGAAGGTTTAAATGTGTCGGGTAGGTATTTTATTGTGCCGAACAGTCTGATGGAACAAGAAATTTCCTCAAGCGCCAAGCTCACTTTGATCGGATTGCTTTATTTCTGGAACAGCAAAACAGGAGAATGCTTTCCAGGCATGGCAAAGATAGGAGCCGTAACCGGGCAGTCAAATAGAACTTTGAATAGGACCATGAAAGAGCTCGAAGAGTCTGGTGTGATTCAAATTGAACGGCGATTCAAAAGATGTGCGAGCACTGGGAAAATCGAAAAAACATCCAATAAATATATTATTCCCGAACGCGCCAATTTGGCGCTACCTACTGCCAAAACTGCAAGAAAAACCGGTGAAGGTGACGCCAATTTGGCGCATAAACAATACTATCCCTTTAACAATACTAATAAACACCCCGGGGGGATTCAAAAGGAAGTCTCAATAAAAGAGATCCAGGCTCTAATCGAAGCTACCGAAGAGGAGGGCGTATGACAAACGATCAGTTTCTATCCTTTCTAAAATCCTATTATAAAAATACTGAAGACGGAGTTCTTTTTGAGATTGGAAAAAGAACGAACGTGCTTTCTTTCTCAGCACGGGACGAACTGAAGGACGCTGTTATAGAAAGTTTTTCAAACCGCTTCGGAAGAATATCAGTGAAAGAGATATGTGAAGCTGCTCAGAGCCGGGGAATTAGTTTTGAACGGAAAACTGAACGTAAAAATGCTTTCTGGGTAAAGTGTCCTTGCTGCGGTAACAAGTACGAATACAATCAGGGATATGTTGACGAATGCCCGGAATGTCAATTCCAGTACTATGAGCATTTTTCCTTTATTGATGCGCCCGGAGAGCATCGCCAGGGTCCCTTGGGAGACTATTACAGATCGAAAATTCGGTTTCATCGAGAGTTAGCCACCATTTTGGACAATGAAAAAAAACAATTGCCCAAAGGGCAAAGAGATACAGCTTGATATGCTAGCATCAATAGCTAAGAAGGATACGAAATCTATACAAGCGTTAAGTTGTATGGTTATTATGTTCCTAAAATGAGCAGAAAACCGGTGGTTTATTATCCGAATAATAGACAATAAACTGCTTTAGAACAAGGACTTACCGGCTTATAACAACTGGGAGGGGGTTATGGCTTTAAGACTAAATAATATTGAAAACGCTCGAAAGAGCCTATCCCGGGTCTTACGTGACTATGACGCTGGAAAAATGGATGAGAAAAAAGCCCGCACCGAGGCATATATCTTCGAGAAGCTTCTCCAATTCTTTAAGTTCGAGAAGGAGAATAGTATCGAAGCTGAACTCTCTGAGATCCGGGAAATAATTGAAGGGCTACAAAAATGAGAACCTTCAAAAGGGAAGTCGAACAAATTCGGAAAAGAGCTTTGGCAGCTGTTACCAGTATTCAACCGGACAAGCTGATTTTGGTTTTTGACGATGGTTTTCTTTTAGATGGCTGTCCACTTAAAAATGAAGAACTTGCCGAAGCTCTTCAATCTAAACGTAATCTGACTATCCGGCTTATCGGACAAACTACTGATAATTGTCCTTCAGTGCTTTTCCTGCAGGACAAGGGAGTATTTCATACCACGCAGCCCCTTTCAATAGAGGAGTGGGCTGTAAAAGCAGAGGAGCAAAAGCATGAATATTGAAGAATTGAATAAATGGATTGAATCAGAAGAGGGCATGGCCTGGCTTGAAGAGAAAAAAACCCCTCTACTGAAAAAACGTGATGAACTTCTTGAAGTGAATAAGGCTCTGAGAGCTGACCTTCAGGAAGTAAAAAACAGCGCCAACGGTGCAAGCTCAGCTCTCCAACAGGAGAGAGAGGCAGTAAAAAAGGTCGTACTTGACGACAAACTTGAATCCCTTATGAATGAAATCGGTATAGGGAAGAGGTTCAGAAACATGGTGAAAAGTGAACTTCTTGAATCCTTCTCCATCGAAGTACAGGCTGACGGCCTTAGTCGATTTGCAACAGTGAAATCGGAAGAGATGGAAAAACCTATGCGGCTGGATGATTATATGCGTACAAAATGGGGAAAAGACGAAAACGGAATGTGGACTGATGATGTTAAAGATATAGTAACTGCTCCCATTAATAGCGGGGGTGGAGCGCGTGGAAATATCAGGTCCCATGTTGATGAATCTTCATTTGATGCGGACGTCAAGGCGATCCTCGATAAAATCTAATGAGGTGGGATGAATGGCTTTAACTGCAGCTACTATACCGATTATTATCGGAAAAGCGATTCTTGAATCGCTAAAAACGAATCTTGTTTACAGCCGGTTATTTAATACTGACTATATTGGGGAACTTCAGTACGGTAACACAGTAAAGATCCCCTCAATAGGATCAGTAACCGTTGGTGCTTACACCAGGTATAACGATCTTGTCCCTGAACAAGTTGCGGACTCCGCGCAGGATCTAACGATTAGCCACGCTTCACAGTTTTCAATTGTTATTGATGATCTGGACAGAGCACAGGCTCGACCTGATGTCATGGCAGCATATGCACGGGAAGCGGTTTTTCAGATGAATAATACCATCGACAAATACCTGGCCGGGGTTGCTGTAGGAGGTGGTACTCTTACAGCAGATTTGGGAAACGACAGCACCCCCATAGAAGTTAATTCTTCGAATGTAGGGACGATACTCCGTCTAATCGCCCGTAAGCTGGACGATGCAAAAGTCCCTCGTGTAGGGCGTGTTGTAGTTGTACCTCCCTGGATGGTTGAAGATCTTGTAGGGGCGAATATATCGGAATCAACAAATAATGTTGATGAGCTCCGAAATGGTTTTGTTACCAGATACGCCGGTTTTGATGTACTGATGTCAGGGAATGTACCAAATACCGATGGTGAGAAGTATAAAATCATTGCGGGTTCTCCAATCTCCGCGACCTGGGGAAGCCAGGTGGAGAAAACTGAAATGATACGACACCCGAACTTCTTCGGAGATGTTCTCCGAGGGCTGGTTTCTTATGGTGCTAAGGTAACAAGGGCCGCAACTCTGGCGATCGGGACTGTCAACGAAGCGGCCGAAGCTTAAAAGTGTTTTAGAGTTAGGACAGTAGGTCCTGGCTGGTTTACCTCCGAGGGGTCCTTGTAGCGTTGCTCAAGGACCCCTCATTTTGATCTGGAAACCTTTTGAGCCACCAACGAATGCTAATTATTGGTATGACAATCAATTATGGGTAAAAGAGCTAGCGTACAGAGCTAATGTACGATATTGAACAGACGCTTAAGTATAGGAGAAGGCATCGGGATATTCTCTTAAAAGTTTACTGAGGAATTAAACCATGTTAAGATAATTATATTATGGAGATTTGGGTAATAGTTATTATTGTTATTTTATATTATGTATTCAAGAGACCAAGTAAATGTAGCATCTGTGGTGTGAGCTTTAAAAGAAAATATTACAAGTGGACAATTGAGGGGAAAAAACAATATTTATGCCCTAATTGTAATAGAAAAATGGAAAAGAAAATAAGTGATTCCTCATTTAAAAAGAAAATAAAATAGATCACTTCGTGAGTCGCATAAAGCTTATAATACAACAATATAGAAAAGGAGAATATTAATGCGGTTACGACCAAAAGAAATTGAAATAAACCAAACTAATCCTTTTGAAAATGATCTACTTGATAGAAGAGATTATATAGACAATCTATTATCACTATTTAACCGGGTCGATGAGTCGCTGACTGTTTCATTATCTGGCAAGTTTGGCATAGGAAAAACGACACTATTAAGGATGTTAAAAGCAAGAGCAGAATCGGAGGATTTTAATTTTGAGACTATTTATTTCAATGCATGGAAAAGTGATTATTTAGAAAATCCATTTAGTTCAATTATTTCTGAAATAAATAGATTGATTCCTCAATCAAACAATTTTAAAGATCAATTAAAAATATCAAGTATTCGCCTACTAAAAGTCACAGTTCCTGCGATTATAAAAGCAGCTACTTTGAATATGGTCGATATATCTCAACTATCTCAACCTTTAGAAGATGCTATATCTACTATTACTAGCACATTTGCCGCACAAGAGTTAGAGAAGCATATCCAAATAAGAGATAGTATAAATGATTTTAAAGATAAATTAACATCGGCGACAAACGTCTTAAAGGATGAAGGAAAAGTGATTTTACTGATAATTGATGAGTTGGATAGATGTAAGCCAACATATGCCATAAATATTCTAGAATCAATAAAGCATATATTTGATGTTCCGAATCTGAATTTCCTATTTGCGTTAGATTATATTCAGTTAAGTAATACTATTGGACATGTTTATGGAAGAAATTATGATATTGATGGTTATTTGCGAAGATTTTTTGATTTACAATTTAATATTCCTCAACCAGAATATAATACCTATTTAGATTATCTATTTGAAATATATGAATTAGATTCTATAATTGAAAGCAGGCGCTTAAAAAGTCAAAATCGATATGATAAAGATGAGTTTATTTATATTGTAGGCTTTTTTTCAAAGCAATTTAAAGCTACTCTTAGGGATTTAGAAAAAATTATAAACATTTATACCATAGTACTTGCAGTAACAGCAGATCATAGAATGATATTTCCTAGTATATTAGCATTTATAATTATCGTCAAAATGTTTGATCTAGATATCTATGAAAAATTAGTAGGTCGAGAACTAACTATTGAGGATATCATTAATTATATCTTACAGTCAGAAAATGGTAGGGCATTTCTATATTCAACTAATCCACTTTTTGGGCAAGTTTTTATCGCGGAAATGAACTTTGCTTTATATAATAGTGAAATCGATACTAATCCGTATAAGTACTTTGATCATATACTTGGAGATGATAATCAAGACTCAGATTACAAAGACCTAATACGCAATATTAAAGATATTTCCCAGACATATAGGAGCGGAATTAGTTATGATGCAATCATAGAATACTTAGAGAAGAAAATTAATTTTATTGAGCAATTGAAATAGACTTTCGGTATGATAAGTAATTGGAGCAAATACGACTACTGTCATGGTTTGTGAAAGGCAGCAACTATAATAGCCACCTGCGAAATACAAGTGGCTCTGCTGTAAAGATTTATAATGTAGAAAACTAGCCTGCGAAGCTAAATCTGTCTGAAACAGTCTTTTCAAAGCGGGTTGTATCCTCCTGGGTCAGGTGGATATACCGCTCTGTGATCCGCTCCTGTTTGTGCCTGGCAAAGTGCCGGAGGAGCCGGGGATCATCCTTCATATTCGTAATCATGGTATGCCTGAAACTGTGAAAGGACAGGTTCTTTGCCTTCCGGTCAATGCCATTCTTCTTCATGGCAATATAAAGACCATTGGTGATCTTATCTTTTCCTAAAGGACGGTCGGCATTGTCCAGATCACAGAAAACGAAATTATTAGGGTTAGCCCCCCAGCGATGGGTATTCAATATTTTCTGTAGTACTCCCCGTACTCCGGGCATAAGCGGTATTCCCTCTTCATGGGAAACACTGTTCCACTTCGGTGGTTTCAATCCTTCGTTGTCCTGCCAGCTGGTACGGATATGCACGACACCCTTTTCGAGGTCCAGGTTCTTCACCAGGAGCCCCCGGATTTCCCCCAGACGCATGGCGGTAGTCGCGGCCAGATAGCAGGCAGCATATACCGCGAAATCGTCCCAGGGCTCTGAGAAGAGCTTTTTATATTCTTCGAGGGTAAATATACCTCTCTCCTTCTCCTGGGCGGCCACGGGCTCAACATCGCGGGCAGGATTGGAAGGAATGAGCCCGTCCCGGGCCGCTTGTCCCAGGGAGACCTTGACGGCCTGCAGGACCTTATTGACGGTCACCGGTCCGATCTTTCCTTCTTCCCAGAGGTGAATCACCCAGCGATTGATAAACGCGGTATCAAGCTGGGAGAGCTGGGTTATACTATGTTTCTCACAGTAGGGGAGGAAATGCAGTTCTATCCAGCGCTTACTAACAGCGATATAGGTCTTTGACATGGATCTTCCGCGGGCAAGGCGGCCCTTCACATAAACACTGTCCGGGGTCCATACTTCTGCAAGATAGGAAAGCTCACCGTCCGGCATCATAATGCCTTGAGAAATCCACTGTTCCGCTACCTTCCTGGCGGCGTTCTTGTTTGTCTGTCCAGTAGATTTCATTTTCAGGTATTTTGGTTGTCCTGCAGGGTTCAGAAATCCGGCATAGTATACATAACCGGATCGGGAACTACGCTTCTTTTTTTTGATTAGGTGGTACTCAGTTTTTGTGTTGAATGAATTCATTGCTGTACCTCCGTCGGCGGGCAGCTACCCGCGCCATATTGATATAGGGTAATATCTCATTGAATCTTTCTTTCAGCGTCCACAATTCACGCTTAAGGTTTTCTGCCAAAACCGTATAGAAATGGACAACTTCGAGTAGATCTTCAATTTCGATAGTGATATCAGCCCCGCAAAGCCACCAGGCAAAAAGGGTGTCCACCTCTTCAAGCTGGTTGAGGCAGCTGACAAGCTCTTTTCGTAACTTTCTGGCCTGTTCGATGCATTCAGGGGTTTCTTCCTGGGGGCGGTTTTTCTCGCATAGAGTATTCATACCGGCCACCTACTCGAAAGAATCAAACCAAATATCTGAATATTCGTAGTAGATTGCTTCAGCCCGACTAGCTAAAGCAATTGAATAGATAGTATAAGGTTTTTCAAAGAGAGGAGGAGAAGGATCATAAAACCATCGATCTTCATATCGGCGGCGACCTGATTTATCTGTTTCGTTTAATTTTGTGAGAACCCTCACTGAATCACCATTATTTTGGTAACAGAGAAGTTTCCCATGATTAAGGGAGTCTATACTGTGAGTGATAAAGAGATCCTCAATTTCCTTTCTAATGCGATTACGTTCACCAAGAATGGGGTGAGGAAACTGAAGGATTTTTTCAGGTTCTGTCACTTCGCGCCTCCTAGGGCATGGGTACTCTGTTTGACCCCCCTCTGAGACGGAATAAGTTGGAAAAGGAATAACACGGGAAACGCTATCTGTAGCCATTTTAGCTACCTCCTCTTTTTCGGCCACCAATCAGCCACCAAAGAGAAGCAAACAGCTTCAGGATAATTTCCCGCATTCTGTAATTCTTTACATAGTAAAGAATTGGTAGTGCGGCGAACTGGACTTGAACCAGCACGGACTAACGTCCACTAGCCCCTCAAGCTAGCGTGTCTACCAATTTCACCATCGCCGCTAAAAAATGTATCGTGATACTACCGATTTTTCAGCACGGTGTCAAGCAAAATTACAATGGAATTTTCCCCAATCTTCGGTATTCACTGCAGCTGTCCAAGATTATCTACCAGTCCCTCAAAGCGCTTCATGGCGTTTCTGACGGGTTCAGGAGTGGACATATCAACACCGGCAATCTGCAGAGATTCCAGGGGATAGCGGGAACCTCCGGATTTGAGAAAGGACAGATAGTCTTCCCGCTCTTTGGTCCCCCCGGTCAATACCCTGTCCGCCAGGGCGATTGCAGCAGACAAGCCGGTGGCATATTTATATACATAGAATGCCCTGTAAAAGTGGGGGATCCGCAAACCTTCAAGATCTGAGACCTCTTCAAGAATCATCTCCGGGCCGAAATAGGCTTCCATCAGGCTGCGGTAAGCGCTGCGCAGGGAATCAAGGGTAAGGGGAGTGCCTTCTTCGCCCATTTTGTGAACCATGTGCTCGAATTCGGCAAACATGGTCTGCCGGAAAATTGTGGCGACTATCTCGTCTATCTGTTTTCCCACAAGGTAGGCCTTCATCTCGACACTCTCTGCCTTGCCCATGAGATACTTTCCAAGGAGCTGCTCATTGAAAGTAGAGGCAACTTCAGCCTCAAAAATGGTGTAGTCGTAATGTTGGAAGGGATTGTTCCGCACACTGTACCAGGAGTGCATTGAGTGGCCGCCCTCATGGGCCAGGGTAAAGACATCCCGGAAAACATCATCCTTGTAGTTCATAAGGATATACGGTTCTCCGTGATAACTCCCGGCGGAGAAGGCCCCGGAGCGTTTTCCTTTGTTCTCGTAGCGGTCTACCCAGCGGTCCAGGAGCCCGCCTTTAAGGGTTTCGCAATACTCGTCACCCAGGGGAGAAAGGGCCGGTATGATTGTCTCTACCGCTTCTGCATAGCTGTGTCGGACATCAATGCTGGGTGTAAGGGGTACATAGACGTCCCAATGCCGCAGTTTGTCGATACCGAGCTTCTTTTTTCGGAGACTGTAGTATCGGTGCAGAATCGGGAGATTTTCATGAATAACAGCGATAAGGTTGTCGTACACCTCTTCATCAACCTTGTCAGGAAAAAGAGCGGCAGCTCTGGAAGAGGGGTATTTTCTTACCTTTGCCTTGTAAATATCGAGGTGGACACTGCCGGAATAAAGAGAGGCCAGGGTATTTTTGTGAGCTTCGTAGTGACCGTAGAACTGACGGTAGGCAGTCTCCCGTAACTGGCGGTCCGGATTCATAAGAAACGCAGAAAAGGTACTCTGGGTCAGGGGCTTTTTACCGTCTTTGGTTTCGATCTCGCCAAAGTCAAGATCAACATCCGTCAGAGCTTTAAAGCTGCCGGAGGCGGTCTGGTTAGCTTCGGATTGCATGGAGAGCAGGCGCTCCTCTTTTTCTCCCAGGGTGTGGGGTTTAAAACGCAGCATCTTGTTCAGCATTATGCGATATTCGGTGACGCGGGGATTCTTCAGGAATTCTTGCATTACACTATCAGGAATGGCCAGAATCTCCGGACGGAAATAACTCATTGCGCTGTTTGATTCCGTTGCTGCGCGCATAAAACGTGCATAGCGCGCCTGGTGTTCGTCACTGCCGCCGTCCTCGGCGGTGCGCAGATAGGCATAGGAGCCGAGACATTCTCCCAGTTCCTCGTGCCGCATCAGGACATCCAGAACCTCCGCGAGGTGTTCCGCCGAATCACCGAGAGTTTCTTGAAAGGATTCGATCTTCTTTATCTGTCCGGTGAATTCTTTCAGGGATTCTTCCCACTCCCGGGGAGATGTAAAAAGACCTCCCAGGTCCCAGGTATATGCCTCATCGATCTCTTCGCGCTTTGGTATAGTATATGACATCAAATTCTCCTTATTTTCGGGCAATGCTTATCAGTCTCTCTGCGTTATTATCATAGGGGCGTCCGTCAAATCCCCCTTTTATTCCGACATTTTTAAAGCCGCAGCTCAGCAGGAGTTCCTTCAGTTCAACCGCAGAGTAGATACGGTGGGAAAACCGGTAGCTGTAATTCTCCCCGGGACCTTTAATACTCCACAGATTATTGAGGGTGGCGAAATCATCTTCGATTGTATATTCGCCCCGTACACTGTATCCGTCCATTTCATATTCCTCGCAGGCTGTAAAGTCCCTGGCAAGGATCTCTTTTCCGTTGACATCGATTACAAAACAGCCTCCGGGTTTCAGCGAGTCCCGGATGTTTTTTATATAACGGATCTCTTCCTTTTGATCAGAGAAAAAGCCAAAGGAGGTAAAAAGGTTAAGGGCCAGGTTGTAGTAATCCGGTCTCCGGAAGACTCGCACATCCTGAAGAAGAAACTCGATATCCAGCTCCTCTGCGGCCGCCGTTTCCAGGGCCGCTTCAATGTAGCCCCTGGTGCGGTCCACAGCGGTTACCGTATAGCCTCGGCGGGCAAACTCCAGGGTATGACGGCCTACACCGCAGCATGAATCAAGAACAGCCGCGCCTTTTTGAGGGCTTGTCATTGCCAGTATAGCTTCAACCTCTCCTGCAGTTTTGGCCCAGCGCTGAGGATCAAACATAATTGGTGCAAAACGCAACCAGAACTGATCGTCTTCAAACCACTCCAAGATTCTCTCCATAGGCTTTTAAAAATGCCCGAAGTGCTGCTCCGGCTTTTCCTCTGTGGGACAACCTGTTCTTTTCCTCTTCCGAAAGTTCCGCCATGGTTTTTCCTGTCTCAGGAATAAAGAAAACCGGGTCGTAACCGAATCCGCCCGTCCCTTGGGGGGCTTTCGTTATAACACCCCGGCATGTTTCCTGAAAGATAAAGTAACGGTAGTTGTCTATGTATAATACAAGAGAACAGACAAAGGCAGCCTTCCTATTTGCAGCACCCTCCAGGTTGTGAAGCAGCAGGGTATATTTTCCCTGGGCAGACAAGGACTGGTCGTTTTTTTCTCCATAGCGGGCAGAGTGAATCCCGGGAGCTCCGTTCAAAGAGTCTACGCAGAGTCCGGAATCATCGGCAATTACGGGGCGTCCTGTGGTTGTAAATAATATGGAGGCTTTAAGCAGGCTGTTCTCGCAGAAACTGCTGCCTGTCTCTTCACAATCAAAAGGAGCTCCAATGTCGGCAGGTGTCAGAATACGGTGCTCATTGAGAATAGCCTGAAATTCTACCTGTTTATGTTTATTGCCTGTTGCCAGAAGTAAATCCATGAACCTACTGTACCGAAAAACGCCGATACAGTGAAGCTTTATTTTGGATATTGTTTACTGTCCTTCTTGTTTAACAAAGCAGTACGCAGGTAATGCAGCCCAGAATCGACTGATCCTTTGGGAATACGGAGTGCTCTGGCGATTTCCGAATGGGTAGGAGACAGGGGAACATGATGCATCTCCTTTATCAGGCGGTCCATGCGGCTGCGGACTCTTTTACATCGATGGCGATACTGCAGCTGTTCTTCATGTACGCAGCAGGAATCTTCCGCCTGTTGGAGAATATGGGCTTTGGCCATGTTCTCTTTTCTGAGCAGACTAAGATAAGAGAAGCGTTTACTGCGGGGTTTCATGCTGCGCCGCAAGGTTTCTATTGTATCCGACAGCCATGTGTAGCTTACTCCGGTAAGGTGAGCAGCTTTCTGTATATGTACCGGCGAGGCAAAGTATGCATTTTTGCAGACCAGGCAGAGCAACCTGCGGCGGAGATGCTCCAGTTGTATCTTCAGGTTATTATCAATAGAAAAATATTCCCTGTATTCTTCTTTAATGGGACTTTCGTTGTCTGCATTTTGTAACGCCTCGTCCGGTTCAGTACTATAAGTGTCAAAGTAGATCATCTCACTATACTGTGTAATCGCCTGTTGCCGTTTCAGATTCTCAAAATAGGTATATGTAGCCCGGCGGATCGACATATGAAGGTAGATTTCAAAGGGCCTGCCTCGATAGACGAATGAATCGATCATGTTCGGGATGCGCCGGTAGATTTCACAGAAAATATCGGAAGCTGTATCCTCCTTATCCTTGTGTTTTTTTCGCAAAAAGTTATAGGCAAAGATAGAAATCTTCTCAATTACAAAATAGCGTGGTATTCGACCCTCCTGGTAACCGAGTACAACTGGGGTTAGATTTTGGTTCATATACTTTCCTCATGATCAAGTCTCCCTCCCGGACCAATACTGAGCAAAGTACATGCCAAACCCCTTAATTTGAGAAGAATGTAATAAAAAAAGGCTGTTCACACCAAAAAACCGGAACAACCTTTTACATCCATTTACAAAAGAAAAAATATTTTTTTATTTGAAGCGTTTCTATTCTGCAAAAAAACCTTAAAATGTCTTTATTGCAGTGAGGTTGTGTTTACGGAAAATTTTATTCCCATGTTCCGTATCGTCAACCTTGAAAATTACTACCGCTTTGTTGTTTTTGTTCTCCAGTGATGAATACAGGTATTCTATATTGACTCCGGTTTTATGAAAAAGTTCCATTATTTCCGCCAGACCGCCGGGATGGTCTTCCAGTTCGATAGCGAAGACCTCAGTGACCTTTGCCGTGAAGCCTTGGCTGTCCAGAGCTTCCAGAGCTTTCTGAGGATTGTCGACTACGATTCGCAGGATGCCAAAATCTGCTGTGTCGGCAATCGTAGCGGCTCGCATATTGACCCCTGCCTGCCCCAGGGTTTTGGTAACTTCTGCCAAGCGTCCGGACTTATTTTCCAGAAATACGGAAATCTGCTGTATCGTCATATCTTCCTCCTGACTGCCTTATAATTGCCGTTTATCAATTACACGGACTGCTTTACCAATACTTCTCTCAAGAGACTTCGGCTCAACAAGCTTTATGCTGGCACCAATTCCCAGACTGGACCGGATTTCATCGGATATCTTGCTGCGGATTCCTTCTAATACCTTGGTTTCATCGCTGAAGAAGCTCTCTTCTACCTCAACACGAATCTCAATCTCGTCCAGATGTGTACTGCCGCGGTCCACAACAATCTGATAATGGGGCTGAGTCTCCTCAATCCTTATAAGAACCTCTTCGATCTGAGACGGGAATATATTGACACCGCGGATTATTAGCATGTCGTCGGTACGTCCAAGGAGGCGGTGCATCTTTACTGTGGTTCTGCCGCAGGAGCAGGGCTCTTTGTACAGGTAGGTTATGTCCCGGGTCCGATACCGAAGAATTGGGGTTCCCTCTTTCGTCAGCGTTGTAAAAACGAGTTCGCCCTTTTCTCCAGGAGGCAGTACTTCGCCTGTCTCGGGGTTTATTATTTCGGGATAGAAGAAGTCTTCATTTATATGAAGTCCGTCCTGGACTTCACACTCCGCGGCTACGCCGGGACCAATGATCTCAGTAAGACCGTAAATGTCATGAGCTCGAAGATTCAGCTTTCCTTCGATCTCTCTGCGCATGTTGTCGCTCCAGGGTTCTGCTCCAAAACAACCAGCCTTTATGGGAAGAGCTTTAAAATCAATTCCCTCATCAGCGGCAGTCTCTGCAAGAAAGAGCGAGTAAGAAGGCGTGCAGGTTAAAAGAGTGGTGCCGAAATCACGCATGATCATGAGTTGACGTTTTGTATTTCCGGCAGAAATTGGAATTACATTTGCGCCGAGCATCCTGGCTCCATAATGGACGCCAAGGCCTCCGGTAAAGAGTCCGTAGCCGTAGGCGTTCTGAATAACATCTCCGGGTCCGGCACCTGCCATAGACAGGGTCCTGGCCATGGCGTGAGACCATGTCTCAATATCCCTGAGGGTATATGCTCCCACTACAGGGGTACCGGTTGTCCCGGAAGAGGTATGGACCTCGACAATCTCCGATTCATCTACGGCCAAAAGGCCATAGGGATAGGTCTCCCGCAGCTCCTGTTTTGTGGTAAAGGGAATCTTGCTGATATCCTCCAGGCTGCATATGTCCTGGGGTTTTATGCCCGCTTCGTCAAACTTGCGCCGGTAAAACGGAACCCGTATATAGAGCCGGGTTACCAGTTCCTGCAGCCGCTGCAGCTGTAATGTCTGCAGATCACCGGGATTTCGGTATTCCGCGGATGTATCCCACGCCATGCTTTACTCCTGTTAGTTAAATTCCGGGACGTTCGTCAATAACCCGAACAGCCTTACCTTCGGAGACGGGAAGGAACCCCGGCTCGTGAAGCTCAATAGTGGGGTTTATACTGATAGAGACCTTCAGGTTCTCAGCAATTCGCGAACTCAGGGCCTTCAGATCCCTGGTATCATCCGTAAAGATATTCTTGCCGACTTCGGTTTTGACGATGAGTTTATCCAGGGCCCCCATTTTTTGGACCACAATCTGGTAATTAGTGCCGATCTCGGGCATTGACATTATAACCTCTTCGATCTGGGACGGAAAAACATTCACTCCGTTAATGATCAGCATGTCATCGGTACGTCCGGTTATTCGCTGGATTCGCCGGTGAGTTCTACCGCAGGTGCACTTATCAGGATAGACGGCAGTTATATCCCGGGTCCGGTAGCGGAGCAGAGGGGTAGCCTGACGGCACAGTGTTGTCAGAACCAGCTCTCCGTATTGGCCGTCATCAACCGGGTCAAGGCTGTCACAGTCAATAATTTCCATAATGTAGTTGTCCTCCCAAACATGCATTCCCTGTTTGCGGACACACTCAAAGGCGACTCCGGGTCCGTTCATTTCGCTCAAGCCGTAGGAATTATATACGTCGATAGAAAAAAGTTCTTCTATTTTACGGCGGATATCTTCACTGTGTGGTTCTGCACCAACCAGAGCCTTTTTTAAGAAAAGATCACTCAGGTCTATGCCTTCGGACTCCATTTTTGAGGCGAGATGAAGCATATAGCTGGGAGTGGCGTGCACAATGGTAGTGCTGAAGTCCTTCATCAGCTTGAACTGTCGTTTGGTATTACCGGAGCTGGCTGGAATCACCAGCAGACCTGCGGCTTCTGCGCCATAATGAAGGCCAAGACCCCCGGTAAACAGACCATAGGTCATCATGTTCTGGAAAACATCGCTCCGTCTTGCGCCGGTACACAGGATTGAACGGGCGGAAAGGGCCGTCCACGCGTCAAGATCCTGTTGATTATGGTAAATGACCGTTGGAGTACCGGTTGTTCCGGAAGATGCGTGAAGACGTACTACCTCTTCCAGCGGAATAGAAAGCATGCCGTAGGGAAACGCATTTCTCAGGTCGTCCTTGCTCGTGTAAGGTATTTTTTTGAGATCTGCCAGGGTTTGAATATCTTCTTTTCTGGTAATACCAATGCCGCCGAGACGTTCGGCATAAAACGGGGTTTTAAGAGCATACTCGACAGTATTCCGCAGCCTGGCAAGCTGGAGTTTTTTTATCTCCTCCTTGGACGCTGTCTCAACAGCTGTCATGATCCGGCTCCAAGAGCATCCGCATGGCTTATCTCAAAGGCTTTTCGGTTGGCTTGCTGAACCTTGTCGCCTTTGGAGAAAAAGCGCTCATCTATTGCGGAAAGAAAGTGTTCCTGTGTAATGGGTATGGAGTCTGCTGCCGACCCGATCATGACAATATTCATTGCTTTAAGACTGCCGGCATCTTTGGCAATGCTGCGGGCATCAATAACACGGGCGCCTGGTTGAGCAAGGATTGCCTCATGGATGCTTTCTATTCTGGGATAGACTGGAATATTGTTCACTCCCTCAGCCGCACTGATAAGTCTGCCCGTCGGCGAAAGGTACTCAATGTGCCGCAGGGCTTCCAGCGGCTCCATGCTGAGTAAAAGGTCACCGTTCCCCAGCGGAATTAGGTCAGAGTCTATGGAACTGTCGGACAGACGGAGATGTGAGACTACCGCACCTCCGCGCTGAGACATTCCGTGTATTTCCGACTGGCGGACCACAAGCCCCTGTTTTAAAGCAGCGGATGCGATAATCGCAGCAACACTCAAGGTACCCTGGCCGCCGACGCCTGCAAGTATAATATCGTACTTCATTTTGCAACCCCTTCCTGTACCGCGTTTTTTTTATCCCGCTTGGCGGTTTCCAGACATTCCCTGATTGCAACGACCACAGAAAGGCCAGGATGATCGATCTCTGCGGCAATTACGCGGCGGTTTTCATCGGCATATTTTTTCAATGGGGTTATTGTCCGAATATGTGCTGGATCAATCTCCAGACCTTCAATCATGCGGTGTACCCGGGATGTGGGAAGAATGGTTTCCTGGCCGCCGGTCATGCCGACTGTACCGTTATCAAGAATAACAACAGTCATGGGAGTATCCGCCGCTGCGGCATCAACCAAAGAGGTAAGCCCGGAGTGGAGAAAAGTGCTGTCGCCAATTGTAGCCACAACCCGCTTGACTCCCGCTTCCGCGGCTCCTTTTGCCATGCCTATGGAGGCACCCATACAGACAATGGTTTCAATTGCCTGATAGGGGGGAAGGGCCCCCAGGGCATAGCAGCCGATGTCGGAGGTTACTACCGCGTCTGGGTCATCCCCGATAGCCTCGTTTATTGCAAGATAGGTATCAATGTGGGGGCAGCCTTTGCATAACTGCGGCGGTCGACCGGGAATTTCCACATCCGTGGTGGAACGCAGCTCCCGTGCCGCGAGCCCAAGGGCCCCGCGTACCGCATCGGGTGTAAGCTCTCCGGTGCGGGGAAGGGATCCGTCGAGTTTACCGCTGATTTGAATGGACCCTTCGAGAATACCTTTGAGTTTTTCCTCGATAAGTGGATACCCTTCTTCTATAATGAGGATACGCGTACAGGAAGAAGCCAATGTTCTGATTGTATTCAGCGGCAGGGGATATGCGCTAATATGGAGACGGGGAATTTCCCCATCCAGTTCTGAAAGGTTCTCGTCGTAGTAATTTCGTCCCAGACCGCTGGTTATTATCCCCAGGGAGTTTTTTTTCCCAGCCTTGAGTATCTCAAGAGGATTCCTGGATGAATTTTCCGACCAGGAGAGCATATCCTTTTCTTTTTCCAGCAGGTTCAGATAGTTCTGTCTGGCTGTGGCGGGTAAAAGCATCCATCCCCGCTTGTCATCGGGTTTGCTCAAGGGGTTTTCATCCCGTTTCGCGCCAACCTGCACAATCGCCCGTGAATGGGCAAGACGGGTAACCAGGCGCAGCATTACAGGAATATGAAACTTCTCCGAAAGATCAAAGGCCTCCATGGCCATTTCATAGGCTTCCTGCTGATTCCGGGGTTCCAGGCAGATTATTTTAGCGAACTCCGCAAAAAAACGGGAATCCTGTTCATTCTGGGAACTGTGCATCCCGGGATCATCTGCGACAGCGAGTACAAGACCGCCGCGGATATTCAAAAGCCCTGAATTCACAAAAGGGTCGGCTGCTACGTTCAAACCGACGTGCTTCATGGTTACCAGTACCCGTTTGCCTACAAAGGAGACTCCCAGGGCGTCTTCGTAGGCGGTTTTTTCATTGGAACACCATGCTGCGTGAGGTGCTCCTTGACGTGAACTGTATTCAATAAGGTATTCAAGAATTTCAGTAGATGGTGTGCCCGGATAACCGTAGGCGGCGCTGATGCCGGCGTGAACGGCACCCAGAGCAACCGCCTCGTCTCCCAGAAGGACGATGTCGCTCATGGTTGTCTCCTTCAAGTAAATCCTGTCCGGATTGCTGATCAGGACCTATTGTATGACACATCATTCACAGGGGTCAAGAAACAGGACTTTAATTATAACTAAAGTCGCATAATCTTTAGAGGTTCCCTTTACTTAAACTGACGCAGTACCGTTTTGAATCCCGCTGCAGAGGCTTCAATAACCGCATCCTCAACACAGAAGGCAATACGGAAATACCCTTCGCGGCCAAAACCGCGTCCGGGAACGGTAAGAATGCGTTCCTGCTGCAAGGCCTGAACGACCCTCAGATCGTCACCCCCCGGTGCTTTGGGGAACAGGTAGAAAGTACCCGCGGGTTTCGTGAACTCGTATCCGGCATTGCCGAGGATATCGCAAATCATGTCTCGTTTGCGCCGGTAAATATCGACGTCAGCGCTTATTCCCTGCAGGTCACCCACAACCCGCTGCATAAGGGCGGGGGCGTTTACATAGCCGAGGATTCTGTTGCAGAGAATGGCAGCATTAACCAGGTTTTCTGCATCCTCTGCCTCCGGGTGGATAGCAAGCCAGCCTATGCGTTCTCCGGGAATAGAAAGATCCTTGGAATAGGAGGTAGCAATCATGCTGTGAGGATAAGCTTTAAACACGCTGCCTGGTTCGACCTCACCATAAACAATTTTGCGGTAGGGTTCGTCCGATATAAGATAGATGGTACGGTTGTTTTCCCGGCTTTTTACGCTGAGCATTTCACCAAGCCTGTCCAGGTACTCCTGGGTATAGACCGTTCCGGTGGGGTTGTTAGGAAAGTTTATAATCAGTGCAGCGGTACGGGGGCCAATTTCCTCGGCCAGGCGTTCGATATTCGGAAGAAAGTCAGGACCAGTTGGTACGGCATTGAGCACTCCGCCGTGGTTGTCGCAGTAAAACTGGTACTCCATAAAATAGGGACTGGGACAAAGGATGTAATCGCCGTGGTTTATCAGAGACTTTAAAGCAACATTCAAGGCCCCGCCGGCTCCGACAGTCATAAGCACCTTGCCGGAATCCAGTGGCACGCCGTACTCCTTGCTGATAAAACCGGCGACCTTTTCCCGAACCGGGGGGTAACCGGCGTTGGGCATATAGGAGTGGAGCCGGGGAGTTGTATCCGCGGCATGACGTGACAGGGCTTCCTGAAACTCTGCGGGAGGATCAAGGTTGGGGTTTCCAAGACTGAAATCAAAGACATTGTCGTTGCCGTACTCGGCTTTCAGTTTCGCGCCGGATTCGAACATGCGTCGAATCCAGGAGGACTTCTCCATGGTGGACAGTATCTTTCGAGAAATCGCCATACATACTCCTTCTTGATTGCTAAAATACCCGGATACTGCTCATTGAATCAAGCACAAAAAGCTGGCAGCAGAAAAATGAACGAAAGCAATGATTTCCGAAGAGAAAAAGAGCTTGCCTGTCAGGTATCGGCTAGGTACTTTTACAGATACAAGGCGCTTTGTTAAAAGGAGAAAAGCCATGGTCGAAGAAGGGACAGTAATAGAAGATTTCAGCCTGCAGGACGGCGAAGGACAGGATGTTTCCCTTTCCGATTTCTCCGGTAAAAAGGTGGTTGTCTATTTTTATCCGAAAGACAACACTCCGGGATGCACGAAAGAGGCCTGCAGCTTTCGGGACAACTACGATGCCATACTCGACAAGGGCGCTGTTGTTCTGGGAATCAGCGCGGATTCGGTACAATCCCACGGAAAATTTAAAGCAAAGTTTGATCTCCCTTTTTATCTTCTCAGCGATCCGGATAAGAAAGTTCTTAAGCGTTTTGGCGCCTGGGGAGAGAAAAAGATGTACGGTAAAACCTATGAGGGCATTCTGCGATCGACCTTCATTCTCGATGAAGACAGACGGGTTATTAAGGTGTTTCCCAAGGTAAGCCCCTCCGACCATGGCAGCGAGATTTTGACGTATCTGTAATTCCCTATTCCAGGTACTCCTCTGCCATCCGTTCTCCCTCCTGCTGGTCAACCCTGGCAAAAAGCACTCCTCCGGCCAGAAAGAGAAGGATGATGGAAAGGATCCCGAGTCTATTGCTGCCGGTGAGGATAGTAACACTGCCCATCATAAAAGGACCCAGAACAGCGGCGAATTTGCCGAGCATATTAAAGAAACCGTAAAACTCTCCGGCCCTTTTTTCCGGTATTATACGGGAGTAGAAGCTTCGGCTCAGGGCCTGTATGCCTCCTTGAAAAAGACCGACCAGTCCTGCAAGCATAAAAAAGTGAGCCTCGGTCCGCATAAAATACCCAAGGACCGCGATCATGCTGTAGGCTGCGATGGCCACAAGAATAGCCCGTTTTATCCCAACCTTGCTTGCGAACAGGTTATAGAGCAGCGCGCCAGGAAAGGCGATAAACTGCACCATCAGAAGTGCGGTTATCAGCGCGTTGCCGCTGAATCCGAGAGCGCTGCCGTAGTCTACGGCCATACGGATGATCGTATCCACACCGTCAATGTAGAACCAGTAGGCCAGCAGAAAGAGTCCCACGACTTTTAAGTGACGGATGTGCCTGAAGGTCTCTCTGATCTGCCGCCACCCGTGGATTATAGCTGTACCAAATCCCTGGCGGCTCCCGGTTCGCGGCTCGGGAACAAAGAGAAATACAGGAATCGAGAAAAGAGCCCACCAGAGAGCGACGGAAACAAATGCCAGGCGAATGGCAGTATTTCCGTCAGGAATGCCGAAGATTTCCGGCTTTTGGAACATGATAATGTTTACCAGAAAAAGCATTCCGCCCCCGATGTAGCCAAGAGCGAATCCCAGGGATGATACAAAATCCACCTTTTTGCGGGATGCAACGCTTACCAGCAGGGCATCATAAAAGATGTTTCCTCCGGAAAAACCAATGGTCCCCAGAATATAGAGGACCGCCGCGAGCTGCCAGTTTCCCTGCTCCACAAACCAGAGGGCACCGGTAGCGAGGATTCCTAAATACGCGAAAGTAAAGAGCATTCGTTTTTTAACCGAACCCTTATCGGCTATGGCCCCGAGTATTGGTGCAGAGAGGGCGACAATGATTGATGCTATGGAGACGGAAGAGCCAAGGTAGAATGTACTGGCCTGAGGGTTGGAAGGATCGGACCAGTAGGCCTTAAAAAAAAGGGGAAAGAACCCTCCCATTACGGTAGTGGCGAATGCACTGTTTCCCCAATCATACAGGGCCCAGCTGATAATACCTTTACGGCTGTCCTGTTCAGCCGGCATGCTGATACTTTCCAAAACCGCCTCCTTATTGTGTACTTTTTTATAGTAGCCGTCTGCAGGAGAAAAGGAAAGATTATTTTTATTGAAAAAGAACCGGCTCTATGATAATCAGAACTACGGAGGACATTAATGACCAATTATGAACGTTACCTTGATAGCAAGCCGCTCAAGGAACCTCCTCTCATACTGATAGCATCTGATGCTGCGGATAGACTGCAGGCTGAACTCTCAGGCAAGGAGCCGGCAGCGCTGATCCTGATGGACCCGGATACAGCAGCTGCAGTATCTGACCTCCTTAATCCCGAGGTTCTTCGGGCATACGGGCATCGCATTCGGATGCTGCCCAGAAATCCGCTGCCAACCCTGGAACTGGTTAAAGAGATCGCTGCCGAGGCTAAAGAACACAAGCTGGATCTGATTGTCGGAGCAGGCAGCGGTGTTATCAGCGATTGTGCAAAGCAGGCGGCTTGTGAAGCGGGAATACGAAACTGGTGCCTGATGACCGCAGCCTCGGTGGATGCCTTTACCTCCGGTACAGCGGCAATCCGCGTAGAAGGTTATCACGAATCCCTGCCGACCCGGGCCGCAGAACGTATCTATTGCGATATACGGGTTCTATCCAAGGCTCCCCGCCGTCTGACCCTTGCCGGTCTGGGGGATTTAGCCGGGAAGTTTATTGCTGTACCTGACTGGCAAATGAGTTCCATGATCACCGGAGAATTCTTTGACCCTGTGGCGGCGGAATTTGCCGTGGGGTCAGCTACTCTGGCATTGAACGATCTTGAAAGTATTCTCTCCGGCTCAGAATCGGGTTGTGTGAACGCTGCTGATGCGGTGCTGACATCCGGTTTAATTATGCAGAGTCTGCAAAGCTCCCGGCCCGCTTCCTCGACAGAACATATCCTTGCCCATTTCTGGGAGGTTGAACAGCTGGTGGGAAACCGGGAATGGGACCTTCATGGTGTCCTGGTAGCGGCAGCCTCCCGCATAGTCATACGGGCGTACCGTGAAATCCTTAGTCTGATAGTCGCAGATTCTCCGGACCCGGGCCGAGGAGAACATCTCTTTTCCGCTGCTGCTGTGCCCGACGCCTCGTGGATTTCGGAAAAAACCAGGGCCAAACTGCAACGGGAAATAAAAGCCCGTGACAACAGCCCGGAAGGGCATAAAAGACGGATGGAAAAGCTGTTGCCCATGGCTGAGGAACTTGTAAAGCTCTACGTCGATTATCTGGATACCGCCGAAAAGGGGCTTACAGAACTTGGAGAAGCCGGTCTTCCCCTGGACCTGGGATCCCTGGGTATAGACAAGGAACGCGGACGATTCGGTGTAAATAACATCCGCTTTCTGCGCAACCGTTATACCCTGCTCGATGCGGCCCGGGATATGGGCTATGACCGGGAGGCAGAAGAGATTCTTAACCGGGCCTACGAATCCTGCTTTCAGCAGAACCTTCTCTAAAGAAACTAACCAAAGGAGTAGTGGAGGGAGGATTCCACTGTGCGGATATCCTCCTCTGCCTGAAGCAGCAGAGAAGTTGAGTCCCAGCTGCCGTCCAACATTGCCCTGCGGTAGGTTTCCGGCATGGAGATTTTTACGCTGTAGTCTCCGGACCGGACCGTCATGGATTCAAGATCGATTTCTACAAGCTCTTCAGGGTTGTTTTCGGCCCTCTGCTGCAGCTGCAAAGCTGCTTCTTCGGAAACTGTGACAGCCGGAATCCCCAGAGCGCTGCAGTTACCGGCAAAAATTTCAGCGAAGGATTCCCCAATAAGGGCGGTAATTCCGAAGTCCCTGAGGGCCTGGGGAGCATGTTCCCGGGATGAACCACAGCCAAAGTTTTTATTGACCAGCATAATCGAGGCCCCCCGGTAGGCGGGGCTGTTCATGGGGTGGTCCTTCTGGCTGCCTTGGTCATCATAACGCTCATCGAAAAAGGCGTATGCCCCCAGGCCGGAAAAGGTAACGCTCTTCATGTAGCGGGCGGGAATAATGCGGTCGGTGTCTATATCGGTACCTGCGACAGGCAGCGGCCTGCCGTTTATGGATTGTATCTTTTTCATTGTTGTACTACCTCTTCTGCATGCGGTGCCGGATATCTACTACGTGTCCGGCGATCGCTGCTGCAGCGACCATGGCGGGACTCATAAGCAGGGTGCGTCCAGTGGGGGAACCCTGACGGCCAATAAAATTACGATTTGACGAACTGGCAGAGATTTCCCGTCCCTGGAGCTTATCCGGGTTCATGGCAAGACACATGGAACAGCCGGCGCCGCGCCATTCAAAACCGGCTTCAGTAAAAATCCGATCCAGTCCCTCTGCTTCAGCCTGACGGGCGATGCCCATGGAACCTGGAACAACCATGGCCTTAACCCTGGGAGCAACATTGTTGCCTTTTACGATAGCCGCAGCCTCGCGCAGATCACTTATACGGCCGTTGGTACAGGAACCGAGAAAAGCAACGTCAATGGGAGTCCCTGTTATGTGTTCACCGGGACGAAGCCCCATGTGCTGGTAGGCCCGCAGGGCAACCTCCCGCTCATCCCGGCTCAGGTCATCAGGATCAGGAAGGGGCCGGTCCACCTCAAGGGCCTGACCCGGGTTAATACCCCAGGTAACCATGGGAGCAATGGTCTTACCATCAATGGTATACTCATCATCGTACACTGCATCAGGATCAGAAGCGTAGCTCTTCCAGCGTTCCCTGGCAGCATCGAAATCATTGGGAGCGTAGGGCCGGCCTTTAATATAGTCGAAGGTAGTATCGTCTGGATTTACGTAACCGAAGCGGGCTCCGCCTTCAATGCTCATATTGCAGATCGTCATCCGTTCGTCCATGCTCAGGGCCTCAATGGCCTCTCCGGCGTATTCGTAGGCATAGCCAAGCCCTCCCTTGACTCCGAGGTCACGGATGATGCGGAGGATTATATCCTTGGCGTAGACCCCTGGACCCAGACTGCCGTCTATCTTTATACGCCGGATTTTCGGTTTGGATATGGCCATGGTTCCCGAAGCCAGGATATCCCGTATCTGGGATGTCCCGATGCCGAAAGCAATGGACCCGAAAGCTCCGTGGGTGGATGTGTGGGAATCCCCGCAGGCAATGGTCATTCCCGGCTGGGTAAGCCCCATCTCCGGGCCGACAATATGAACAATACCCTGCCGGCCTGACTGAAGATTAAAGAAGGTTATACCGAACTCCCGGGTATTCTTCTCCAGTTCCGCCATCATCTTTTCTGCAAGTTCGTCCTGGAAGGGACGCTGCTGGTTATTTGTCGGAACTATGTGGTCTACTGTAGCAAAGGTCCGTTCTGGGAATTTTACCCCCAGCCCCATGGTACGGAGCATATCAAAGGCCTGCGGGGAGGTTACCTCGTGAATGAGGTGCAGCCCGATAAGCAGCTGATCCTGTCCTGAAGGCAGTGTTTTGACCAGGTGATGTTCCCAAACCTTATCCAACAGGGTTTTTGCCATACTCTCTCCTTGTGGAAAACATGTATTTGATATAGATTACTAAAATTATAAGAAAAGTCCAATGGTTTTTGTTATTTGGCAGAAGATTGAAGGTGTTCTTCTATAAGAGGGAGAAGCCTTTTTTCAAGATCGCTTCTCTCCCCCGCAAAACTGAATCCTGCGGCCTTTTTGTGACCTCCGCCACCAAAACCGGCGGCAAGGGCGCCGACATCCAGAGAGAAAAGAGCCCGCAGTCCGACACTGCAACTTCCGTTTTTTTCCTCCCGTATAACCACAGCGGCTTCGCATCCTTTTGTGCCCAGAAGCAGCTGATACAGCATGTCCGAATCCCGGGCGGCCGGACCCAGTTCCTCAAGGTCAGAGAGAGTCTCGTAGGTGTAGATAAGCCGATTTTCGGATAACTGCCGTGCCCGTTCCAGCATTCTGCCAAGAAGAACCCTGGAGGCAAAGGGACGGTTACCGTACATGCGGGAAAAGGTCTCTTTGGGGGAAGCCCCTGCCTCGATCAGACGGGCCGCGCTGGTGAATGCAGGAGATCCGCTCTCTGTAAGATGACGGAAAAAACCTGTATCCGTAGAAAGACCGAAAAAGAGCTGCCGTGCAGCTTCAGACGAAACAGACTGATTGAAGCTCTCAATAAGCCCCTGGATCATTAAGGTTACCGCGGGCGATTGGGGATCTACCCAACGGAGGTCTCCAAAAACAGTTCCCGATGCGTGATGATCAATAACACAGAGGGGAAGACCCTCTATATCGTCCTTTAACTCGCCGATCCTGTCAGGGGTTGAGCAGTCGAGAACGACAACAGCAGTGTTCGCGTCTATATCGTTTAGACTTTCTGACGGAATCCTCGCTTTGAACAGGGGAGCGAGTCCTTCAATCTCGGGCCTGCTGAAGGGACCAGGGGAGTAAAGCTCCGCGCAACAGCCCCTGGCCTGTAAAAAATGGGCCAGTGCCAGTTGAGATCCCAAACAGTCCCCGTCTGGTTCGGTATGGCCAAGTATAAGGAAATTTTGAAATGAGCGGAAAAAATCTCGAATTTCCAGGGGTGGTGTATAATGTTGTTTGGCAGGGATCTTATTCATACTGCATCCTTTGTAAGGATTAAAGCAGCAGGGACGTAATTTCCTGCTGTACAGGACCGCCGGATACCCGGATAGTTCCATCTTTAATATAAACATTTATTTCTGTGCGGAGACCGAACTCTTCCAGGTAAAGACCCGGTTCAATAGAGAAACAGGACCCCTCCATAAAAAACCTGGTGTCCGGGAACTCTATGCTGTCAAGATTCACGCCGTATCCATGGGCTTCAGTATCAATACCGTGGCCGGTTCGATGACGGATTCCTCTTTCATAGCCGGATTCAATAAGCACTGCCCGGGCTATCTGATCAGCTTCGACACCGGAAACCCGGCGCCGGGGATACTCTCTACAAAGAAACTCAATAACTCCGTCTCTGGCTTTCTGCAGGGCGGAAAAAACGGAGACTATCTTATCCGGAACCTTTGTCCCGGTAAAAAGCACCCAGGATATATCAGCATAGACCGCCTCGGGAGTTTTCTCTCTGGCCCACAGATCAAGCTGTAAAGGCATATTTCTGTCTATTACTGCACCACCGTTTTCCGGTATGTAATGGGGGTCCCTGGAATTAATCCCCGCAGCGACAATTGGCGGATGGTTGGTTATAAGTCTTCGCTTCTCGAACTCCGCCATAATCCACTCCTGGACATCACCCTCCTGATACTGCTTCATGGCGCTGAAGGCTTCTGACAAGCGGTCACGGCAGACCGCCAGAATCTCATACAGGTGGACGGCACTCCGTTCATGGGAGGCTGTTCCATCAGAATCAAGGACACCTTTAACCGTTTGAATAAGGCTGCCGGAAGAGGAGAGTTCAATCCCAACTTCTTTCAGCAGCAGGGCTGTACCGTGATCCAGAAAGGAAAAGATGGATAGTTCAGGAGAATACTGGGCCGCAAGACGAAGGCCCGTAAAGCGAAGAAGAATATGCTTTAATTCAGCCAGCGAGGAGTACATAAACTCCTTTCCCGGAAGGGACGAAAGATAACCGGCTTCGACACGGTGGGAGATTTTAATGTTTTTTTCCGGATCGGAAAAAACGATATAAAACCATCTCCGGGTATTTACCTTCTCCCGGGACAGTCCCAGAATCTCCTCAGCCAGAGGATCACGGTGCTGAAATCCGTAAAAGAGCCAGCCGTCGATCTCTTCAGCAGCGACGGCTTTGCAGAGTTTTGATATACTGCTTTTCAAATCAGATTAGAACTGCAGGTTGTCGAGGTTTTCAATATCGAAGCTGTCGGAATAGGCTTCCGGATTCCTTAAGATTCCCCAGCTCATATCGTTCTTGTCTTCCCGCAGGTAGAGCCTGATGTGGCTGAACTCACCGTTTTTCCAGAAGATCGAAAAATAGGGATAGGCAGGATTGTTTGCCATGACAAGATCGCCCTTGCCGCGATTACCCTCTCCGGGCTGGTATTGAAACCACTCTACCGGCACAAACAGCTCCGAGAGCTCCATGTTGGTACGGCGATAAATAACCCTGTAGCCGTCACGGTGAGCGTATACCTTGGTAATGGGAAGGGATTTAAAGAAGAATTCCGATTCATCCGCCGCTGCTGATACGGCAAACAGCGTCAGGAGTAAGACAGCGACCACAATGACGAGTTGCTTTTTCACAATAGAACCTCCTGTTCTCTCAACATTATACATAGCCGACATCCTGAAAATCAAGCAATAAAACCGGCTCTTTACAAACTGTATTCCATAAAAAGAATTCTCAGGGCTTCTCGTATGGTAGAAGCATACCTGAGCTTAAGTTTTCCTGTAACTTCCCGGGGCAAATCAAGGGCATCCTTCTTGTTGCGTTCCGGCAGCAGCACCTCACTTAAGTCGTTGCGGTAGGCGGCAAGTACCTTTTCCTTTACGCCGCCGATGGGAAGCATAAGTCCGGTAAGTGTTATTTCTCCGGTCATGGCAATACCTTCACGAATCAGGTGACCGGTAAAGGCACTCAACATCGCGGAGGTAAGAGTTATCCCGGCAGAGGGGCCGTCTTTGGGAATGGCGCCCTCCGGTACATGTATGTGGATATCCTGTTCTTTTGCAAAGCCCTTATCAAGACCAAGTTCCTCGGCATGGGTTCGCAGAAAAGAGAGAGCTGCCCTGGCGGACTCTTTCATAACGTCACCGAGGCTTCCGGTCAGAATCAGTTCCCCGGAACCTTCAAAAACCCCAACCTCTACAGGCAGGAGGGTTCCCCCCATTTCTGTCCAGGCAAGTCCCAGGGCAATACCCGCCCGCCGTTCCTTATGAAGGTCATTGCGCTGGTAGCGGGGCTGCCCCAGGTAAGAACGGATCTTTTTCGGCGTAATCTGCACAGAAAAATGTTCTGATACCCGCTTTTCTTCCTGGGTATAGCCGTCTTTAACGGCTTCCCTTGCGGTTTTCCGTATAACAGTGGCAATTTCGCGTTCCAGATTTCTTACACCCGATTCCATAGTGTAGGAGTTGATAATCTCCATCAGTGCTTTTTCCTGGAATTTCACCTCCGCCCAGGAGAGTCCGTTCTCTTCCAGTTGTTTTGGCACAATGAAGCGCTTGGCAATCTCGGCCTTCTCATAGTCGGAATACCCCGGTACTTCGATTATCTCCATACGGTCCAGCAGGGGGTAGGGAATAGAGTGGGTGGAGTTGGCTGTGGTAATGAACATAACCTCCGAAAGGTCGTAGGGTACCTCCAGGTAGTGGTCAACGAAGGAGTTGTTCTGTTCCGGATCGAGAACTTCGAGCATGGCGGAAGCAGGGTCTCCGCGGAAATCGGAATTCAGCTTGTCGATTTCATCAAGGAGAAATACCGGATTTATATTTTCCGCCCGCTTCATACCCTGAATAATCTTGCCGGGCAGGGCGCCGACATAGGTTTTGCGGTGGCCCCGGATTTCCGCCTCATCCCGAACACCGCCCAGGGATACACGGATAAACTCCCTGCTCAGGGCACGGGCCACAGATTTACCCAGAGAGGTTTTGCCTGTACCGGGAGGGCCGACAAAGCAGAGGATAGGACCCTTGAGCCGCGGATTTAACTGCCGCACAGCGATAAAATCGAGGATCCGCTCCTTTGGCTTTTTCATGTTGAAGTGGTCTTCGTCAAGAATCCTGGCCGCAGCGTCAATGTCGCGGTTATCCTCGGAATGGGAACTCCACGGCAGGTCGGCGAGCCACTCGAGGTAGGTGCGGAGTACTCCCGATTCAGGCGACATGGGCTGCAGTTTGCCTAAACGGGCTCCTTCCTTTTTAGCCTTATCCATGACTTCCTGGGGAGGATTGCTCTCTTCGATGCGGGATAAAAGCTCTTTGGATCCGTTTGTGTCCTGATCGTCGCGTCCGAGTTCGCGATTTATTTCCTTGAGCTGTTCGTTGAGAAAATATTCCCGCTGGTTGCGTTCAAGCTTCTTCTTAACCTTGGAGCTGATCCTGTTCTGGATCTGCAGTACCTGGTTTTCCCCCTCCAGAGCGACAGCAAGAATCTCGAGCCGCTCCTCCGAATCCTCAGAAGATAAGAGTTCAATCTTCTTCTCGATACGGAAGGGAACATGGGCACAGACAAGATCTACCAGTTTGTCAGGATATTCTGCTTTACGGATATCTTCCTGAGAATCCTTGGAAATCTTTTTATTTATGGTACCATAGGCACCGAAAGCATCCTGAACGGTATTCATCAACGCAGCAATAGTCGGTGTAAGCTCCGTTGAAGACTCTATTACTGAAAAAGCAGCGGTGGGATACCCCTTTTTATCAAAGGTTTTGGTAAGCCGTGCACGCTGCTTGCCCTCAGCCAGCACCCGGACGGTACCGTCGGGGAGTTTGAGCATCTGCAGGATCTTGGCAACAGTACCGGTTGCGTGAAAATCCGCCTGCGATGGAGGTTCGTTCAGATTTCTCTGATATGCAAAAAAGACCATCCTGTCTGAGGCCATGGCAGCCTCGAGGGCCTTGTTTTTGGGACCCTTCTCGGCAAAAAAAGGAATTACCATATAGGGAAAAACAACAAGCTCCCTCATAGGTATTAGAGGGAGCTCCTGCTTGGGAGAAAAGATAGGCAGTTTATTCAGCTTCATGCGCTCTTTCTGTTCAGCAGTATTTCCGGTTTTTCTTCGCCCCTGATAACATCGCCGGTTATTACAACCTTCTTTTCGCCGTCGATCGAGGGGATATCGTACATAATATCCATCATGATATTCTCAACAATGGAACGCAGCCCACGGGCACCGGTTTTACGTTCCAGGGCCTGCTGGGCGATCGCATCAATAGCCTCATCGGTAAAGATGAGATCCACACCGTCGAGTTTCATGAGGGACTGATACTGCTTGACAATGGAGTTCTTGGGTTCGGTGATAATCCGCTTAAGATCCTTTTTTTCCAGGTTGGTCAGGTTTACGGTAATGGGAAGCCTGCCAATGAACTCAGGTATAAGACCAAATTTGATAAGATCATCAGGATGCAGCTTGGAGTAGAGATCAGCCAGATCTTTTTCTTCCGAAGACCGCACATTGGCACCAAAACCCATAGGGTGCTCCAGGGTTCTGGACTCGATTATCTTGTCCAGACCCACAAAGGCACCGCCGCAGATAAAGAGGATATTATTGGTATCGATCTTGAGCATCTCCTGGTTCGGGTGTTTCCGGCCCCCCTGGGGCGGAACGGACGCAACGGTTCCCTCGATTATCTTCAGCAGGGCCTGCTGGACACCCTCTCCCGATACGTCCCGGGTTATGGAAGCATTTTCACCTTTACGGGAGATTTTGTCGATCTCGTCGATATAGATAATACCCCGTTCGGCGGCCGCAATGTTATTACCTGCGTTCTGGATCAGCTTAAGCAGAATGTTTTCAACATCCTCTCCAACATAACCGGCCTCGGTAAGGGTGGTAGCGTCGGCAATGGCAAAGGGAACTTTCAGCTTCTTGGCGAGAGTCTTTGCCAGCAGGGTTTTGCCGGTACCTGTGGGTCCTGTCATAAGGACGTTGGCTTTTTCCAGTTCAACCTCGTCGTCGATGATACCCTTATGTGTAATGCGGCGGTAATGGTTGTAAACAGCCACAGAGAGTACCTTTTTTGCTGTCTCCTGACCGATTACGTAATTATCCAGATAGCCTTTTATCTCCTGGGGAGTCGGTACGTCGTCTATAAACTCGGAGGTAAGAACGTCTTCTTCTTCGTCGAGGATCTTCTTGCAGACATTGACGCACTCATCACAGATAAAGACGCCGGGTCCGGCTATAAGCCGGCGGGCGATATCGGCGCTTTTTCCGCAGAATGAACAAACTTTTAATCCGTCGTTACGCGTTTTTGCCATTTCCACCCCTTATAAGAACACTGTCTACAAGGCCGTAGTCAACTGCTTCCTGAGCTGAGAGAAAATAGTCCCGTTCAAGGTCTTTTTCTATTACTGAAACCGGTTTGCCAGTATGCTGGCTGAAATAATCAATCAGCATACGTTTCAGCCGGACAATCTCCCGGGCCTGAATACCGATATCAGAGGCCTGCCCCTGAACACCGCCCCAGGGCTGGTGAATCAGAATACGGGAGGAGGGCAGGGCATAGCGCTTACCGGCGGTCCCGCAGGTCAGAAGCATTGCCCCCATGGAGGCTGCCTGCCCCAGACAGATTGTCTGCACGTCAGCCTTTATGTGCTGAATCGTATCATAAATGGCCAGACCGGCAGTAACCGATCCTCCGGGAGAGTTTATGTACAGACTGATATCGCGTTCAGGATCCTGGGATTCAAGGAACAGAAGCTGAGCCACAACAAGATCAGCGCTGATGTCGTTGACCTCCCCGTCTATAAAAACAATACGGTCTTTTAACAGCCGCGAGAAAATATCGTACGATCGTTCTCCGACGCCGGTCTGTTCAACCACAATCGGAACCAGGGTGTTCATCTGTTCATTCATATATCTCATGTATCCTTGACGTTTCGTGTCTTATCAATTTAATTATTTTTATTCATTACGTCCACATAGGACTCTTTTTGGCCCTTTTTAACCTCCGACAGCTCCAGGAGCCGGTCGAAAAGCTTGCGGTTCAGAAGGTCGGACCTGAGGTACTCTTCCATCTTGTTGTTTTCCACATACTCTCTGGTCTGTTCAAGGGTCATATCGCTGCGTTCGGCCTGTTCAGCAAGCTCCTTTTCGTAGTCTTCGTCGCTTACCTTAATATCTTCGGCTTCAATCAGTTTTCCTATAACAAGTTGTGCTTTCAAAGATTTTTCCGCGTCATCCTTCCATTCGGACAGAAGGGCGGCTTTGTCTTTTCCCTGCATCGCAAGGATCTGAAGCAGCTGCTCCTCGGGCATGCGGGACTGCATCTGGAAGTTTCTCCAGGAGTTCTCCAGCTCAGCGGCGATCATCGATTCCGGAACGTCAATTTCTGATTTTGACACGATCTGCTCAAGAAGAGAATCGATCTTAATGGACCGCAAGCGCTGCTCAAGGCTGCTTTCAAGGCGTTTCTTGATGTCGTCCTTCAGGTCCTTGAGGGTCTCGAACTTCTCGTTAACATCCTGGGCCAGCTCATCGTCCAGCGCAGGAAGCTGTTTGTCCTTGACCACCTTAAGGGTTGCTTTGATGATCTTTTCGCTGCCCGCAAGTTCCTTATCCTCGAAATCCTCGGGGAAACTCTTCTTGATCTCCTTCTCGTCACCGGCTTTCATGCCGACAAGTTCGTCGTCGATCTTGTACAGGTTATAACCGGATCCAACAGTAAAGACAAAATCCTCACGTCGGGTCCCTTCAACTTCAGTCCCGTTTTCATCGAGCTCTACATAATCAATAGTAACAATGTCGTCTTTAGCCGCAGGGTCCTCTTTTTCCATGACGACAGAATTCTGGTCCCGGATTTTCTCAAGCTCTGCGTCGATCTCTTTCTTGCCGATCTTGACTTCAGGTTCTTCAACAGTGAGTCCCTTGTATTCACCCACGGTGATATCGGGGAAAACGTCGTACTTGACCGAAAAGGTAAACTCTTCATCTTCATTAACGAGGGCCTCATCCTGCAGTTCCGGGGTGGAGTATGCAATGGGACGTTCTTCGATCTCTTCAAAAAGTTCCTTAAGGCTCTCCTCGATGAGTTTCATGGAAGTTTCGTAACGGATGCTGTCACCGAATTTCTGCAGGAGAATACCGGCGGGAACTTTCCCTTTACGAAAACCCTTTATGTGGGCGCTTTTGCAGTATGTATCTACCAGCCCGTCGAACTCTTTACGTACGTCTTCTTTTGCCACCGTGACCGTCAGTTTTACGGCGGATTTTTCCAGTTTTTCAATTTCCTTATTCGCAACCATCTTAACCTCACAAACAAGCGATACGTTTTCCCGATTCCAGCGGGGAACACTACATTGAGTATACTCAGGGAGTACAAAAAAAGCGATCTGGAGACAACCAGATCGCTTTATCAAATAGAGCGAGAGACGGGATTTGAACCCGCGACATCCACCTTGGCAAGGTGGAGCTCTACCGCTGAGCTACTCTCGCACGAATTGCAGGATCTATTGCGAGAGAAGGGACTTGAACCCTTACACCTTTCGGCACTAGATCCTAAGTCTAGCGTGTCTGCCAATTCCACCACTCTCGCGATGGAGCCCCATTATACACACTAAACTGTTTTCGTCAACCCGGGATATTTCAATTTTTATCCCCGGTTTTCGATAGTGAGCCGTGAAGGGATCGAACCTTCGACCCGCAGATTAAGAGTCTGCTGCTCTGCCAGCTGAGCTAACGGCCCATATGATTACGTCCGGCAGGATTCGAACCTGCGACCTACGGATTCGAAGTCCGGCGCTCTATCCAGCTGAGCTACGGACGCATCAGAAAGCTCCATTCGGTGCAAGTTTCCTGCAGGAATAAAGCAAAGGGTGGGCAACGGGATTTGAACCCGCGACACCCAGAACCACAATCTGGTGCTCTACCACTGAACTATGCCCACCGTGAACGTGGTGCAAAGATGCCCAAAAACAGAAAAAATGTCAATAGAGTTATCTCTGATTTTACCGTCCATATCTTACACGCGGCTGTTCACCAAAAGATAGGATCGCTTCCAGGGGACCCTTCTTTCTGCCAGGTGCACTATCGCGATATCCTTCAGAGTATTCAGCTCTGCAGGGCTTAAAATGACGGCCAGCCGTGATCCGAATCCGGTGGACTCCGGATTCAACCAGGAGTTCAGCATCTTTTCCGTCAAGGTCTGTTCAAAGCTGTGGGTTCGCCTGTCCATACGGTCAATAGTAAAACCGGCCTCTTCCAGAAGCTTCGACAGGCTTTCTGCTGTCCAGTTGACAAGGGGGTTTTCCGTATCCGTATAGACGGCTTCTTCCGCCTGCCTGAGTTTTTTTACAAGTTCCGTTTTCAGTGCTTCATCGGCGGCAAAAAAGTCAGAAAGCCGGGAGCCTTCCCGGGGCATGATTTCGGCAAGCATAAGACGTCCACCGGGCTTAAGATGTGAGGCTGCAGCCTGGAACAGTATTTCACGCTCTCTGCTGCGGATACAGGTATCTCTTCCCATAATAATTTCAAACTGGCGCTCTTCGGGAGCAAGGGAATCCAGGGTTCCGGGAAAAGAACCCGCCAGCAGAAGCGGCTGTTCGGGAGCCGGAAGCTCTGCTGTCAGGTGTTCAAAGAGCTCCCGTTTGGATTCTTCTGCTTCGCAGACGAGCACACCGCCTTCGGGACAGCGACGCAGGGCCTCGGTCATAAAAAGTCCGTTTCCCGGGGCTATATCCAGTACCCGCCAGTGCCTCTGCCACTCAAAATAGCCGAAAAGATCGTCCCGCAGGGTCTTCTGCATGGCCGCTGCCCCGCTTTCCGTGCGGTTTGCCCAGCGGGCGCGCCGTGTGTCGCCGGGACTGTAGGTCAGAATCTCAGGAGATTCCTCCAGGGAGGCTGCAATCTGTTCCTCTCGGCGGCGCTGCAGGAGGGGCTTCAAAGACCCTTCGTGCCCCAGGTCTCCGGGCTTGTAGAACACCCGCCCGGTAAGGGAGACGGGCAGGTACTGCTGGGCCACCCAGTGGTCCCGGTAGGCGTGGGGATACTGGTAGCCCTGGCCGTGACCGAAGGCTTTGGCGTCCCTGCCGGGGTCTTTTAAATGTTTGGGGATATCTCCCAGGGTCTCCTCTTCCAGTGAGTTCAGGGCGTCGAAGTAGCCCAGACATGAGTTGGATTTGGGGGCTGTGGCCAGGTAGAGAACCGCCTGGGCAAGATGAAACTGCCCCTCCGGCAGGCCGACCCGGTCAAAGGCCGCGGCGGCGGATTGCACGAAAATCAGGGCATTGGGGTCGGCAAGGCCGACGTCTTCGGAGGCGGAGATCAGCATGCGTCGGAAGATAAACCGAGGATCTTCCCCAGCCTTGACCATCCTGGACAGCCAGTAGAGGGCGGCGTCGGGGTCGGAACCGCGCAGGGATTTTATAAAGGCAGAGATGGTATCAAAATGGTAATCTCCCTCCTTGTCATACAGCACAGCTTTGCGCTGGATGCTCTCCTCGGCGACATCCAGACTTACCCGTATTTCTGTTCCACCGGGGGGCGGAAAGCTCTCGGGGGTGGTCTCCACAGCCAGTTCCAGGGCGTTCAAAAGGGTCCTGGCGTCTCCATTGGCAACCTGCACCAGGTGGTCCAGAGCATCCCGGTCAAGCTGTACCCGGTAAGCTCCGTAGCCCCGTTCAGTATCCTCCAGGGCCATACTGGTTACCCGGTAGAGGTCCTGGTCATTCAGGGGTTTAAGCTGAAAAATCCGGCTGCGGCTTACCAGTGCGGGATTGACCTCGAAGTAGGGGTTCTCTGTGGTGGCGCCGATCAGAATGACCGTTCCGTTCTCTACCCAGGGAAGCAGGGCGTCCTGCTGGGCCTTGTTCCAACGGTGGACTTCGTCAATAAAAAGGGTGGTGCGCCGGCCGTAATACTCCCGCTTCTCCTTGGCCTCGTCTATGGACTCCCTGAGCTGCTTGACCCCCGAGAGGACCGCATTCAGAGTAATAAAGTGACTTTTCGTAGATCCGGCTATAACCCTGGCAAGGGTGGTTTTCCCCGTTCCCGGGGGACCGTAAAAGATCAGGGATGAGAGCTGGTCCGCCTGTATTACCCGCCGCAGCAGACGGCCCGGACCGACAATGTGGTCCTGACCGACAAACTCGTCCAGGGTCCGGGGACGCATGCGATCAGCAAGGGGCGCGGAAGATCCGGTGTCCGAGGAGAACAGTTCCATCACAACTTCCCGGATCAGGTCAGCAGAGCGGGAACGGTGATCCCACCCTCGGGAAGCACTCTGACCCTGGCACCCTTTTCGTGCCGGCGGAGGGACTCATTCAGGGCTTCCTGGGGACTCGCAGCTTTTTTCGCAAAAAGTGTGGCCGTCTCCTCTTTCGAAACGTTGGAGACCAGGATTACCCGCTTTTCCGCCGCCACCTTGGCGAAACAGTAAGCCTTGTGTCCGCCCATAATAAAATCCTCTTTAACCCTTTTCATTATACCCTCCGGGGAGAGCCCCGCCCGCATGAAATCCTCAAAAACCTGGTCGCCGTAACCGCCTGAACAATCAGCGACAAGGATGATGGTCCCCCCCGGCCGGGTGGCCTTGTCGGCATGATCAAGAGCTTTTTGGGCCTGATAGATGTTAATGTCACGGGGATGTCCGCTGGCGGAGGCTATGCAGATATCTGCAAGCTCCCGGATTTCGGTTACGTAGAGTTCTTCTGATGTGTCAACTGCGGCGTACCAGGCATCTTCCAGGTCTCCGGCATAAACGTCAATCATCGTTCCATTATCATCCGTTACTGCATTAAGTATAAAATCCACCCCTGCAATACGGGCGGCGTGAATCATTTCAAGGCTTATGGGGTTTTCCCGGACAGGCGGAAGATCATCCATCAACTCGACCATTCTGGCATGGTTAAGCTGCACTGTGGATTTTCCGGAAACACCTGGAAGGATCGATTTGCGTCCGCCGGAGTAACCGGCAAAGAAGTGGGGCATAACAACACCTATGGTAATCAGAAAATCCGCCTCGTCTACAACCCTGTTCAGCAGAAAATCGTATCCTGAGGGGAGCGTCCCCTTGCGGACAAGATTTTCGTCATCCTCGGCGTCGTGGCACACAATGCGGTAATTCTCCACCAGCTCCCTGCCGTAGACCTGCAGATTCTCCTCCGGCGTATGAGGTCGGTGGATACCCGTCGCGGTAATAAGGGTAACATTCTCCCGGGGTACTCCAGACTCCTCGATAGAACGCAGAAGGGGGGGCATCAGGCTGGAGTAGGGGGTAGGGCGGGTAATATCGTTAACAACAATCACAAGCCGCTTCGGCTGCCGTTTCTTGAGCATCGTTACCAGCGGTTCCGTTCCCAACGGCTTCTTCAGTGCGATTTCCACCGCAGCGTGCGTGTCCTCCGGGGGTGATTTTTTTTTCGGATAGATAATGTCGAGTATACACTCTTCCTTTATATCCAGGGGATTCGTAATTTTGCCGTATTTCAGGTCAAAGTGCACAGAGACCTCCTTATTCCATCGTTAACGATACTAAACGATTCTGCCCGCCCTTTCCATACTATCATGGCAATACGCTGGCCTGCCGATAATCGGAATGTGAATACCGAAACCCGTGCCAAAGTACTGATTCCTCTCCTGTTTCTGCTGTCTGGCTTCCTGCTGAATGCCCAGGAAGTTCCAGTCCCCCAGCCCTTGCCCCGGGGCTTCGACTCCCTGCAGCTGGGAATGTCCATGCAGGAGATAAAAGACACCCTTCTTGCAAGCGGGGACTTCCTCTACCGCGGAGACCCTGATGTCTCCCTGCTGGAACGGGAAAATCTCAGCCTGATGGAGGTAGAAGGCTTTGGTTTCTTTTCTTCAGCCCAATTCCAGTTCAGTAGCGATGATTTCCTGTATGCAATGCTGCTGGTAATGAACCGGGAGCGAATTGATTATTTTTCCCTCTATACCAGCCTGAGCAGCAAGTACGGACCGCCGGCGGACCTCTCTCCCCAGAGTGCGTACTGGGAGAACGAAGAAGTCAGAATATCCCTTGAGCGGCCGGTCATGCTGCGCTATATTGACAAGGCCGTGTTTGATTCCATTAAACAGGAGGGAGAGACCCTTGAATCATACGAGAGGATCAGCCGCGAAGAGTTTCTGTCAAGGTTTTAAAAAGTTCACCGGATCGGGACTCGTTTTAATAATTCTGTTTTTGCTGGCGGTACTGAATACCTCCTGCAGCACCTCAGAAGAGACCATGGAGATCCGCATTAAAGGAAAGCGTTTTACCGTCGAGGTGGCCGGCTCACAGGAAGAACGAAGCCGGGGTCTTATGTACAGGGAAACGCTCTCCGAGGACAGGGGTATGCTCTTTGTTTTTCCCCATGACCAGCAAGTGAGCTTCTGGATGAAAAACACGCAGATCCCTCTCTCTGTCGCCTATATTTCCAAAGACGGTACCATAAAAGAGATCCACGACCTGGTTCCCTATTCTGAACAACCGGTACATTCAAGCCATTCCGTACGCTTTGCCCTGGAATTAAACCGCGGCGCCTTTGGAAATGCCGGAATAACTGTCGGTGACAGCATCGAAGGCCTGCCAAATAAATAGGATTACTATTCTTTCCCTGTGTTTAGTTCAGGAAACAGCTCCATTACCGGTTTCTCTTCCTCGGAATCCGCCTGGTTTACCAGAATCTCGATCTTCCGTTCAACACTGGCCAGATCGTTTTCCAGGGCCCGGGCAAGCTTTATCCCCTCTTCAAAGAAAGCCATGGCCTGATCAAGGTCGACATTTTCATCATGAATCTTTTCGCTCAACTCTTCCAACCGGTTCAGGCGTTCTTCAAATCCCTTCATTCTTTTCCTCATTTTTTTGAGAATGTATCGTATCTATTGTCGCATCGAGACTGCCCCGGTTCAGGCGAACCGAAATGGGGTCCCCCGGAGATGCTGCTGAGCTGTCTTTTAATATACTGCCTTTATATGTAACCATGGCGTAGCCCTTTTCCATGATAAGACGGGGTGAGCCGGATCGAAGCCGTTCGCTGCTGAGGGCTATGCGGTGAGTGTAATCCCGTAAGCGCTGGCGCAGTGCCTCCACTATATTTTCCTTATCGTCATCAAGGCGCAGCAGACAGGGCTGGATTTTCTGTCGTAATGTCCGTTCCATGTATTCCGGCGAGAAGCGTTCAACAAGCATTCCTGCCCGGCCGGTTCGGGCTTTCAGACCGCTGAGAAGGTGCCGCATGGCAGAGCGGGCTCTGTTTACCAGCTCGTCCCTGGAGGCGGAAACAATCTCCGCCGCTGCTGATGGTGTCGGCGCCCGCAGATCTGCGGCAAAATCGCTTAAAGCCCAGTCTATTTCATGACCCACAGCAGATATGACCGGTATATCGGATGACGCCACTGCCCTGACTACGGTCTCCTCAGAGAAGGGCAGCAGGTCTTCCAGGGAACCGCCTCCCCGGCAAATTATAAGTACATCCCCCAGATTGTGAATATTTGCCGTTCTGATGCCCCGGGCAATCTGTTCAGCGGCCCCTTCGCCTTGAACAGAAGCAGGAATAATAGTTACTGAGACTCCAGCGTGGCGGCGGCGGAGGACCTGAAGAATATCGCGAATGGCAGCCCCTGTGGGAGAAGTTACCACGGCAATACGGGAAGGGAAAAGTGGAAGGACCCGCTTGCGTTCCTGCCCAAAAAGCCCTTCTGCAGCCAGCCGGCGCTTGCGTTCTTCCAGCATGGCGAGAATTTCTCCCTCTCCGGCCAGAACCATGCGGGTTACAACGATCTGATAGTTCCCCCTCCTTGCGTAAACCGAAATGTCGCCGTTAACCCGTATCTTCTGGCCGTCTCTGGGAGTAAAAGGAAGCCGTAAGGCGGCATTACGAAACAGGACACAGGCTATCATGGCGTCCTGATCCTTCAGGTTAAAGTAGACATGTCCGCTGGAGGCAGGCCGATAGTTGGAAACTTCCCCTTCTACCGTCAGGCCCCGGAATCCTCCTTCAAGGGTCTCTTTAATTAGTCCTGTAATCTGACTGACCGAGAGGACAGGGAGTTCCTGAGAGTTAAGGCGGATCATTGCATGCTCCGGAGTGCAGGATGCGATGTATTTGCAGCGGGTTTTCTTACCGTATGTTCCCAATGAACAGTTTCTTCTATACTTTCCCACCATTTATCTCTGGGCCCGGTACAACGGTATTCAATCAATGCAACGCTGAATGAAGCGGAACGGAGACGGTCCTGTTCAGGAAAATCCTCGGAAGGCAGGTTTGCGGCTCCCTCGCGGCAGAGGAAAATTCCAGGAAAAACAGGAAACAGCAGGTTTTCATGATCCTCCCGCAGACGGTGCGCCGGGGAGAACTTCTTCTGTAAGGAACGTACAGCCTCCGTGTTTATCAGAGGAAGATACCAGTTTCCCTTGTGTACACGTGGATGGCTAAAGTTTAAAGCTTCGTCCAGGCGCAGCTCTTCCGGAGGATCTACACAGCGGCTGCAGCCGCAGATGGGAAGCACAGGCAGGATTCCGATAGCGGAAGGATTTTTCATCTTTCTGAAAATGCTGTCCTGGTACCTCTGAATGGAGGCAAGCATGGATCCGGGAGGTATAAGAGCTATTATCGTACTTGTAAGCTGCTTCATCGGCTTGATTGTGACATACCATCTTTCAAGGGTAAAGCCAGTTGTGATAGTATGTGGCTATGAAACGACGAGTAGAAAAAATTGCCCGCGATTTGAGCGGCCGGCTTGCAGCCTGGGAGGGGGTTGATACGATTACCCTCGCGGAGTTTGCCGAAATGGATCCCACAGACCCCTATTTTTTTATGAGTTTTGACGTTTTGTATCGTGGGAACATTCCTGACCTGAACCAGCGAATTCAGACCTTCTCTGATGTCGGGGCTTTTGAATCCTCAAACGTGGCCACCAAAGACAGGTTCATCATTGATTCAATTCCTGTACGGATTGAATACAAGGATATTAATCGTATTGACTCAGATCTCAAACATGCGGACGAACGGCTCTGGATTTTCCGGCAGTCCGGCACATACATTTTTTACCGTCTTTCTAACTACCGTGTACTCCACTCCAAAACCGAATGGATCCAGAATACGCGGAAAAAACTGAAAGACCTGCCGGAGGAGTTCTGGAAGGCGCTGGAAGAGAGTAGTTTCGCCGCTGCGGAACACTATCTGTCTGACCTGCAGTCGGCGGTAATCCGGAATGATTCGTTGTTCTATCTTATTTCCCTGGCAGGCTTTTTAAAGAACCTTTCATCCACAATGTTCGTGCTGAACAGGCGTTTCGAACCTTCCGGAAGGGACCTGTACCAGCGGGTACTGGAATTACCGGATCTGCCGGAAAATTTTCGCGGCCGTTTTTACAGTATTGTTCATGAAAGCGACGAATTTCCCCCCTCACGTAAACAGGAGTTGGCGGAGCTCCTTCTACGAAGTATCTTACCAATGATGTCGTAATGATCCGTAAGTCGTGTTCATGGTTTATTTTCTTATTTGCCCTTGTTCTGGTGAGTTTCTTTACCGGGTGTGTGCACCATACGGTAGAGGACTTTTATTTTATTGAGTATTCAGGCCTGAAAAGAGAGCTTATCGCTGAACCCGGGGAGCAATCGGAGAATGACAATGATCTGATCCCCTTGAATGGTAAGCTTTCGACTCCCTTTTACAGTTTAAAAAAAGGCCTCGAAATAAGAGATCCGGGACGTTCTTTTTTTATTGTCTACTCTTCCGATTGTCCGCTGGTCCTGCGCTTAAAAATTGATGGAGAGTATCTGTTTGCTGATTTGCCGCGGGTCACAGGCCGGGAGGTGGAGTTCCGGTACCCCCTTGGCAGGAACGCCGTTTTCGAGGGCTTTCAACTGGAAACCGACGAACCCCAGGGTTCCTTGAAAATCAGCGGAAGCGGGGTAGAGGATTATTTTACCGGGGCTGATTTTACCGCGAACCCGGCACTTATCGGTCACGGGATCGATATTTTATCCGATACCGAAAGTGAATTAACCGAGCTTGTTGTAAACACCAGGCTTGAGGGTTTACGGCAGACAGGTAAATTGAGCATTGGAATGCGTGCTGAAGGTCCCGGTCCTTTACGGCTGCATTTTAAAGGTCAGGGGGGGCAGCTTCGGGAGCTGGAGCTTGTGCGGCCCGAAAACTACAGTCAGGTAGATCTTTATGCCTCGTCCTTAGGTTTTATTCCCAGCAGTATAGCTCTTCGGGGTTCGAATATTTCGGTTGAGACTTTCGGTTTGCACCAAATCCCCGAAGATCGAAGTCCTTTATCCATGGATTTCGCTTCTATTTTACGTTATCCACAGGAAAACTGGCGCAAACCGGAGTATGAACTTTTTAGATGGAGTGTGGTACCTGAGGTCCTTATTTTTGATTTTCGTAATTATACAACCCAGTCTGCCTTTTTAAAAAGAATCGCGTTTTTTGTCGAAAAAGATGGATACCAGGGCAGACTGCTGACGAATCAGGAACTGGAGAATCTTCACGGCTGGAACGCGCACGATTACCGGGCAGAGGACCTGGCGAGATTCTTTACCCAGGCAGCAGATACCGGTTTTGTTCTTAATCCCGAGGAACATGAACTGAAAGGGATTCTCCTGTCCGAGGGTATTCTCTCCAGAAACGGGAACAACGGGTATGATCACTTTAATGGCGCTGTTATCTCAATCAGCAGAGAGTCTATAGACTATCTGCGTCATCTTTTTCTGACCCACGAAGGATTTCACGGTCTCTTTTTTACTGACCAGGGATACCGGGACCACACTAAGCAGCTGTGGGATAGCTTTTCCGATCTGGAGAAGGCTTTCTGGAAAGAGTTTTTACGCTGGCGGGGGTATGATCCTGATGACACGTACCTGGTTCAGAATGAACTGCAGGCATATCTGCTGCAGCAGCCGGTTTCCCGGGCAAACGGATATTTTGTCGGTCATACCCTTCCGAGAATGGCTCGACTGTATCCAGTATCCGCCGAACTTGTGAAAGAATTAACCGCCGGCTATCCCAACCATTTTCAAGATTCCGCGGCTTTTTTGGAAGAGTATGTTTTTTCTGCCTGGGGATTGAGGGGCGGAGATCTGGAAGATTTGAAATATCTCTATTAAACCCTTTATGTGGTGTTAGTTTTTTTAAAAATGCACCATATATAGCGCTCAAAACCCTTGTCTCGGATCATTTTTTTGCGTAACTTGTGTTCCTTGAAAACAAAGTTGCGGAGGGGAAATGAAGATAACAAGATTGTTTACCGGAAAATCCGGTGATCCCTACGAGGGAATAGAGTGGATTGCCCGGGAATCCGAGATACGGAATCCTGACGGGGGTCTGATTTTTCAGCAGAAAGACGTTATTGTTCCTGCAGGCTGGTCCCAGATTGCCACGGACATTATGGCCCAGAAATATTTTCGCAAAGCCGGTCTTCCCGATGATTCCGGTGCTGCCGGGGGGGAAACCGACGCCCGTCAGGTTTTTCACCGCCTGGCCCAGGCCTGGCGAAGCTGGGGAGAAAAAGCAGGCTACTTTGATGCTCCCGAGGATGCTCAGGTTTTTTATGATGAAGTACGCTACATGCTGGCCCGCCAAATGGGGGCTCCCAACTCTCCTCAGTGGTTCAATACCGGTTTGTACGATGCCTATGGAATTGAAGGGCCGCCCCAGGGGCATTATTATATTGATCCAGAATCCGGAAAACTGAAAAAGTCATCAAGCGCCTACAAACGGCCCCAACCCCACGCCTGTTTCATCATGGACGTGGAAGACAACCTTGTCAGCGATGAGGGTATTCTTGACCTGGTTACCCGGGAGGCACGGCTTTTCAAATACGGTTCGGGTACGGGATCAAACTTTTCCAAAATCCGGGCCGAAGGTGAGCCTTTAAGCGGTGGAGGGATATCCTCCGGGCTGTTGTCTTTTCTGAAAATAGCAGACCGCTCTGCGTCGGCCATAAAAAGCGGAGGCACAACCCGCCGGGCGGCCAAAATGGTTATACTGGACTCGGACCACCCGGACATAGAAAAATTCATCGACTGGAAAATGAAGGAGGAGTACAAAGTCGCCTGCATGACCGCCGGCAGCAAAAAGATTTCCTCTCACGCAGCGGCTCTGCTGCAGGCTGTCCGTGATTTCTCAGGTGACGAGAATGCCAGAACCGACCCGAACCAGAATCCTGAGCTGAAATCAGCCATCAAGGCGGCCCTGGCGGATGAGATTCCCCAGCCCTTTATCTATCCTCTTATACGCATGGCCGAGGAAGAAGGAGAACTGCCGGACTTTGAAATCTTCGATACCGACTGGCAGGGAGAGGCGTATACCACTGTGAGCGGCCAGTCTTCCAACAATTCCGTCAGGATTACGCAGGAGTTCATGGAAGCTGTTCTTGAGGACAGGGAATATGCCTTGACCGCACGGACCGACGGACATCCGGTAAAGATTATCCGGGCCCGGGATCTTTGGGATAAGATCGCCAGGGCTGCCTGGAAATGTGCCGACCCTGGACTGCAATTTCATTCAACCATAAATGAATGGCATACATGTCCGGCAGGAGGAGAAATCCGCGGATCCAACCCTTGCAGCGAGTATATGTTCCTGGATAATACCGCCTGTAATCTGGCCTCGCTGAATCTGATGCGCTTCTATGATCCTGATTCCGGAACCTTCATGGTAGAGGAGTTCCGTCACGCTGTTCGTTTGTGGACAATGATACTTGAGATATCCGTCTACATGGCCCAGTTTCCTTCGGAAGAAGTAGCCCGCTTGAGTTATGAATACCGTACCCTGGGCCTTGGATACGCGAACCTCGGGACCCTGCTGATGGTAATGGGAAAAGCCTATGACAGCGACGAAGGCCGCTCCATTGCCGGAGCAATCTCAGCCCTGCTCTCTGGAGAAGCCTATGCTTTTTCCGCGAAAATGGCGGCCCAGGCCGGGCCCTTTCCCCGTTTTCAGGAGAACAGGGAAGCCATGCTCAGGGTAATACGGAACCACCGCCGGGCAGCTTTTAACAGCCCCAGGGACGATTACGAAAGTCTCTCGGTGTATCCTGCCGGTATCGATGACAGCAAATGTCCTGCCGATCTCAGGGATGCCGCTGTTTCTGCCTGGGACCGGGCCCTGGAGCTGGGAGAAGCCCATGGATACCGGAACGCTCAGGTTTCGGCTATTGCCCCGACAGGCACAATCGGTCTCCTGATGGACTGCGATACAACCGGCATAGAACCGGATTTTGCCCTGGTCAAGTTTAAAAAGCTGGCAGGTGGAGGCTACTTCAAAATTATAAACCAGTCCATACAGCCGGCCCTGGCGGAACTGGGTTTCGATGCAGCACAGCAGCGTGAGATCATTGCCTACTGCCTGGGTCATGGCAGCCTTGAAGGCGCCCCGGGGATCAGCAGAGCTGCCCTGGAAGATAAAGGATTTCGCCCTGAGGATTTGGACCGTATCGATGCAGCCCTTGCATCTTCGGTCTCCCTGACCGGGTGTTTTCAACCATACGTACTGGGCGAAGAGTTTTATCAGCAGGTTCTGAATATCCCCGCAGCCACGTATACTCTGCCTGGTTTTAATTTGCTGGCGCACCTGGGGTTTTCCCAGGAGGAGATAGACTCCGCCGAAGATTACGCCTGTGGTACCATGACCCTGGAAGGAGCTCCTCATCTTGATACTGCTGACCTTGCGGTCTTCGATACCGCCTCCCCCGGAGGACGCCGGGGGCGCAGAAGTATCCCCTGGCAGGCCCATATCGAGATGATGGCTGCTGTTCAGCCCTTTATATCCGGTGCCATATCCAAAACCATCAATATGCCGGCAGGTGCCACAATCGAAGACGTAAAAGGCGCCCATTACATGGCATGGCAGCGAATGCTTAAATCCATTGCTCTTTACCGGGACGGATCAAAACTGAGTCAGCCCCTTTCATCCTTGAGTCCCGGTGCCGACATGGTGGCGGATGCCATTCTGCGTTTAAGCCGGGAGAAGGGAACCGAAAAGACGCAAGAGGCTCCGGCCCAAAGTGTTTCCTCCCGGGGCCGCCAACTGCTGCCCAACAGAAGAGACGGATATACCCAGAAGGCCAAGATCGGCGGACACAGCCTTTTCCTGCGCACCGGAGACTACAGAGACGGCAGCCTGGGAGAGATTTTCCTCGATATGCACAAAGAGGGGGCTGCTTTCCGCTCCCTGCTGAACAGCTTTGCCATTGCCGTTTCCCTGGGCCTGCAGTACGGGGTCCCTTTAAAAGAGTATGTGGACGCCTTTACCTTTACCCGCTTTGAACCGAACGGGATTGTCCAGGGGCACCAGAATATAAAGATGGCAACTTCTGTACTGGATTTTATTTTCCGGGATCTGGCATTAACCTATCTGCACAGAACAGACCTGGCGCAGGTAAAGCCGGAGGATCTTGATTCCACCGAAACGACCGGGAGCGGCAGTCATGATAACAATGGTGAACACAAAACCGCAGAAGATGCGGCAGGCATATCTGCACAGGAAGCACGTTTCCGCGGCTATGAGGGAGACCCATGTCCCTCCTGCGGACATTTTACCCTTGTGAGGAACGGGACCTGTCTGAAGTGCGAAACCTGTGGCGGGACAACCGGCTGCAGCTGAGTACTTTACAAAAAATCGCGATTCTGGTAGATTGCATTGCATTATTTTTAACTATTTTGAGGTGGAGACAATGGCCCGAAGATGTGATATCTGCGGAAAAGGAACTGTTGCGGGCAACAATGTTAGCCATGCGCACAACAAAACCCGCCGCGTATGGAAGCCGAATATCGTCAAGGTAAAGGCCCTTGTCGGGACAGGTAAGAAAACCCTGAGGGTTTGTACCAGTTGCCTGCGTTCTGGTAAGGTAGTCAAGGCTTAATCGGTTACAGTCGCCCTTAGCATGACGCGGGGCGACACGCCGGGGTTTTCCTGACCGAACCGTACTACAGCTGTTAAAGGCTTTCATGGTACGTACCAAACTCCAGACTAAACAGAGATACAGAGCCCGTCATACGCGGGCTCTATTTTGTTCGGCAGCATTTCAAGAAGTTCATCGTGACTGTGATCGTGGCATAAATGGGTAAGCCATGTGTATTCAGCGCCTGTTTTCTTTGCCTCCGCTATAGCTTCGTCTATTGAGAAGTGGGTCGGATGAGGCCGTTTGCGCAGGGCACCTATTATCAGCTTATTTACTCCTTTCAGCACATTATACGATTCCTCAGGAATGCGGGAACAATCGGTTATATAGGCAAGGTCACCAAGACGATAGCCGTAAATCCGCATGTCGCCGTGAAACACCGGAACCGGTACAATCGAAAGACCCTGGATAGTAACTCCCTCGGAAGGCATTGGCAAAAGTTCTATTTTCGGACGTCCTCCGCCTTTATGTCCCGGTTTGGTAGAAAAGATATAATCGAAGCGTTTTTTTATATCCGACATGGTTGTCTCTCCGGCATAAACAGGCATGGGATGATCTTTTGTCAAGGGACGGATATCGTCCAGTCCATGAAGATGGTCGGCATGAGAATGGGTATAAAAGACAGCGTCAAGATGGGTAATACCTTCGCGTATTGCCTGCAGGCGGAACTCTGTACTGGTATCGATCAATATGCTCAGGTTCCGCTTCTTTACAAGCAGGGATGCTCTGCTGCGTGTATCCTTTGGATTCCGTGATCGGCACACCCTGCAGGAACAGCCTACAACAGGGGACCCCATGTGAGGTCCCTGAACCCATGATAATTGCTTTCATTGGCAATGAGAGTAGCAGAGAAGCCGAGGCTGCTCAACTGTGTATCTGTGCAAATTAATCCCGCCAGGGGACCTTAGGCGATAAACGGCGGGAAAATCTCGTCCGGTACAGGGAACCTGACAGAAGAAGCTTTGCAACAGCTTCCTGGCACCAGTTGTAATCCCAATCCTTGAGAATTCCGAAAAACCGGCTCCTGGTGCCTGTGTCAGAAAGCGAGCTGCGGTAATAACCTTTTAAAATTTCGGCGGCATCCTTCAGCCGCAGCATTCCTCTATATCTGTCTATCATGCCCATAATAGCCGGAAACCCCTGGGGCATGGACTGTATAGTCCCGGTGCATACGTCGCAGATACCGCAGGGTATATGGTGCTCGTCAGGTGCAAAGAGGGACATAAGGGATGCCCTGCGACAGCGGGTATTGCAAAGCAGGGAAGAAAGCAGGTCCTGGCTGCGTTTTTCAGAAACAGCATCTCTGGATATATACAAATCTTCGGGGCTGAAGAGCAGTATGGCCCGACAGTATTTACCGTCCCGCCCGGCCCGGCCGGTCTCCTGTACATAGGCCTCAACCGAAGAGGGCGGGCCAAGATGCACCACGCTGCGGACTCCGGGACAATCCACCCCCAAACCAAAGGCGCAGGTGGCGCAGAGTATAAGGTCTCCTCCTCCCATGAACCAGCTTTCCACCTTTTGTTTCTCATCCTTGGACAGGCCCGCATGATAAAAACGTATCCTGCCGCTGCCGGATTCATCCAGGCGGCAGGAAAGCAACCGGGCTGTGTTCTCTGCGTCACTGCGTCTGCGGCAAAAGATGATCATGGGGGACTCAAGGGTGGAATTAACCAGTCTGAGAATATCTGCCTCCGGACAAATACTGGGTATGGCACTGAACGAGATGTTCTCTTTTGCCGGGGATTTGGAGTAGAGACTGTAGGCCTTGTTACCGAAGATCAGGTCTGCCATTCTGGGCAGCAGTTCCGGCGAGGCTGTAGCGGTAAAGGCGCTGGTTCTGACTGGGTCAAGTTCGCGGATAAATTCACACACCCGCAGGTACGAGGGGCGAAAGGTGAGACCCCATTCCGCGCTGGTATGAGCCTCGTCAAAGACAACATGACGGGGTGGATATCGTGTTAAAGTCTGCTGAATATCCGGGTTTGCAAGGCTTTCCGGATTTGCCAGAAGTACGCGGACAGAACCGGCGGATGCGGATGCAACAGCCTCTGTTTTCTCTCTCTTACCTGTTCCGCCGGCAAGCGAGAGTGCAGAAATCCCTGCGCTTTTAAACCGCCCAAGCTGATCACTGATAAGGGCGTTCAGGGGGTAAATAATCAGGCTGTAGCCTGGAATAATAAGAGCAGGCAGCATATAGCAGATACTTTTACCGGCTCCAGTGGGCAGCAAAATAAGTCCGCGGGAGGGCGCTTCGCCGTCTGTTCCTGCAATTGTGGCACCGCAGGCGACACATATCTCCTCTATAATGGAACGCTGATAGGGAAACAGACTGTTAAGACCGAAATGTTTAAGATAATCATCAGGATTTTCTCCATCATTACGGCTATTATTAAAAGTGTAGTCAGACATACACAGTAAAACTGTGGAAACATCTTCGTGATTTCATATCCATTTTCACAGAAATGAGTGGTATGCGGAATAAAGGTGAGTATATTACAAATATTTTATAAAATAAGTATATGGGTAAAAATATTCTTACTTCTTACTTGAAAAAATTATAATATTTACATAGTCTGGAGCTTGAACTTCGTTAAGGAGGGCGCATGGCGGCGGGCCACGAACTTGATGAACTGGACCTGAATATTATTCGCATTTTGCAGCAGGACGCTCGTCGTCCGTTTCAGGAAATAGCAAGAGACTTGTCTGTTTCCGGTGGAACAGTCCATGTGCGTTACAGCAAGTTAAAGGAACTGGGTATTATTAAAGGCTCTCGAATCATTGTCGACATGCAGATGCTTGGATTCGAGGTCTGCGCATTTGTCGGAATAAACCTTCACAATGCCAGGGATTACAATATCGTTGTCCAGAAGCTGAAGGATTTTGACGAGATAATAGAGGTACATTCCACCACCGGTGCCTATAATTTTTTTATTAAAGTTGTGGCAAAGAATACCCGGGGATTACACAACTTCCTTACCGACAGACTTCAGGAGATGTCGGAAATCCAGTCCACCGAAACTTTTATTTCCCTGGATCTTCCTGTTGACCGTGAAATCCCTATAGACAAGAATCAAATTATAGGGTACGCCTAGACAGGCAGGTTTTAGCAAAATCTTTCTGACAGGTGTCTGATATGAACAATCCAAATATGTATGAAGCCGCCCGGCAGGCACGCGCAGCAGCGGTAGAGATGGCAGTGCTTGAGGGCGAACAAAAGAACAGGGCCCTTCAATCCATTATTACAGTTCTGCGGGAAAATGAGAGTGCAATCTTCGACGCAAACAGGAAGGATCTCTTACGGGCCGAAGAATCCGGTATAGACGCGCCCATATTAAAGCGGCTTGTCTTTGACCGTAAAAAACTGGATGGTGTAATTGAGGGCATACAGGTCCTTGTCAACCTTGATGAGCCCGTTGGGAAGCTTCAGTTGGCAACCGAGCTCGACGAAGGTCTTGAGTTATACAGGATCAGCTGCCCCATCGGAGTAATCGGTATGATTTTTGAGTCGCGTCCCGATGCGCTGGTTCAGATATCAACTCTTTGTCTGAAGAGTGGAAACTCCGTGCTCCTGAAAGGCGGCCGGGAAGCCCTTGAAACAAACCGTATTCTTGCCTCGTGTATTGCTGATGGAGCATCCAGGGAAAAGCTTCCTCCAGGATGGATTTACAACCTGGAGTCCAGGGAAGAGGTGAACCAGATGCTTTCCATGGACCGGGAGATCGACCTTCTCGTTCCCCGGGGATCAAACGAGTTTGTCCGCTATATCATGGATAACAGCCGCATCCCTGTCATGGGACATGCCGATGGTATATGCCATACCTACATCCATGCATCTGCAGATCCGGGCACCGCGGTGCGGGTGGCTGTTGACGGCAAAACCCAGTATGTCGCGGTGTGCAACGCCACAGAAACCATCCTTATCGACAGATCGATGGTAAAGATCATTCTGCCTGTGCTGGTATCTGCTTTACAGGAAGCCGGTGTCAGGGTAAAAGCCTGTCCGGTATGCCGGGAACTTATACCTGAACTTGAAGAGGCCGGTGAAGAGGACTGGAGTACGGAGTATCTGGACCTGGTCATCTCCATAAAAGCCGTAAAGAATCTGGAAGAGGCTGTTGAACATATTAATCGCTATGGTTCCGGACATACCGATGCAATTATTGCGACAGACGAGGACGCATCAAAATATTTTACCAACCGGGTTGATTCCGCCAACGTGTTTGTTAACTGCAGCACCAGGTTTTCCGATGGTTTCCGCTACGGTTTCGGTGCCGAAGTGGGAATAAGCACGGGAAAACTCCACGCCCGCGGACCGGTGGGTTTAGAGGGATTGCTCACGTACAAGTACAAACTGATAGGAAATGGCCAGATCGTCGCGGATTACACTTCGGGGAAAAAGCGTTTTACCCATCGCAGACTGGATATCAGCTGATGCGCGATTTTACTTACTGCAAGCGGGTCGTAGTAAAGATCGGGACCAATTTGCTCTCCTCGCCAGAAGGAGTGCATGTGGAATTTCTTACAAAAGTCGCCAGGGATATTTGTGTGCTCCGCCAAAAAGGACTGCAGGTTATCGTTGTAACCTCAGGGGCTGTTGGAATGGGGGCCAGGGAACTTGGCTTAAACGGAAAAGTCAGCAAGATAAACATGCGCCAGGCCTGTGCCGCAATCGGTCAGCCCCTGTTGATGCAGTCATACCGTTCTGTTTTTGGTAAAGAGGGAGTCAAGATTGCCCAGCTGCTGCTGACGCCCGAGGTACTGAACAACAGGAAAAGCTACCTTACCCTGAGGGATTCATTGGAAACCCTGCTTTCTCTTCGGGTGCTCCCGATTGTAAACGAGAACGACAGCGTCTCAACCAGTGAAATAGGAAACGCCTTTGGGGAAAACGACCGCTTGAGTGCTCTTGTTGCGAGCAAAATCGACGCGGATCTTCTTATTCTCATGACGGACATTGACGCCCTCTATGATGCTGATCCCCGTATCAACAGGAATGCAAAACCTCTGGAGATAGTGGATGAGCTTACCCCGGAAATCCTGGCAGCAGCAGGAAGCGCCGGCAGTGCTCATTCTACCGGAGGCATGCGCACAAAACTGGATGCAGTAAAGATTGCCCGCCGTGCCGGCTGCAGGGTCGTACTGGCTCATGGCAATAATGAAAGAGTGCTGGAACGGATTATCGCCGGAGAATCCCTGGGTACACTTTTTCTTGCCAGGCCCAGAATTAAAAACAGAAAGCGCTGGATACTGTACAGCCGTCCGGAAGGATTCCTGCGGATTGACGAAGGCGCCGTCCGGGCTCTCAGGGAACATCGGAGCCTTTTGCCCAAGGGACTATCCGCGGTAGAGGGTGATTTTTCTACAGGCGCTGTTGTTCAGGTTAATGACATGGCGAAGATAATTTCCAACTTTTCATCCGCTGAACTGCAGAAACTGATCGGTCTGCACTCATCAAGAATAACTGAAATACTCGGTAAAGAGGCTCCGGCGGTGATTGCCCGTCCTGAAGAAACCGTATTTATCGACGAGAGGGATGAATAATCAGCAGAGTCATTCTGCAGAAAGCAGGGCCAGGCATTCCATGTGATAGGTCTGGGGAAACATATCAAAGGCTTCCAGAACATTAAGGGTGTAACCCGCTTTTTCAAACTCCTTAAGGTCCCGTATAAGGCTTGCGGGATTACACGAAACGTAGGCAATAAGGGGGATTCCCAATTTTGCCAGCTCCGGGGCCTCCTTCTTTATGCCCTTACGGGGAGGGTCCAGGATCAGAATGTCGATTTCACGGGATTTTCTTCTGAGTTCTCCGTAAATAGCGGATACATTTCCCCGGGAATAGTTCAAGTTTGAGTTGCTTGCTGCTGCAGTGCGGGCACGCTCAATGGCCCCGGCGGAGATATCCCATCCATCAATTGACTCGGCGGTGTCCGTTAACGGCAAGGAGAGGTTCCCATCGCCGCAAAAGAGGTCAAAAATCCGTGGATTGGAAAAACTATTAAGAAGGTGCTCCCGGAGTCGGTTCCTCAATAGCGTGTTGCCTTGTCTGTTTGCCTGCTCAAAGGCTTCATCAGCTGCAGCGTGGACAATCCGAACTGTGCCGTCTTTGTTTCTCAGTTCAAAACGTTCCGGTAAAGCCTCGAGTTCCAGCTTGCTCAGAGGCGGATTTTCCAGCCAGCTGCGCAGAGGAGCCTCGGCAATGGGGCAGTCCCTGATAGCTACAAGGTTCCTGCTGCCGATAGCATGGTAGCCGATCTTCCTGTCCTGGCGGTGGAGGCTTATCCGGCACCGGTATTCCCACTCGGATGGTGAGGGCTGAATGATGACAGAGGAGGGTGGATTCATGAGATTCCGCTTTGCCATGGAGCCTATGATTTCCTGTTTGGCGGCAAGCTGTGCCGGGTAACGGATATGCTGCCATTGGCATCCCCCGCAGCGGCCGAACAAGGGGCAGGGAGGATCCGTGCGCAGTGCAGAAGATTCAATGATTCTGCTGATTTTGCCCCTGCCGTAGGAAGTTTTTACATCAGTCTTTTCAATGTCCAGCAGGTCTCCTGGTGCACTGTATGGAACAAACCAGACAAAGTCGTTTTCCCGGGCGAGTCCGTTGCCGCCGTAGACCAGGTTCTCTATGCGCAGAGGCATGCGAAAGTCAGACCTCTTCTTCATCCGAGGGAAAGAGGAATTGATACTCCTCCCGGGATATTCCCTCCCGCGGGGTCGAATGGTTGTCCGGGGAGAGCAGGGATTTCTGTAATATATGGATATCCTTATTATGAGAATCGATCAGCTCACTGAACTTTTCAATAAAGGGAGTAAAAGCTTCTCCCATTCCGGAAGAGCCGGAGGTAATTATGGAGAGGAGGTTAATAAAACGCTGTTTAATGGTAAGAATCCCGCTGGTGACGGTTCCGAGCTGAACAATTCGATAGTTTTCATTCAGGGCAGAGTAGAGTCGTCCAATGGTAGTATCTATAAAGAAGATATCTTCTATGATTTTATCAAAGAAGAAGAGCCGGTCCAGATTCAGAGAAATACCACCTTCGAGAGTATTGAGAAGTTCATTCAGGAAATAGAGATCCTCTTCAAAGTGGATTGTCTGCCCCATTGCGTCTCCTGTCTGTTCAGTACAAATATCGTCTGAGTAAGGAGTTGACTTGACAGTTATATTGTCTTGTGATAATTTACTCCGACCTCTTTATCCAGAGAAACATACTACTCTGGATCGAACTTTTAGTCCATGAGGAGGGACAATTTGAGAGAGTACGAATTGACGGTCATTTTCCGTGCGGAAGATGACGCCTACAAGAACGGCTATGAGAACCTGAAAAAACTGATGGAAAAACACGGTTTTACCCCATCCAAGGATGAGGACATGGGCGTTCGTGATCTTGCCTATCCCATTAAAAAAACCGAGCGCGGCCATTACCGCTATCTGGAGATTTCTGCAGCCCCCGAAAAGGTCGCAGATGTCGACAAGGAGCTTAAACTCGTTCAAGACGTTCTGAAGTTCCTTTTTGTCAGAAAAGAATCCTGAATTCTGAGGAGGACTTCCATGGCGAATTTGAATCATGTAGTACTGATAGGTCGGCTAACCCGGGATTCGGAATTGAAGTATACCAACTCCGGTATGGCCGTTGCCCGCCTGTCCATTGCTGTGAACCGAAGGAAGAGGTCGGGGGATCAGTGGACGGAGGAAGCAAATTTCTTCGATATTACGGTATTCGGAAAAACCGCGGAGAACCTGTCACAGTATCTGGTAAAAGGCAAGGAGATTGCCGTGGAAGGAGAGCTGCGGCAAAGCCGGTGGGAACAGGACGGACAACCGAGAAGCAAGGTTGAAGTAGTTGCCAACAACGTTCAGCTTCTTGGCGGACCCAAGGGAGGAGAATCCCGGGGTTCATCCCAATCCTATGGAAATGACAAGGTAGAGCGATACTCGCCGAGCGGCGGGGACGACGGTTTCGAGGACGATATACCTTTTTAAAATCGAAATCGAATAACAGCAGATGATCAAGGAGAATTGAAATATGAGTTCTGAAGATAATCAGAATAGAGGACGAGAAGACGACGGCCGGCAGGATGAGGGCCGGGACGGAGGCCGCGGTTTTCGCCGGGGCGGTGGAAAACCTTTTTTTCGGCGCAAGGTATGCAAGTTCTGCACGCAAAACATCCTCCCGGATTACAAGAATCCCGATGCGCTGCGTCGGTTTATAACGGAACGGGGAAAGATTCTTCCCAGAAGAATCACCGGTACCTGTGCCAAGCATCAGCGTGCTCTTTCCCTGGAGATTAAAAAGGCCCGCGTTCTTGCCTATCTTCCCTTTGTGAAGAAATAGATCCTGGAAAGTCGAAAGGAGAGGTAGCAGTATGAAGATTATTCTCAAAGAAGATGTGTATAACCTTGGGGAAGAGGGGGACGTTCGGGTTGTCAAACCCGGATACGCCCGGAATTTTTTAATTCCTCAGGGATTGGCGGTTCCTTTTACCAAAGGAAACGCGGCAATGTTTGAACAGCGGCGTGAGACCATCGAAAAGCGGAAGGAAGAAAAACGGAACGCCGCCATGGGACTTAAGGAGCGGATTGAAACCCTGGAACTGAAGATTCCCATGCCCGCTGGTGACAGCGGCAAGCTCTTCGGCTCCGTTACAAATGCCACCGTTGCAGATGCTCTTGCAAAGGAAGGCGTCCACGTAGAGCGTAAGAAGATTGACCTTGTTGAGCATTCAGTAAAGATGATTGGTAAGCACAAGGCCCGGGTAAAGCTTTATGAAAGCAATCTCGCGGAGCTTCAGTTTACCGTGGTTGATGAAAAAACCGGTGCATCCGAGCCCAAAGGTTCTGTGAAAGCGGAAAAAGAGCCTTCTGTAAAAGAGGAAGCCGTAGAAGAAGCTGGCGACGGTGTCGATGAAGAGGACATCGGAGAAGAAACTGCAGTGGCCGAAAGTACGGTGACCGAAGATAGTATAAAGGAAGAAGTCGGCGAGGAAGAGTAGGCCCGGGATGCCTGAACGCCTGAAAGATTCAGTTCCGCCCCATAATGTAGAGGCCGAAAAGGCCGTACTCGGGGCGGTGTTTTTAAATCCCGATACATTTGGAACCGTTCTGGAGCAGCTCCGCAGCAGGGATTTTTTCAAGACCGGTCACCGAAAGATTTTCGATGCTATGGTTTCTCTTTTCAACAAGGGAGAAACCATGGATCTTATTACCGTAACAGATGAACTTCGTAACCAGGGAGAACTGGAATCCGCCGGGGGATTGGGCTACGTTTCTGCCTTGACCGATGCGACCCCCACCAGTGCTAACATAATCTACTACAGCGGGATTGTCCGGTCCTTAAGTCTCAGGCGTAATCTTCTTAATATTGCCCATGAGATGATCTCTGATGCACAGAACGATACGATTCAAACCCGGGAGATTATCGAAGAGGCGGAACGCCGGATATTTGATATTGCCGAGGAGAATCCTACCGGGCATTATAAAACCGCCGGTGAAGTAATCGCACGGACCATCGAAGCTATAGAAAGGCTGTATCATACCAAGGACAGTTTTACCGGAATCCCTTCCGGTTTTGCAGATCTGGATAAGATGACATCGGGTTTTCAAAAATCCGAGTTTATTGTCATTGGAGCCCGTCCCTCGGTGGGAAAAACTGCACTGGCCCTGACAATGGCATCCAACATGGCAATACGCTCCAAAAGACCGATTGGTTTTTTTACCCTTGAAATGTCAGATATGGCCCTTATGCAGCGTCTTGTGGCTGCAGAAGCACGGATTGCCTCGGATATTCTGAGGACTGGAATGCTTAAACCCTCGGATTTTCACAAACTGACAGAGGCTGCGGGGCGAATTTACGAGGCGCCCTTGTTTATAGATGACTCCCCGAATATCAAGTTGCTTGACCTTCGGGCACAGGCTCGGCGGATGCGGCAACAGGAAAAGGTGGAGGCTATCTTTGTAGACTATATTGGCCTGGTTGAACCGGAAAATAAATTCAACGTTCCCCGGCACGAGCAGGTTGCCGAAACCTCACGCTCTCTGAAGTCTCTGGCCAGGGAGCTGGATATTCCAATTATCTGTCTTTCCCAGGTTGGCAGGCAATCAGAAGGAAAAGCCCCGTCGCTGGCTGACCTGCGGGAATCGGGTTCCATTGAGCAGGATGCCGACGTTGTCATGTTTCTCCATCGCGACCGGGGAGAAAAAGAGGGGACCCAGGACGTTAATAACGTGGAAACCGAGCTTATTGTTGCCAAGCAGAGAAACGGTCCTGTAGGAACAATCAAGGTAGCTTTCATACCAAAGTTTACGAAATTCGAAGCCTTCAGTTATGAAAAGGTTTAGGTCGCTGCATGTAAACCCTGAGCTTGACTGCAATCTGGCACGGTTATAGTATCTACATGAAATCAAAAGAGACTTTCCCCGGTTCTTCTTTTGTAAGCGACTATCAGGAGGACAACAATGGCAAAAAAGAGTATGCCTGAAACACGGCCCGCCCCGACAAATAACGAGGAGAAGCAGAAAGCCCTGGAAGCTGCCAGGCTGCAAATAGAGAAGCAGTTTGGAAAGGGGTCCCTTATGCAGCTTGGGAAGGAGCGGCAGGACCTGCAGATCGAATCCATACCTTCCGGATCCATTCTTCTTGATGCAGCCCTGGGGGTCGGCGGATATCCGAAAGGCAGGGTAATAGAGATTTATGGTCCCGAATCTTCGGGCAAAACGACCCTGGCCCTGCATGCCATAGCGGAGTCTCAGAAAAAAGGGGGGATCGCCGCGTTTATTGATGCCGAACATGCCCTGGATCCCGGTTACGCCCGAAATCTCGGGGTTAATATCGATGAACTGTGGGTGTCTCAGCCCGACACGGGAGAGCAGGCGCTGGAAATTGCCGAATCCCTGGTCCGTTCAGGTGCCGTGGATATTATCGTAGTAGACTCTGTGGCAGCCCTTACTCCGCAGGCGGAGATTGAGGGGGATATGGGAGATTCCCATATGGGACTTCAGGCACGGCTTATGAGCCAGGCCTTGCGTAAACTGACCGCGACCATCTCCAAATCCCATGCCTGCCTGATTTTTATCAATCAGATTCGCATGAAAATCGGTGTAATGTTCGGTAATCCTGAAACCACCACCGGAGGAAAGGCCTTGAAGTTCTACTCCTCCGTACGGGTAGAGGTAAGAAAGATCGAAACCATCGCCAAGGGGACGGATGATGCCATTGGCAACCGGGTGCGTGTAAAGATTGTAAAGAATAAAGTGGCGCCTCCTTTCCGCAAGGTGGAACTTGAGATTATGTTTGGAAAGGGAATTTCATCATCCGGAAGTCTGCTGGATGCGGCTCTCAAGTTCGATATTATCGAAAAAAGCGGCAGTTGGTATGCCTTTGGTGAAGAGCGAATTGGTCAGGGAAGGGAAAACGCCAAGCTCTTCCTGGAGAATAATCCTGACATAGCAGAGGATATCGAAAAGAAGCTGCGAATTCTGTTGTTCCCAAGTCTGGCTGATACTGTTGAAAAAGCGGACAAGAAGAAAAAAACTGATGTCGAAAAGAAAGATAGCCAGCCTGTAGAAGCAGCAGAAGATCCGAAATCGGAGCTTTTTTGATCGATATAAAGGAGTATGGTGGTGAGGTCTGGGTGTACCTGGGCCTTGGATCAAATTCCGGTGATTCTGAAGTTACTATCAGACAGGCTGCGCTGGAAACAGGTTCTTTTCTCAGAGAAATGGTTTTGTCATCCATCTATCGGACACTACCCAGGGACGATGAGAATCAGCCCCTTTTTCAGAACGCCGTGTGTACCGGCCTGACCCGTAAAAGTCCCCTGGAGCTGCTTATGCTTGTCCAGGCTATTGAAAAGAAGCACGGGCGTCGGAGGGATCCACACAGACCAAAAGGGCCCAGAACCCTGGATATCGATATTCTTCTGTACGGAAATGAGATTATCAGCAGGGAAAACCTGGTTGTCCCTCATCCCCGCATGACAGAAAGAAAGTTCGCGCTCGTTCCGATGCTGGAGCTCGATCCGTTACTGAAGGAACCGGGAACCGGGATTTTTTACGCGGAGTATGCCAGAAGTCTGGAAGCTCAGGGTATTTACTACATCTCATTGAACCACTATAGTACTACCTTGTCGTGGGAGGATCGCGCGGAAGGGTATGGAAGCAAGTACGGTAACAAACGAAAGCAGTAACGATCATTATCGTTTCAAGCTGAATCAGTTTGAGGGCCCCCTGGATCTTCTGCTTTTTCTCATAAAAAAATCGGAAATTAATATCTATGATATTCCAATAGCCGAGATAACTGAACAATATCTCGAATATCTGAATATCGCTGAAGCTGTAAATCTGGATAACATTACCGAGTTTTATGTTATGGCGGCGACACTGCTTTATATAAAATCCCGCATGTTGCTTCCCGTGGAAGTCGATTTTGACGATGAACTTGAGGACCCCAGGCAGGAACTTGTTGAACGTCTGATCGAATATCAGAAGTACAAAAAGATTTCTGAAATAATGATGGATAAAGAAAGTGAAAGCGAGTGGGCCATAGAGAGGAAAAAGAAGCAGAGGATATTGCCCTTTGACGACAAGGACGATTTGTGGGATAAAATCGATGTCTGGGAACTCTTAAAAACCTTTTCGTCCCTTATTTCGAATATCTCATCGGAACGGATTATCGATCTATACGAAGAGGTTTCAATTAACGAAAAGATCAGCCTGGTAAATGAACTGCTTGATGAACAAGAATACTGCCTGTTTACTGATTTGGTGATAAAAGAAAACTCCATTATGGAGATAATCTGCGCTTTTCTGGCAATTCTTGAGCTGGTAAAGCTTAAGCGTATTTCTATTTATCAAAACCGGATGTTCGGTGATATCCGTATCTACAGCCATCCTGACGCAGGTAAGGACGATGAATACACCGGGGAGGAAATGGAGTACGAAGAGGAGCCCGGCACCCCGACAAACACCGAAGAGGAGCAGGGAGGATATGACCCTGGAACGTGAAGCAGCGATAATCGAAGCCATATTGTTTTTGGAGTCTGAGCCCATAGATGTCAAGACCATTGCTAAAATCAGCCGCCTGGACAAGGACATTGTGGAAGGTTCCTTGAAGTTTATAGAAGAGCATTACGCCGAACAGGAGCACGGTCTTGATTTGCGCGAAATAGGCGGAGGATTTCTTTTAAGTCCCAAGGAGGAACTCTGGGACGACCTTAAGGAACGGTATGGAAAAAAAAACGACGCCAAACTTTCCCGCGCCGCCATGGAGACTCTTTCCATTATTGCCTATTCACAGCCGATTACCCGGGGTGAGATCGAAGGAATCCGCGGGGTAAGTGCTGACGGCATGATAAAACTTCTGTTAGGAAGAAATCTTATTAAAGAGGTGGGTAAAAAAGAGGCCCCGGGACGGCCGGTCCAATACGGAACAACCAAGGAGTTCCTTAAGGTGTTCCGTTTGCGCAGTATCGCCGATCTCCCCAAACTAGATGAATTGAATCAGGACAGGTTTGAACTTGATGGCAGATAAAAAAGATAACGAAATCCGGTTACAGGTATTTCTTGCCCGCTCAGGGATTGCGTCACGACGGGGGTCTGAAGATCTGATCCGCCAGGGGCGCGTCCGAGTCAATGGAAAAGTTGTGACCCGTATGGGAGAAAAGGTTTCCCTGAACGATTCAGTGGAAGTCGACCATAAAAAAGTTTACCCTGACCGCAGGTTTATTTATATCGCCCTGTATAAGCCGAAGTTCGTGGTTTCCTCGCTGAAAGATCCGGAGGGGCGTACAACGGTGGCGGATATAATCAAGGGAAAATTCCCTTTCCGACTTTTCCACGTGGGCAGGCTGGATTATCTTTCATCGGGACTCATGTTTCTTACCAATGACGGGGAGTTTAGCCGCTTTATAACAAGCCCTGCTGTCGGTATCGAAAAGGAGTACCAGGTGGAAGTATCCCGTCTGATGTCAACGGAACTTCTGGACAGTTTTGTAAGAGGAATAAGGATCGAAGACGAGGAGCTGTCCATCAGTTCATATAAAATTGTGGGCGAAAAGGTGGCCTATCTTATTCTGAAAGAGGGTAAAAACCGCGAGATTCGCAGGCTCTTTCATCATCATAAAATACGGGTTAAAAAGCTGCATCGCGTACGGATTGGATCTGTTAAATTGAAAGGAATGGTTCCCGGTGAATACCGCCTGCTTAAAGAGCGGGATCTAAGAGAACTTGGGTATAAAAACGAGGGGGCCTTATGGTCATAGCGATAGACGGACCGGCGGGTGTCGGGAAAAGCAGTATTTCCAGTGAACTTTCCAGACAGACGGGGTTTCATTACCTGAACTCCGGGAATTTTTACCGTGCCGTTACCTATAGTGCCCTGAGTGAACAAATTGACCTGACACAGCAGAATGTCGTGGAAGCTTACGCTGCTTCAATGGATTTTTCGTATAAGGATGGTCAGATCTATCTGAAGGGAAAAGATATTACTCACCAGCTTCACAGCGACAAAGTTGATGCCCAGGTTGCCCAGGTTTCCTCCTTCCGCGGCGTCAGGCAGTGGGTTAATCAGCGCTTGCGGGAAATTTCCCATCGCCGGGACATAATTGTCGAGGGCCGGGACATTGCAACCGTGGTGTTTCCGGATGCTGATCTAAAGGTTTTTCTCGATGCGTCACCGGAGGTCCGGGCAAAACGTCGTTTTGACCAGGGAGTGAGCGGGCTCAGCCTCGAAGAGATCGCTGAGGGAATCCGGAATCGGGATGCCATAGACCGCTCCAAGGAATGGGGTCGCCTTGTAAGGTCCGAAGATGCGCTTTATGTCGATACTTCGGGCTTGACCATAGAAGAAGTTTGTGCCAAAGTAGTACGTAAAATTCAAGAGATGCAGCGTTAAAATATCGAGGAGACCGAGTCGAAGCATGAGTGATCGAGAGCCTAACAGCGGAGAGATGATACAGTCCGAACTCCAGGAAGAATACCTCAAGAGCCTCGATGAATTGGAAGAGGGCCAGCTCGTTGAAGGTACAGTAATCGAGATTGGTCCGGAGCAAGTATTTGTCGATGTAGGGTACAAATCAGAAGGTAAAATCCCGACTGAAGAGTTCGATCAGGAACCCTCGATCGGCGACACGGTATCCGTTGTCCTTGTCAGCAAAGAGGGAAAGGGCGGACAAGTTGTCGTTTCTAAACGACGGGCAGATATGATTTCATTTTGGCGGGTCCTTAAAGAGGCGTCTGAGAAACAGGAGCCTGTGGAAGGAACCTTCTCAAAGGTCATAAAAGGCGGGTTTGAAGTTGATCTGGGTTATGGAATTACAGCTTTTAATCCCATGAGTCAAACAGATGTTCGTCGTGTAGAGGATCCTGAAACCTTTGTAGGCGCAAAGTCAAAATTTTTGATTGAACGCTTCCAGAAAGAGAAACGCGCACGAATCGTACTGTCCCGCCGATCCTGGCTTGAACGGGAGATTGAAAACAAGAAGGAAGAATTTTTCAACAACATCCAGGAAGGCGATGAAGTTGAAGGACGGGCAAAATCCTTTACTTCATTCGGCGCTTTTATTGATCTGGGTGGTTTCGACGGACTATTGCATATTAATGATATGAGCTGGGGACACGCATCTCGTCCCAAAGACTACGTAAAAAAAGATGAATTGGTTAAGGTCAAGGTAATCAAGATTGATCCCGAATCGAAGAAGATCAATCTTTCTCTGAAACACCTGACGCCCGATCCATGGACCATTTTTGAAAATAAATACCACATTGACGATGTTGTAAAGGGAAAGGTGACCAAACTTGCTGACTTCGGCGCTTTTATAGAACTGGAGGACGGGATTGAAGGTTTGGCCCATGTTTCTGAACTGTCCTGGGTTAAAAGAATAAAGCACCCGAAAGAGGTTCTCGCTATTGGCGACGAAGTTGAGGTTAAAATCCTGGACTATGATCTTGAAGCCGGCAGAGTTTCTCTTGGATTGAAGCAGGTACTGCCAAATCCCTGGGACTCAATTGAAGAACAGTATCCTGTTGGTAAACGGATGACTCTCGAGGTAAAGAAATTGACTAATGCCGGGGCTTTTCTTGAGATAGAAGAGGGAATTGACGGCTTTCTGCATGTTGATGACCTTTCCTGGACCAAAAAAATCCGTCATCCCTCGGCAATGCTGAAGGAAGGCGAGAAGATTGAGGTTTCGGTTATTGAGCTTGATAAGGAAGCACGTCGTATACGGCTTGGAGTAAAGCAGCTTTCCGATGATCCCTGGCAGGCTTTGAAATCAGCCTATCCTAAGGGAAGCAGGATTGAAGGTACTGTGAGCGGAATCACTGATTTCGGTGTTTTTGTACGGGTTCAGGGTGATATCGAAGGCCTTATTCCGCGTGCCCACTGCTTCGGTCCGGGAGAAGAACCAGTTGAAGATCTTGGAACAGTATTCAAGGAAGGCGAGCCTGTTACCGCTGCGGTTATAGAAATCAATACCAACACTCAGCGCCTCGGCCTCTCTATTCGCGATCTTAAAAAGAAACAACAGCGGAAAGAGATGGCGAAATACATCCATGATGAAGAGGAGGAATCGACCTTTACCCTTGGTGATTTTCTGAAAGACAAAGGTATCGATTCATAGTTTAGTTATGGTATGCTCAGCCGAAATATTGATGCTGGTAAATTCGAAACACTAATTGAGATTAATACTCTCATAAACTCTGATTATTCAGACCCGAAAGCTCTGCTTACACGGATCCTGGAATCGGCGACGCGCCTCACCGCTGGTGAGGCGTCTTCTTTATTGCTGCTCAACTCCGAAAACAACAAACTCTATTTCGAGATTTCCCTGGGCTCAAAGGGGCCGGATGTGCAGCAGTATTCCCTGAACCTTGGAGAAGGAATCGCCGGCTGGGTAGCCCAGAATAACCGCAGTCTTATTGTAAATGATGTAGCGAAAGATGACCGTTTTTATGCTGACATAAGCCAACAGGTTGGATTTGCTACCAGATCAATCCTTGCAGTTCCAATGCGGATAAAGGAGCAATGCGTCGGGGTAATAGAGATTATTAACAAAACCGAAGGAGAACTTTTTGAACAGGGAGACCTGGAATGGCTGGAAATCTTTGCCAATCAGGCCGCTCTGGCTATTGTGAATGCCAGGAGTTTCCAGTTGGTTCAGAACGAGGTCTCATTTCTTCGCGGACAGATTGATGAGAAGAAGTATTCAACCTTTGTCGGCAATAGCGAGGCAATTTGCAACTGTCTGACTATTGCCCATAAAGCAGCAGCAACAGACAGTTCGGTTTTAATTACCGGTGAGAGCGGCGTTGGTAAGGAGTTGATAGCAGAGCAGATACACCAGAGTTCCCACCGCAGGAATGGACCTTTTATTCGTGTGAATTGTGCCGCATTACCTGAAAGTCTCATTGAAAGTGAGCTTTTCGGTCACGTAAAAGGAGCATTCACTGATGCTGCACAGGACCGGCGCGGACGTTTTGAACTCGCCGATGGGGGTACAATTTTTCTTGATGAAATCGGGGAAGTACCCATAAATGTGCAGGCTAAGCTACTGCGGGTACTGCAGAGTAGGATTTTTGAGCGGGTAGGGTCCTCGGAGCCAATGAGTTCGGACGTTCGCATTATTGCTGCCACAAACCGGAATCTGTCAAAATCCATCGAAAACAACAGTTTCCGCCGGGACCTTTATTACCGGCTGAATGTTTTGCCTATTACGGTACCACCTTTGAGGGATCGTCAGGAAGATGTTCCTTTACTTGCCGACCATTTCCTTACATTGTACAGTAGGGAGATGAACAAGCGAATAAGCGGATTTTCTTCTGAAGCAATGGATATCTTAATGCGGTACGAATGGCCCGGTAATGTCCGGGAATTACAGAACGTCATTGAACGGGCAGTCGTTTTATCCGCTAATGAAACACTTCAAGCCGACGATTTAATGCTTATGCAGGATGGTGCCGAAAGCCCGGTTTTGTATCAGGGAAGGACTTTAAAAGAAGCAATAAATCTGTTCAAACGGCATTTTGTCGCGGACACCCTTAAGAAAAACGGTGGAGTTCAAAAGCACGCAGCAAGAGAGCTGGGGATACAGAGAACCTATTTATCACGACTCATAAAAGAGCTTAATATTAATATGACCAACGAAAACGAGGAGTACTGAAATGGAAAATCAGGAAAAACTGAAGCTAGGGGCCAGAATTGCTCAGTGGATACAGAAAAGGAAAAAAGTTCTACTCATCGCGCTGGCGGGGATACTGACTATTTTACTTGTTTTGGGTATTCTGAACGGCATATCATCGGCAAAAAGTAAAAAAGCCATTGCGAGTCTTATAGAGTTTGAAGAAATCTATTCTCAATGGAATAATGCCGCTACTGAAAAGCGCAGGAGCATCGGCGAAGATGTAGAGCAAATCTTCAGTGAAATCGAAAAGGACTATTCAGGAACGTACGCCCATCAAAGGGGCTTATTCATGATGGGAGATTTCTATTATAAAAATGAAGAGTGGGCAAATTCTTCAGAGAAATACCTTGCTCTTGCTGCACAGTATGAACGGAGTTACCTTGCCCCCATCGCCCTTTATAATGCTGCCGCAGCCTTCGAAGAACTCGGCGAAATAGAAAAGGCACGGGAAAACTACCGCAGGATATCCAGTGAGTATCCAAACACAGCCCTGGCTCCCCGATCCATATTTTCTTTTGGCCGTTTGGAGGAGCAGAAATCAGAAGATGACGCTGTTAATGCATATAACGAGCTTATTGAGC